>DBDQ01000027.1 GCA_002293665.1 Alistipes sp. UBA928 | reverse complement strand
TTCGGCGCGCAGTGCGCCGCGTTCCACCTCACATCGCGCCAACTCTCCCTGCACGGTCTGGAGGCTCAATTGCGCCTTATTGTGTTCGAGCCGGTTGGCGTCGCCGCTCGCCAACTTGCGCCCGTAGCCGTCGGCAATGGTTCTGGCGTATTCGAGGCGTGTTTGCAGCTCCGCGGCAAGGCGGTTGTAGTAGACCAACTCGATGAGACGCTGTTTCGCTTCGAGCAGGATATTGGTTCGCTCCGATGCAAATTTCAAGTCGATCAGTCCGTTTCGCCGCCGCGCCTGACGAGCTTTCATTCCCGTTATGGTGGCGATGTCGAATCCCTGCGTTACGGCTATGTCGGTACGGTTGCCAATTGCCGTGGGCGTGCCCCGCAGGCGGGCGAACTCAATTTCGGGGTCGGGCAGGGAGATACCCGTGCGGTTTGCCAATTTGTCCGCCCCGGCTTGGTCGGCCAACGCTCGCAGGGTCGTGTTGTTTTGCTCTATCTGCCGCAACACTTCGTCTATTTGTGCGTGCGCGGGCAGAGCGAAAAGCACCGCCAGCGCAAAAATCATCTTTTTCATTTTTTACTTGTCATTAAGTACATTACCGGAACTATAAATCCGTTCAGCAGGGTCGAAGTGAGCAATCCGCCGAGGATAACTTTCGCCATCGGGCTTTGAATTTCATTACCCGGCAGATCGCCGCCCATAGCCAACGGTATCAAAGCGAGTGCCGAAGTCAGGGCGGTCATAAGAATAGGATTGAGGCGGTCGAGCGAGCCGTGCAGTACACTCTCGCGTAGTGTCATCCCCGCCGCCCGCAGGTCGTTGTAGCGCGCCACGAGCAACATCCCGTTTCTGGTGGCTATTCCGAACAGCGAGATGAAACCGATGATGGCCGGAATACTCACCACTCCGCCCGAAAAGAAAAGTATCACTACGCCGCCGATCAACGCCAAAGGCAGATTCACGAGAATCACCGCCGACTGCGTTACGTTGCGGAACTCGTTGAAAAGCAGCAGGAATATGACGAGTATCGAGAAGACGGAGGCTATCGTCAATGTGCGCGAGGCGGCCTCGGCACTCTCGAACTGCCCGCCGTACTCGATGTGATAGCCTTCGGGAAGCTCGATCCGTTCATCCACGCGACGTTGAATATCGCTTACCACGCCGCGCAGGTCGCGTCCGGCGACGTTGGCCGAGACGACGATCTTTCGCATCACGTTCTCGCGGTTGATCGTGTTCGGACCCATCGAGGAGGTGATCTCGGCGATGTGGTCGAACGGTATTTTTCGCCCGCCCGCGTCGACTGTCAGGTTGCGGATACGGTCGATGCTTTCGCGGCTCGCGTCATCGACTTTCAGCGTCAGGTCGAACACGCGGTCGCCCTCATAAACCTGCGATACTGCCTCACCGCCGAGCATCACGCGCACGATTTCGGCAAATTCGGGGAGCGTAATCCCATATCGGACGAGCAACTCCCGGCGCGGGGTGATTTTAAGTTGCGGACGCTCCACCTGCTGTTCGACATTCAGGTCGGCCACGCCTTCCACATCCCCGATGGCGGCTTTAACCTGGTTTCCGAGAGCAAAAAGACGGCTCAGATCGTCGCCGAACAGTTTGATGGCAATATTGGCGCGCGTGCCCGACAGCATCGCGTCGATGCGGTGCGAAATGGGCTGTCCGACCTCTATGACGGCTCCGGGAATCGTCCGCAATTTTTCGCGGATTTCTGCCTGTACCTCCTCTTTCGAGCGGTCGGCCAACACGAACGGCGCCTCGATCTCCGACACGTTCACCCCCAGCGCGTGTTCGTCCAACTCGGCGCGTCCCGTTTTGCGNNGTGGTTTGAATCTCCGGCACGGACAACAGCAACTCCTCGGCGCGGCGACCGATCTTGTCGCTTTCGTCGAGCGAGATTCCCGGCAGCGTCGAGACGTTTACGGTGAACGATCCCTCGTTGAACGGCGGCAGAAAGCTCTGTCCCAGCGAGAAGAACATCACGAGTGCGGCCACGAGCAACGCACCCGTACCGCCCAAAATCCAATACTTGTGGTCGAGCGTCCACCCCAGGCACACGCGATAGCCCGCTTTGAGTTTTCGCGCCACCCACGACTCACGCTCTTCCCGTTGCTTTTTGCCCAACAGGTAACTGCACAGTACTGGAGTGAGAGTGAGCGCAACGACGGTCGAGGCCGCCAGCGCGACGATGAACGCTATACCCAACGGTGCGAGCATTCTCCCCTCCATGCCGGAAAGGAAAAAGAGAGGCACAAAGCTCGCCACGATGATCAGCGTCGAGTTCAGGATAGGCATCCGCACCTCGCGCGAAGCCTCGTAGACCACCGTCATTACCGATTGCTGCTCCTCTTTGGGCTTGGCGCGGTTCTCGCGCAGGCGTTTATAGACGTTCTCGACATCGACTATCGCATCGTCCACCAACGAACCGATGGCAATCGCCATACCGCCGAGGCTCATGGTGTTTATGGTCAGCCCCATTCCCTTCAGCGCCAAAATCGCGCTCACCAACGCAAGCGGAATGGTAACGAGCGAAATAACGGTCGTGCGCACGTTCATCAGGAACAAGAACAGGATAATCACAACGAAGATGCCACCCTCGAATAACGATTTCTGCACGTTGTCGATAGAATTGTCGATGAACCGCTCCTGCCGGAAAATATCGCTCTTCAGGCGCACGTCGGCAGGGAGTGTCTTTTGAATGTCGGTCAGCGAACGATCGAGTGCAGCAGTCAGGTCGATGGTGCTTGTGGCGGGTTGTTTGGTTACGGTAATCAGAACGGCGGGTCGGCCTTCGACAGAAGCCGTGCCCAATTTAGGAGCCTTGTCGCCGACCCTGATCTCGGCGATGTTTTCGAGCAGGACCCCGCCCACCGCCGCCTTACACAACTCCTCGATGCGGTCGGTGGCCATCACGCCGCGAACGATGTATTCGTTGCCGTACTCATACAGCACGCCACCCGAAGCGTTTTGATTCATCCCGTCGGTGGCGGCGATCACCTCGTCCAACCCCACGCCGTAGTGTTTCATCCGCTCGGGGTCGAGCAGGATTTGATACTCTCTGATCTCGCCGCCGATAACCGCCACCTGCGCCACACCGCCCGTAGCCAACAGGCGAGGACGTATCGTCCAGTCGGCCAGCGTGCGCAGTTCCTGCAATGAGGTGCTGTCGGCGGTGAGGCCGACGATCATCACCTCGCCGAGTATGGAAGATTGCGGGCCGAGGGTGGGATTGCCCACGCCGGGCGGCAGTGCGTCGCCGACAACGGCGAGCTTTTCGCTCACAATCTGCCGCGCACGGTAGATGTCCGTGCCCCACTCGAATTCTACCCACACGACTGAGAAACCCGTGGTAGAGGAGGAGCGCACGCGGCGCACGTCCGTCGCCCCGTTCACCGCCGTCTCGACGGGGAAAGTAACCAACCGTTCGACCTCTTGGGGAGCCATTCCCGCGCTTTCCGTCATCACCACGACCGTCGGCGCGTTCAGGTCGGGGAATACATCGACCTCCATCCGCGAGGCGGTGTAAGTACCCGCCAACATCAGGAGAATCGCTCCCACCAGAACAACCAATCTGTTATTCAGTGAGAATTTAATAATCCGATTCAGCATGGTTTAATGGCTGTGCCCCTCCGGAATTACGCCCGACATAGCCGCCAACCGAACCTGCGTCACTCCGCGAGTGACAACACGGTCGCCGGGATTCAGC
>DBDQ01000141.1:266-16619 GCA_002293665.1 Alistipes sp. UBA928 | reverse complement strand
ACGTTGAGCTCGCGCACCTCCTGGCACTTCAACCACATCGGGATGCCGATGCCCAGGTGGGTGCTCTTTGCGTGCCCCCGCGCCCATTTAAGAACAGCCTTTAGGTTGCGGTTTTTGCGGATCTTGTTTGCGGCGGCGATCTGGAAGGGAGCGCACTCGGTGTGTTTGCCCGTTGCGGGGTCGTCGGTGTAGTGGGGGAAGTAGTAGTTGAAAAAAGCGTTGTAATCCCCCCGGAGCCGTTTTATGCGGGCATGTTTCTCCGCCTCGCTTTCGAGGAGATGTTTGGTGGTTTGGCGCTGCACGTTTTCACAGTGCTCGTGCCACCTCTTTATAGCTTCATTTGTCACTCCGGCCATTATTTAGCGCTCAGTTGGTCGGTGATGTAGAGGTCTTGATATTTATTGAACAGCCGGATCAGCTCGGGCGTGAGCTCTTTATCGACCGACGAGCGAAACTCCAGCCACTTGCCGAAAGCAATGAACACCTCGATCGCATCGACCACGTTGGCCTTCTTATCGAGTTTCTCGACCGTCGCGGCGAGTTTTGCGAGTTTGTCGGCGGCCCCGGAGAGTTTCGCCGGGTCTGTCTCCTCATTGAGATTTTCCACCAGGTTGCTGATCGCCTTAAGAAGATTGTTCACGATCTCCGGCCGTGTGATATTTTGCGCTGCGCGGCGTTTATCCCATTCACCCTCCTTAACCCAGCGGCCTATGGTCTGCTCCGAAACGCCGACCTTTTCGGCGATAACCTTCTGCTGCTCGCCCGTCATGTAGAGTACGCGTGCGAACTCCCTTTTTTCTTCATTTGCTTTACCTGCCATTCATAAAATCAGCTGTTAGACGGGAACAAAAGTCGCGCATCGCGCCTCGACATAAAAAAAGTACGTAAACTCTTTACGTACTTTTTGTTGCGCTCGCCCGAGTGGCGCACTTTTGCCCTCACAAACATCGCGGAGTGGAGCAGTGGCAGCTCGTGAGGTTCATTCCCTCAAGGTCGCGGGTTCGATCCCCGCCTCCGCTACAAAACGACATCTTCAGAATGGCAAGAGAATTTGTGATCAACACCTCCCGGGTGAACAGCTACGGAACCCGCGTACTCACATCGGGGATCGACACGGCCCAGTTCAAGAAAAACCCAGTGCTCCTGTACATGCACCGCCGCGACCGATGGGGAGAAGTAAATGCAATGGTGATCGGCCGCGTGGAGAACCTTCGCGTCGAGGGAGACCTCCTGATCGGCACCCCGGTGTTCGACCTGGGTGACAAGTTTGCCGCAGAGGTAGGGCGCAAATGGGAGGATGACTTCCTGCGCATGTGCTCGGCGGGCCTCGAACCGATCGAGTTCTCCTCCGCCCCCGAGCACATCTCCCAAGGGCAGACACGCGCCACGATCACCAAGAGCAAACTGATCGAGGTCTCGATCGTAGACATCGGAGCCAACGACGACGCCCTGAAACTGTACGAACCCGGAGGTAAAGTGCTGGAACTCGCCGCCGGCGCCGCAAGCGATCTACTGCCGCTGCTCAAACCCGAACCGGTGGCCAAACCCGCTCCGGAATCGACCACCGATAACAAACAAATCAATTTTTCTATGGAAAGAATCCTTTTGGCCCTCGGCCTGGTGGCAACTGCCACCGAGAGCGACGCGCTCGCCGCGATCACAAAGTTGCAAACCGACGCCGCCCGTGTCGAATCGATCGAACTCGCGCGCATCGAGACAGCTGTCGACGACGCGATCAAGGCCCACAAGATCACTGCCGACAAGCGCGAGGCGTTCATAGCCCTGGGCAAGAGCGCCGGGTTCGATCACCTGGGCACGGCGCTGGACGCGCTGACCCCCGCGGTCAAACCCATGCAGTTCATCAACCAAGGCGCCGGATCTGCAAGCGCCGCCGCGTCGAAGTCCTACGCGGACATGCCGGAGACGGAACTTCAGGCCCTGCGTAGCGAGAACCCCGAGGAGTTCGCGCGCCTGTTCAAAGCCGAGTTCGGTGTCGAGCCCGACGACCTCAAGTAACTGACATCAAAAACATTTATAGCTGAATGAGAAAATTTCTTTTCGCCCTGTTGGGCCTTATCTGTACCCTGAGCGTGAACGGGGTCGTCGGCGCGGTTGTCGGCATGTCCCTGGGCGCGCAACCTTTGTACGGCGCGCTGGCCGCCGGCGGCGTTTCGGTTGTGGCCGGTACGTTCGGCGGAATGGCGCCAGTAGGCGTGCTCCGCGCCGGGCTGCTTACCGAAGTGTGGACGGGCCAGATGATTAAAGCCTTCCGCACCGACCCCGCCGAGATGGGGTGGTACAACAGGATCCGGTCATACGACCAATACGTCAACAACGACGTGATCCACTTCGTGCAGATCGGAGGCGATCCGACAGTGCTGGTCAATAACACGACCTATCCGCTCGATATCGAAACTCTCGAGGATGCCGACAAAGCGATCTCGCTGGACAAATACCAGACGCGCCCGACTCAGATCACCGACGACGAACTGTACGCCCTGTCCTACGACAAGAAGGCTTCGGTCATCGAGCGCCACAAGGAGGTGATGAAGGAGAAGATCTACTCGCGGGCGATCCACGCGCTGGCGCCGGGCGAGAACAAAGACGCCACCCCCGTCATTGCGACCACAGGTACCGCCGTTGACGGCCGCAAGGCGATGACGCGCTCGGATGTCATCCGCCTCAAGAAGCTGTTCGACAAGAACAAAGTGCCCAAGGCGGATCGTATTCTCGTGCTGTGCGGCGACCACATCGCCGACATGCTTGAAAACGACCAGAAGTTCGCCCAGCAGTATTACAACTACGAGACGGGCAAGGTGGCGAAGCTCTACGGCTTCGAGGTCTACGAGTACGATGACTGTCCGTATTACAATGCCACGGCGCTCACGAAACTCGCCTACGGCGCCGCTCCCGGCACAACCGACACGCAGGCATCCGTCGCGTTCTCGCTCAACGGAAAGATGAAGGCCAACGGCAGCATGACGGCATACGCCTCGGAAGCCAAGACCGACCCGAAGAACCAGGCGAACCTGCTCAACTACAAAGTCTATTCGATCTGTCTGCCGCTGGCGGAGAGGGCGATGGGCGCGATCGTTAGCGCGAAAGCGTAACCCTACCTCTGAATGGGAAAGGAACTGCAATATCTGGTTCTGCACTGTACTGCCACGCCCGCGGGACGCGAGGTAACAGCCGACGAAATTCGGGCGTGGCATACAGCGCCCCCGCCCAGGGGCCGCGGGTGGAAGCAGGTCGGATATACAGACCTGATCCATTTGGACGGGCGGCGCGAGCGGCTCGTAGACAACAACGAGGACGCACGGGTCGATCCCTGGGAGATTACCAACGGGGCAAGCGGTTACAACTCCACATCCCGGCACGTTGTGTACGTCGGCGGTGTCGCTGCCGACGGCCGAACCCCCAGGGACACCCGCACCCCGGCGCAGCGGCGGGAGACGGAACGGTACGTCAAAGATTTTCATCGCCGGTTCCCGCGCGTGAAGATAGTCGGCCACAACCAACTCGCCGCCAAAGCGTGCCCGTCGTTCGATGTACCCGCCTGGCTGGAATCAATCGGGATAGAGCAATGAACACGGAATTGATCACCATAATCGGCGGTATTGCGACCACCATAATCGGCTCGACAGTCTCAGCGTTGCTCACTCGCCGGAAATACACATCCGAGACGCGCAGCACGGAGTTGAAAAACGCCAGACTGGGCAACGAGATTTTGGTTGACAGCGTGGTCAAGCCGCTGCGCACGGAAATAAAATACTTACGCAATGACCTCAATAAGTTTCGCAAGGCCATCGAGCAGATACCCGCTTGCCCTCATGGTTCTGACTGTCCTGTTTCTCGCGAGTTGCTCGCCAACGAGGAGAGCGGTGACGACAAATTCGACAGCGACCCGGCAGGTCGACGGGCGGATCACGCTCGAGCAAGAGAGCGTGGGTTCAGGAGCGGCGACGATAACGACTATCGACTCCCTGATTATCAGGCAGGCAAGTTCGACTAAAACCGAACTGTCGAGCGACGAGGAGATCACGACGACCACGCGGGAGTATGACACGACTCTGCCTGTCGATCCCGCCACCGGTACGCCTCCGCTTATGCGCGAAACCACACAAACCCGGCGCCGCGTGGATGCCGGACGGCAGGAACAGACCGCCACTCAGGATGTAGATCGGAGACAGGAAGGCACCGGACAGGCCATAGAGCAGCGGGTCGAGCGAACAGATATGCGCGGAGATTTCCGGACACAGGCCAACGTCGCGGCCAGTGTTGAGGCCGCAGAGAAACGGGGGCTGACTACTACTCAGAGAGTGCTGTGCATAATTGGAGCACTTGCCATTCTCGTCGGCCTTGTTTGGCTGGGCCGAAAGCTGCTTAAACGGTATTTATAAACTATTTAAAACCATACGATATGTCAAAGCGAAACACAAAAACCAATCAGGATAACGCCATAGCCTCCGCCGCAGCGGGTGAAACGAAGACGGCAGACGCAGCGGCTCAGGATGGCCGAGACGCCTCCGGCACGGAAGATCATCCGAACCCCTCGCGCGCGGCGAGTGATGCCGCAGAGACGGCGGCCACTGAAGCAGCCGCAAAAGTTATGGACGCCGCGCTTGCAGGAGCGTATCTGAAAACCGAGGGAAGCGAAAGTGCAGCAGCCGACAAACCGGCAGCCGCCTCGAAATCAAAGGCCGATCCCTTCGCCGCACTGGCCAAGGAGTACGCCAAATTGTACCCGAAGAACAAAATCTTCCATATCACCTCCGACAAGCAGGTGTTCCTGGAGGGTAGCAAGGGTCTGGCGGATCTCCATCAGCGCGGCCTCAAGGGTGGCGCCGTAACCTCCATAACGATCAACTGACATGGGACTGCCGAAAATTACGATCAACCTCGCGAACGGGCGTCTGGGCCGGGTGGCCCAGACCGACGACGGGATCGCCGGACTGATCCTCACCGGCGCCGCTGTCGCCGGAAAGTTGGAACTTAACAAGGTGTACCAGATATCCTCGACGCGCGACCTCACAAAACTCGGGATCACCAAAGAGAACAACCCGCTCGTCTACAAGGACGTGACCAAATTCTACGCGAAGGCCGGCGACGGCGCAGAACTCTACCTGCTCGTCGTGGCCGAGGCTACGACGCTGACGCAGATGTCCGCGGTGGATGCCGAATCACCGATCCACAAGCTGATCGACTTCGCCAACGGCCGCATCCGCCTGGTGGGAATCAACCGTATTCCGGCCGAGGGCTACGAGGCCGACACCGCGAACACCGGCATCGACAAGGACGCTATCACTGCGGGCGAGGCCATGCAGGCTGTGGCGCTGAGCTACGAAAAGAAGATCGATCCGTTCAGGGTGCTCATGCCGGGTCT
Source organism: Alistipes sp. UBA928 (assembly GCA_002293665.1). Classification (GTDB taxonomy): domain Bacteria; phylum Bacteroidota; class Bacteroidia; order Bacteroidales; family Rikenellaceae; genus UBA940. The sequence goes on along the minus strand of DBDQ01000141.1, from coordinate 11,236 downwards.
CCTCTGGGATGGTACGACCGAGAAGCTGTTCAAGCCGCGCGAATCGACATGGAACCGAGTGGGCTATGTGTTGGCCTCCGACGAGATGATCGGCGAGACGGCCTCGGCGTCCATTGGCGAGGCTATGGGGATGTTGTCCGCGATCCCGGTACACCACAACCTTGGCCGCGTGAAGAACGGCCAGGCCGCCGCCTTCGGTCAACTGACCGACGGCAAGAAACCGGAGGAACACGCCGCACTCCTCGATGCGCTGCACGATGCCGGTTACATCTTCTACCGCCAGTTCAAGCGTCGCAATGGGTACTACTACAACGACGACACCACGGCGGCGCCCCTCACAGACGATTACAGTAACCTGACATACGGGCGTGTGATCGACAAGGCAATCATTCTGGCATACAACGCATACATCGACGAGATCCTTGACAGCGTCGTGGTCGACGATGAGGGATATTTGCCGCAGGAGGTCTGCACCTACTATGAGCGGCTGATCACCAACGCCGTTACGATCACCATGACTGGAGAGATAAGCGACTTTAGGGCCTACATCAACCCGAAACAGAACATCATCTCGTCCTCTCTGATGAACATCACCTGTCGAATCCGGCCGGTGGGCTACCTGCGCGACATAGTTGTTAACCTCGGGTTCGAAAACCCTGCTTTAAACCAGTAAGGATATGAAACACATCAATCTCAGGGAGTACTCCTACGTCGATATTCGGGTGTTTGCTTTGGGTGCATTTGTCACCGGCCTCAAGGAGATCAGCTACACGACTAAAAGAGCCCAAGAGCATCTTCACGGAGCAGGGAGTGAACCTCGTAGCATTCAGCGCGGAAAACGGACTTACGAGGGGTCATGGGGGATCACCCAGTCGGAGGTCGAGTCGCTTAACCGGGCGGCCCGGGCGAAGGGCTATAAAGATTTTCTCGACATTGATCTCAATATTGTGGTGTCGTATGCGCCAAAAGACAGCAACGTGATCACGACCGACGTCATCGAGGGGGCCTCGTTCTCCGAGATGCCGAAGGGCATGAAAGAGGGCGATATGTCCTCGACCCACACGATGCCATTCCTGGCGCTCAACATCGACTACGACACGACTAACCCCTATTAATTCGCGTATCGCAGGAGTGTCCGGAGTGGCTGCCGGGCACTTCACAAATCACATTTAAACACCATTTAAACGAATAATCATGAATTCCAAAACAGTACAAACAACCGAAACTGCCGGTACCACAGTGCCCGCCGCCGACCAGAGCAAAAAATTCATCCCGACGTCGGAACAGATCGCCGAGTGGAAACACAAGTACAGCGATGTGTTCGCCTATGAGACCGAGGATGGCAAGTACGCCTGTTATCTGAAGCGCCCCAGTCGTCAGACGGTAGACTTGGCCAGCACCCGGGCGCAGGGCAGCAATTTCAAGATGGCCGACGTTATCCTCGACAACTGCTGGCTCGGCGGCAACGACGAGTTGCGTGGCGAGGACAAATATTTCATCGGCCTTCAACAGAAAATTGCCGAACTGATCGAGGTAGCAGCCGGCGAGCTAAAAAAGCTCTAAGGGGGACGGAGATAGTAGAGGAACCGGACTGGTTCTACCTGGCAACGGGATTGATCCGTTCGGTTCTCCACCTTGATCCCGACACGCTGACAGACGAGGAGTGGGCCATCCAGGTAAGGGTGGCCGAACGCCTGCAAAATATCTACATACGGAAAATGTGGAAACCCTTCAGCGGTTAACGCTTCGTCTCCCCCTGAGAATGAAATGTACTGTGGATCGTGAACGAGAATCGGCCGGCTGCCGGTTCCTCTTTGCGCCGACGAAGATCACTCCAGTCGTAGACACCGCACAAAGCCTTTGCCACAGCGTTCAAAAGAGCAACCACACCGGTTATCATGGCCAGTATAAGAAACCCGTTCAGCACCCAACTAAGTACAATCATAACACCGAAGTTTTCGCAAAGATATGAATGAAAATGTAACTTTCCAAATTAATGTCGCCGGTAATATCTTTACCGTCGTCGGAGAGTTGCAGGGAGACCTCACTCAGATTGTGGCCAACATTAATCGGGTTGACAATTCAGTCAATCAAACATTCAACAATCTGAAAAACAAGGTTGCCAGTATCAACCTCAGTTCCATCATCGACCAAACCAAGCAGGTGGCAGAAGGTCTGGCGGCTCTTTCCGGCCCCGGTGCAGGCTTCGAGCAGTCGATGGCTGACCTGTCATCGATTACCGGTACCGTAGGACAGGATCTGGTCGATCTCGGGAAGATCGCACGGCAGACCGGGGTTGAAAGCGGACTGGGCGCAGATCAGGCTGCCCGGGCTTTTTCCATTCTGGCATCGCAGATCGAGGTGGATGACATCGGTCTGGATGGCCTCAAAGAGTTGCAGCGCAACTCGATCACTCTGGCCCAAGCGGCGGGTATCACAATGGACGAGGCGGCGAATGCCTTGGCTGGTACGATCAACCAGTACGGTCTTGAGGCTGGCGAGGCTGCACGTGTAATCAATGTACTGGCTGCCGGCTCCAAATACGGCGCCGCGGAGATCAACGACCTGGCCCAGTCGTTCAAAGTAGTCGGGGCCCAGGCGTCGATTGCCGGATTGTCAGTCGAAGACACGGCCGGCGCCCTCGAGATCCTTTCTAAAAACAATGTCAAAGGCGCCGAGGCCGGTACCGATCTGCGTAACATTATTCTTGCAATGCAGACGACCCTCGGGGTCGACTTTTCCAAAAACACCCTCGCCGAGGCTCTCGACGCGCTGAAGCCTAAACTCAACGACGCTGCATTCATGTCTCAGACCTTCGGCCGTATGTCTATGGGCGCAGCGCAATACCTCGTTCAGAACGCTGAAGCGGTAGCCGACATGACAACAAAGGTCACTGGCACCAGTACCGCAATAGCACAGGCGACGACCCGCACCGATACCGTGGCCAACATGATGGCCCGCTGTCGGGCGAAGGTCGATGATGTGAAGATAGGTTTTTTTGACCTCACGGGCAGCCTCGGAGGTTATGCGACGGTCGTTGCCGAACAGTTGGTTACAGTCTCGCAACTCGTGCCATTGTTCAGTCTTATGGGGAAGGTAACCAAAATATGGACAGGCGTACAGTGGTTGCTCAACACTTCACTATATGGTTGCCCCATCGTTTGGATCGTCGCCGGCGTCGCTGCTTTGGTTGCCATAATCGCGGTGTGCGTCACCAAGGTTCAAGGCTGGGGCGCCCAGTGGGACAGCATTGTTAATTTCATGAAGTTGTCGTTCCAACTCTATTGCGAGACTGTCAAATACTATTTCAACACGGTAGTAGACGGGATCATGCTCGGACTCGATTACATCCGCCTGGGTTGGTATAAGTTCAAAGAGGCCGTCGGCATGGGCGACTCAGCCGAGAACCAGTCGGTAATCGCCAAGATCTCGGGGGACATCGAACGCCGACAGAACGAGATCGTCGAGGGAGCGAAGAAGATCAGGGATTTGGCCGTCGAAACTGCGGGCTCGCTGAAGTGGGAACTCTCGTGGAAGAAGGGCGGCAATGACATCAAGGATGACATCATCGACAGCCCGGTTACGTTGCCGGTTACACCGCAACTCGCCGGTGGTGGTCTCGATATCGATTTGTCGGGAAAAGGCAGGCGCGGATCGGGCGGTAGCGGTGGCGGATTGTCCGGTACGCTCGATCTGAATCGGATCGTACCCAACCTGAAGGGCTCTACCGCCTATTCGGCCATCGCTCGCCGTCTGGCGCCCGTGGCGATGGCGGCATCGGTGGCCATGCCGCTCTCTGTGGCCTCGGCAATGATGCCACAGGACACCACGGGCGCGGAGCAGGGCTACGCGCAGACCGAATATCCGGCAGCCGGCGGCGCGCGGCGCGGTGGGGTGACAATGACAAAATTCTGCGACAACGTCGTGATCAACATCGCCAGACCCGACGGCCGCGGCATGGACGAAATTCGTAAGGAGGTGATAAAAGTTCTCGAGGAGGTAATAGACGACTACAATGCGTAATAGCTACAGCATACCCGAACTGTTGGCCTCGATCGTCGGCTACCGCGGCGCACCCTATCCGGGCGCGCTATTTCCGAACCGGCCCGGCAGCAGCTACACGGGAGGCGACTACGAGACCCAGGGCGAGGCGCCCGTTCGCCCGGAACGCACGAAGCGCGGGTCAACGCTCTACGCTAAAGACTGGCGCGGCCGCTGGTACTTTATGCCGGTGGTTTTCGAGCACGCCTTCATCGGCCGGATCGAGATACCTCACGCGCTCGTCAACGTCACCGGCAAGAAAAACATAGTCGAGACGGCAATGGTGGGTCGCAAGGGATCGGTGAAAGAACTGATCAATCTCGAGGACTACAAGATCACGATCGCCGGCTTCATCCAGTCCACCGACGGCACCTGGCCCGAGGACGACATCGCACGGATGCGCGACCTCTACAACGTCAACGAGTCGGTCGATCTGCTGTGTGCTCTCACCGACGAAATCCTCGACGAGGACGATCGGGTCGTGATCACCAATATCGAATTCCCTTCTACGCCCGGCACCGAGGATGGTCAGGTGATCCGCATCGAGTGCACGACAGACAAACCCTTTGAACTGATTCTCGAGGCATGAAGGTACTGACGAGTAAAATAACGATTGGAGGCATAAATTTCAGAGGTATTCACCAGGTGAATGTAAAGCGCTCGATCTTCACCCTGGGGGCCACTGCAACTATCAAGGCGCCTGTGACGGCGGTGTTGCTCCGGAGCGGCTTGCCACCGACGAGCGTTGAAACTGCAAAGGTGATCAATGTCGGCGACCCTGTGACGATCGCCCTGGGTTACGACGGACAGCTGTACACCGAGTTCATCGGCTATGTGAAAGTCAAGAACCTGAAGACCCCCCTCGAGATCGAGTGCGAAGACGCATTTTGGCTGACACGGAAAAGGAGCGTAACCCACACTGGTGAAATATCTCTTGCAGGGCTGCTGCGCAAATGCAGCGCTCCTGTCATTTACGCCGCTCCACTTCTGCTCAAGGACTTTCCCGTCGATAAAAAACCGGCATCGTGGGTGCTCGGCAAATTGAAAACCGACTACGGTCTGGCGATCTGGTTCGACATGCGTGGCGGTCTCTACGCGAGTGAGCCATACAAAGTGCAGGGCGACACTGTTAAATATGGCCTGCGCGTGAACACGATCAACGAGGACGATCTGAAGTACCATCGTGCGGATGACGTGGCCGTAACCATCAAGGCTATCTGTTATATGCGGGACGGGACGAAGATCGAGGCGTCGATCGGCACCGGCGGCGGAGAAAAGACACTGTACTTCTACGACGTCGAGAACGTGAGCGAACTCGCGGCGCTGGCCAATGCGAAACTGAAGCACCACACCTATGACGGGTACAGCGGCAAATTAACAACATTCCTGCAGCCGTTCGCCGAACCGGGCATGATAGCAAGCGTCGTCGATGATGCCTATCTGGAGCGTGGCGGAAACTATTACATCGAATCGACCGAGGTGGATTTCGGTACGAATGGCGGGCGCCGCATAGTAGAATTGGGATTGAGAGCATGAACGAGACGGACAAATTGAGGCAGATACTGGCCGGGCGCTTTGCCGACGCGGGGATGAACTCGTTCTACGGTACGGTCGTCGATGTGAATGAAGAAGAACGCACCTGCGACGTGAAAATCGGAAACATCACTCGCGGAAATGTGCTGCTATACCTCATACACGACCCCGAGAAAAAGCAGCCCCCGAAAAAAGGATGGTGGTTCGTGCCGAAGAAAGACAGTCTTGTGTTGGTCTCCCGGGTCGACGGTGCCGGCACTCGTCTGAGGGTGTCGATGTTCTCGGAGATCGACAAAGTGATCTGCACGTCGGAGGACACGGAGTTCTCCGTCGGTAAGGACGGCTACAAACTGAACCGCGGCCAGTCCGGGCTGCTCAAGACGCTGACCGACCTCTGTGCGGCACTCGAACGGATGACGATCGCGGGCGGCAAGCCGGTTAATGTGGCCGAGTTCACACTGATTAAACAGGAATTAAAGAACTATCTGGAGTCATGATCGATATCAAACAGACAGACGACGGCGATCTCGACTTCACCTCTGGCGACCTCGAGATAGTGGAGCCCACCGGGCAGCACCAACGCGACATCCTGCTGGCCGCCCCGGGCGACTACAAAGAGTCACCGGCGGTGGGTGTCGACAGCGTCCGCTACATGCTGGACGTAGAGCCTGCCGACTACCTGCGCCGGATTCGGAAGCAGATGTCGGCCGACGGCCAAAAGGTGAAAGCGCTGAGTTGCAACGAACATGATGGGAAAGTAGACATCGACGCGGAATATGAAAACGATTAAAGTAAAACAGAATCAGACGGTCTACGACATTGCCCTGGAGCAATACGGCAACGTCGAGGCCATAGGCGAGATCATGGTGAACAATCCCGATCTCCGCAACGACCCCGCGGCGCTGACCGCCCTCGGGATCAACGCGATCGAGGACGACGGTTTTTACATCGACGTCAGTCTGTTGCCTGGATCGGCCGTACAGATAAACAACACCGACAGCCCGCTGATGCGCCCGGCAGTCCTTAAGGAGCTGGTCGGCGAAGAGATAACAACTTTTGACCTGCAATAACAATGGCACGCACGATTCAACAGATACAAAGCGCGATGGCCGCGCAAATCCTCGCCGACCGGCCCGATCTCTCCACCTCGAAGACGGCCGGATGGCGCCTATGGACGTTCGTGATCGCTGCCGCAATCCTCGCTTTCGAAGTGATCCTCGACCTGTTCCACGCCGAGGTGGAGGAAAAGGTCTCGAAAATCTCCCCGGGCTCGCTCGCCTGGTGGCGTGACATGTGTCTCAGGTTCCAGAACGGGCACGAGGTGAAGTTCGATACCACCACGGCGGAGCTCTACTATGAGGTAGACGATCCCGCCTCGCGTATCGTCGAGGTGGTGGCCATCACCGAGGGGCGCAATTCGGTTACTCTCAAAGTGGCCAAACTCGACGAGAACAGCCGTGTCGTGCCTCTCGACATCGAGGAACTCCGAAACTTCAACGACTACGTCGACGCCATCAACTTCGCGGGCCTGGGCGTGAGCGTTCTGTCGCTGCCTTCCGACCTGATCCGCTATAACATCGAAGTGTTCTACAGCCCGACATACCCGGCTGAGATCGTCGCCGGGAACGTACGCGATGTGCTGGCCGCATTCCGCATCCCGCAAACATACGACGCCCGGTTCTACCCTCAGCAGATGGAAGCGAAGGTGCTGAGTGCCGCGGGGGTAGTCACTACCAAAATGAACAGCGTCGAGCAGAAAAAGGCGACAGAGGAGAACTACACCCCCGTCGGCATTGCGGCCACACTGTGGGCCGGGTTCTTCGAGTTTGCCGACGACAGTGTCCTCACCATGACATCCATAACCGGCATAACAGATGAATCCGAAGGTTAATTTCCACAATCTGGTGCGGCAGTTATTGCCCACCCACCGCCGACAGCCGGTTCGGCTGTGGTGGCTGCGCGTGTTGGTGAGCCCGCTCGTGAGGCTGTACGTCGATTTCGTCGCGTGGCGCATCGACGTGCGGTTCCGTATCAACCTCACCGGTCAGGTGAAGGTGCTCGAGGGTTACCTGAATATGAAATACGACCCAACGCAGAACCGCATACGCATTGTAATCTTCGATGACGGCCTGCTGTGGGTGGGCCTCGAGTGCGAGGGTGACAACTACCATCCCAGGATCGGTCTCGAGAGTGAGCCGAACAATCTCGCCGCGATCCCACTCGAAAACGAAATTCGCGACAGCTTCGGCGACGTCGACTTTATAGTTTACATCCCGGCGGGAGTTGATCCCGACCTTGTCCGGGCGACGGTCGAACAATACCGGCTCGCAGGCATGAAATTCAAAATCATCGTTATGTTGCCATCGGAGCAAGTGTCGATCTCCGCGACAACCTCCGACGGTGAGGGCGATGCCACCGGGCAGATCATCACGGTCACCGAAAACGACGGAACCGTGCGTTATCGGGGTGCGATCGGCACCGGAGTCACACTCTATTTTCAATATGGCACGAGGTACCGCATCTCCGCCGCTGACGGACTGGCGCGGTATAGCGCGCCTGAGGATCATGTATACACCGCCGAAACCACATCGCGAAACGTGTCGCTGGTCTACGAGCGTGTAGTGCCTGTTACCCGACTCATCTTCGACCGCTCTATATCTGATCCCGCGAACATCACCGGCGCGGGCGAAGGGGCGATAGTCGATATTCTCGCGAAGATGCGCCGGTGCCTGGTGAAGAAAACCGCCGACGGAGAGGTCGCGATCGCCTACCTCGACAATGCAAACTCCGAATTGTACGCCGACGGTACGCCGGCAGTGCTGACCGGCAGCGAGGGAGACGTGATGGTATACAAACCCGCGTTCTACTACAAGCATGAAGAGGTCGACGCCAACCGATTCGCGTATAACATCTCCGAGCAGCCGGGCGACGGCAGTTGGATTTTTAGCCCCGCGTCGTTGATCGGAGCGTACAAGTCATTCAACGACGGCGGCAAGCTACATAGTTGGAGCGGTGCCATTCCGTCTTGCGCAATCTCACAGCCTTACAACATCGCTTGCGCAAAAATTCGCGGGATGGGGTACAACATTATCGACTGGGAACAGCACTGCATGATCGCACTGCTATTTTATGCAAAGTACGGCACCCGCGACTCTCAGGCGGTTCTCGGCGCGGGAAACGCGTACTACGCGACTACGAACGGCTCAACAAATTCTCGTGGGAATGCAGATACGGCAGCCACAAGCGTCGGACACGCCTCATTCGCAGGTATCGAAGGTGTTCACGGCGGCTCTCTTGAATGGGTCGCAGGCGTCGAAATTACATGCTTTATTTGGACGGTGATAGACCCTGACGGAAAACAAAGGCAGATAGGCACAGCCCCCTCGATCCATGGAAAGTACATCACAGAGATCGCGGCAGCCAACGGGGAGCATTTCGATCTGATGCCGATCGCGACCAGTGACGGCAGTTTCCCTACACACTACACCGACCTGTACTCTTGCAGCTCAGGTTCCTGTGTCATGGCTCGCTCGGGTTATAGCGTGCAACGGGAAAGCGGTGTGTCGTATGCGTATACGTACTACGGTCCGACGGCCACGAGCATGACAGCAGCCTCTCGCCTCGCTTTCCGGGGAGTGATCCGCGAGGCTGACAGCGTCGCTGCGTTCAAAGCATTGCCTATTCTGTAAATTAAACAACATACGACATGAAAAGATACGTACAAGTAGAGGGCGTCCGCAAGTGGGCCGGCGACCATCTGGTGGAACTGCAGAGTGAGCCGATGCAGGTCTTCGACCGGTTTTTCGGGCAATATAATTCCTATGTCCTACAAGGCTGCGAAGTGACCCCCGCCGCCAGCGACGATCTTTACGATGTGGCCCCGGGCCTGGTGGTGCTCGCGGGCAAAGACCGCACTGGCAGCGACACTGTGATGGTGGTGCCGTTCGCCGGTGCCCCGAGTTCTCCGCTGCCGATCTATCTGACATTAGCGTGGTCGGTCAGGCGGCGCGAATACGTAACGGGCGGCGTTAAGCCGATCGCCTACGACTACTATGCGACGGCCTCGACCGTCGAGTCGGACGCCGGCACCCCTTATTTGCTCCTGAACGACAAGACGCCGCGGTTCACGGATGCCATACAAGATAACCTTCATCGGTTCCTGACCGCGCAGCAGATCGCCGATCTTGAGAAGTCGCCGAGGTATCGCGGTGCTATCACGGCCGGAAATGCAAACGATTATCGGGCATACGGGGTGTACAATCTCAACCTGGAATCGGGTGCCACGAATTTCCCCGCTGCGGGTATGAAGGGGGTCATGATTGTCTCCGTTGCCGACGATCAGATCAATCAAAAGATCACGGATGTTGCGACAGGAATTTTCTGGGAGCGGTCGTTGTTCGGCGGAGTCTGGTCGCCGTGGTTTCAGGCGATGAAAAACGATTTTTCCAATGCCGAATATGACCCGTCGTGGCACCTATTCGCCCAAAACGGCTACTGGCAAAGTCCGGACGGGTTGTTGATTCAGTGGGGCAGAGTAGTTGTTTCAGACCATCTTGTGTACTTCCCGAAAGAATTTAACCAAGTGTGGGCGGTAGTAGGGCAATTCCCAATATCCGGCACGTCCGGTCAGAGCATCTACGGCTTCACTACGTCATACTTCGGCGTATCATCAGGCATCGCCGGAGAACTTAGCTATATCGCGATCGGTACTTGGAAATAACAGACAAAATTACAGCATGAAAAAGGATAAAATGTATTGGAAAGACGGGTTCCATGACAAACCTGTCGACGGTGGAGTCGAAATCACCTCCGCCTACTGGCATGAGCTGATCGACGGTCAGGCACAAGGCAAACGGATAGTTACAAACGCGGAAGGCTACCCAATATTGGTAACCGGCCCGCAAACAGTCGACGAGTGGAAGGCAAAGATCATTGCCGCCATCGAGGCCCACGATAAAAGCGACGCCGTGAACGGCTTCACCGTCGACGGCCTGTCGATGTGGCTCGATCGCGAAACTCGCGCCGGCCTCGAACGCGCAATCGCCACCGACGAGGCCCTCGGCAACGAGATGACCTCGATTTGGTATGAGGGGCCGCCGCCAGTCGAATTCAAGTTGCCGGTCGCAATGGCCAAAGGGATGCTGCTCCGGTTGGAAGCCTACGCTAAAGAGACCTTCAACCGCACGCAAAGCCACAAGGCCACAGTGTACGCCTTTGACACCGCCAAAGAGATCGAGGCTTACGACTACACGGCCGGCTATCCCGAAAAACTGACGTTCAACCTCTAAATAATGCAATATATGATTGTATTGTATCTCTTTTCGCTGGCGCTATTTATTGCCTATCTCGTGGTGATACTGCGGCGCTTCGGCGTGCCCACCTCGATCTCCGAGAGT
>DBDQ01000141.1:0-198 GCA_002293665.1 Alistipes sp. UBA928 | reverse complement strand
TCTGGTGTTCTTTGCCTGCGCGCCGCTCGGGTTTGTCGGCGCCGCGGGGGCGTTCAAGGAGATCGACCTGATCGGGCGCGTGCATTTCATCGCCGCCGGCGTCTCGGCCGGGGCCTCCCAGGCGTGGATAGTGTTGAATGGTTTGGGGTGGATCGGCTCGTTGGTGTTGCTGGCCGCCGCGGTTGTGCTGACGCGCCG
>DBDQ01000140.1 GCA_002293665.1 Alistipes sp. UBA928 | reverse complement strand
TCCATCACCGCCACGAGCGACACCTCGGGCAGGTCGAGCCCCTCGCGCAGCAGATTTACCCCTATCAGCACATCGAACGATCCCGCGCGCAGGTCTTCGAGAATGCGGATGCGGTCGAGCGTCTCCACCTCCGAGTGGATGTAGCGGTTGCGGATGCCTATGCGGTCGAAGTATTTCGACAGCTCCTCGGCCATACGCTTGGTGAGTGTCGCCACGAGGATTTTCTCACCGACGGCGGCGCGTTTCTGTATCTCCTCGATGAGGTCATCTATCTGGTTGTCGGTGACGCGTATCTGGATCGGCGGGTCGACAACTCCCGTCGGGCGCACGACCTGTTCGACCACCATACCCTCCGACTTCATCAATTCGTAGTCGGCTGGCGTGGCGCTCACGTAGATCGAGGTACCGGCCAACGTCTCGAACTCTTCGAATTTCAGCGGGCGGTTGTCGCGTGCGGCGGGGAGGCGGAAACCGTACTCCACGAGGTTCTCCTTGCGCGCCCTGTCGCCGCCGTACATCGCCCTCACCTGCGGCAGCGTCACGTGGCTCTCGTCGATCACCATCAGGTAGTCGTCCGGGAAGTAGTTGAGCAGGCAGAATGGGGGCTGGCCGGGCCTGCGGCCGTCGAAGTAGCGCGAGTAGTTCTCAATGCCCGAGCAGTAGCCCAGTTCTTTTATCATCTCGAGGTCGAACTCCGTGCGCTGTTTCAGGCGCTGGGCCTCGGCGTGGCGTCCGGCGGCCTCGAATGCGGCGACCTGTTGGCCCAGATCGAGCTGTATCTGTTTCACGGCTTCGATGGTGCGTTCGCGCGTGGTGACGAAGAGGTTGGCGGGAGAGATGCGTATCGAGTCGAGTTTTTCGAGCCTTTGGCCCGTTGCGGGGTCGATGCGGGTGATGCTCTCGATCTCGTCGTCGAAAAAGTCGAGCCTCACGGCCATATCGCCGTAGGCCAGCATCACGTCGATCGACTCGCCGCCGACGCGGAAAGTGGCGGGTGTGAGGTCGCGCTCGGAGCGGGTGTAGAGTATGTCGACGAGGTCGTAGAGCAGTTTTTTGCGGCTCACGGTCTGACCGGTGCGCAGTTCCACCATGCTCGCCTCGAAGTCCTCTGGGTTGCCTATGCCGTAGATGCAGCTCACGCTCGCAACTACGATCACGTCTCTGCGGCCCGACATGAGCGACGCCGTTGCCCGCAGTCTCAACTTGTCTATCTCCTCGTTGATCTGGAGGTCTTTCTCGATGTAGGTGTCGGAGGAGGGGAGGTAGGCCTCGGGTTGGTAGTAGTCGTAGTACGACACGAAATACTCGACGCTGTTATCCGGAAAGAATCCGCGGAACTCGGTGTAGAGCTGCGCGGCGAGGGTTTTGTTGTGGCTCAACACGAGCGTCGGGCGGTTGAGCCGCTCGATAACGTTGGCTACGGTGAACGTTTTGCCCGAACCGGTAACCCCCAAAAGCGTGGAGTGCTGCGCCCCGCCACTGATGGCGCGCACCAAACCTTCGATTGCCTCGGGCTGGTCGCCCGTGGGTTTGTAGTCCGACACAAGTTTAAAGTCCATCGTGCAAATTTACGAAATACGATCTACCAATCGTGCGATTTTACAGAAAAAAGACAAAAAAGAGCGGGAAAGTATCTCACGATAGTTCCCCGCGCCGAGGGCCGGAGTGGCCCTCAAAACTACTAACCCAAACTTAAATAAATGAAGAAACCTTTTACGTTTTCCACACTTATCTAAAGCAATCATCGTGCCAAAGTCGTCCGGGTGAAAAGAATTTATTTCGTCCTGTATGATACCTTGTATTTGCCTTTGGTAAAGCCAGTTAGCTTGCTTTTGAGTAGGGTTTTGCGCAGTGGTGAGAGGTGGTCGGTGAAAACAATTCCCTCCAAGTGATCGTATTCATGCTGTATCACGCGCGCCGCGCGGCCCGTGAACTCCTCGTCGTGCGGCTCAAAATTCTCGTCGAGATAGCGCATGCGGATCGTTACCGGGCGCGAGACATCTTCGTGGAGCCCCGGCAGCGACAGGCACCCCTCGTTATAGAATCCCTCCTCGCCCGAGCGTTCATAAATCTCGGGGTTTATGAACGCTCGGCGGAAACCGGCCAGTTCGGGCTCGTCGTCGGCCCAAGGAGTGGCGTCGACCACGAACAGGCGGATGTTGCGGCCCACCTGCGGTGCGGCGAGGCCCACTCCTTCGGCGGCGTACATCGTGGCGTACATGTCGTCGATCAGTTTTCGCGCCTCGGGGTACGTGGCGTCTATCTCTTTGTTTTCGGCCCGCAGCACCGGCGAACCGTATACGACAATAGGTAGTATCATAGCTCTTTATATTCTCTGCTTTCGAGGTAATCCTGCAATATTATGGTGGCGCTCACGCGGTCGACGAGGGCTTTGTCGCGGCGCGCCATTTTTTTAACACCGCCGTCGCGCATGGCTCTTTGGGCAAGGCGCGAGGTGAAACGTTCGTCGTGCATCACAACCCGTTGGGCGGGGTGGTCGGCTCTCAGTTTTTCGACCAGCGGGGCGATCTGCGCCATTGTCTCCGAAGGGCTGCCGTCCATGCGGATGGGATGGCCCACGACGATAATATCTACGCTCTCGGTGGTGAGATACGCCGCCAACCATGCGTGGAGCGTGTGTGTGGGCACGGTCTCGAGCGCCCCGGCGATTATCCGCAGCGGGTCGGTGACCGCGATCCCCGTCCGCCGTGTCCCGTAGTCTATGGCGAGCACACGTCCCATTTTCCGTGTGCAAAGATATTGAAAAAAATAGTATCTTATATTTAGCGTGACTTTCGCAGGGGACTGTTTCAAAAACACTACTTTTGTATTCCGTATAATTAACCCGAACAAAATAGAAAAATGAAAATGAAAAGATTTACCTGGGCGCTGCTCGTTTCGGTGGCGTTTGTGTTGGCGGCCTGTGGTTCCAACCAGGCCAGTTGTCAAAAGATTTTCGAGGAGAACTACGAAACCAATCTTCAAAGATTCGTCGATCAGCAGATCGAGACGGGCGTGTCGCCGGAACTGGCGCGCAAACGGGGCGAATATGTACTTAATAAGGCTTTTGAGATCGACTCGACATTCGTGAAACTCAGCCCGACACAAATGGATGTGTGGCTGGGCGCGCACATGAGCGATTTCATCGACGGACTCCGGGACATCCGGTAATTCGGAGTCTGAAAACGAACTCTAAAAATGGACGAACCCGCGCCAGTTTTTGGTGACGGGTTTGCCGTTTTCGAGCCAGACGATCTTATTGCCGTCGGTTTCAACCGAGGGATCCGGGAGGGCCTCTTCTTTCGGGGCTTCAGCCCGACTTTCGGTGATGCGTCCCACGGGGTGGAGCGGACTTCCGAACTTCGCGAGATAATTCTCCGCAAGGGCTGCATAGCATTCGGGCGCAACCGTGAGAAGGAGTTTATAATCTTCACCTCCGGTCATCGCCAGTTCGGTCGAAACCGGGGTCGGGATCGTGTCGAGGTCTATCCGGGCGGCGACCCCCGATGCGCGCAATATATGCCCGAGGTCGGAGGCGAGGCCGTCCG
>DBDQ01000048.1 GCA_002293665.1 Alistipes sp. UBA928 | reverse complement strand
CTTCGAGAAGATGGATCTGGGCAAAGAGCAGTTATTACTCGCGATGACCGACGTGGTGGAACTGCTGGCCGGGCGTATCCAACTCTTCGGCGAGGCGGCAAAAAAGCACGGCATCACGATCGACTTCACCCCCGGCACCGAAAGTTTCGTCACGGCCGTCGACCAGATTAAGATCGAAAAGACGGTGGACAATCTCATCTCGAACGCCCTGAAATATTCGCACCCCTCAGGAAGGATAGAGATACGCCTCGACGCTAACGACCGATCATGGACGCTCGAAGTTAAAGACTACGGCCTCGGCATCTCCGAGGCGGATCAAAAGAACCTGTTCCGCGAGTTCTACCGCGCCGACAACGCGGTCAATTCGCGCATCGCGGGCTCGGGCATCGGACTGCTGTTGGTCAAACGCTATGTCGACATGCACAACGGCCGGATAGAACTTCTGAGCAAAGAGAACGCGGGCTCGACATTCCGTATAACCCTCCCTTTCCGCCGGGTCGAGGGCGCAGCCTCCGCACCCGCCAAACCTGCCGCCGCCCCGGCCTTCCCGGTAGCGCCCCATGCCGGAATACCGGTCCCGTTCCCCGTCCCCGCACCTGCCCCCGAAGAGAACGGCGGGGGNNGCGGGGCCCGGTCGCCCCGGACACATATTCTCGTCGTGGAGGACAACGATCAACTGAGGGAGTTCCTCAAAAACGCCCTGCGAAGGTCATACCACGTTACGGTCGCCGCCGACGGAGCCCAGGCATGGGAGGCCGTAGAAAAGAAGATGCCCGACCTGATCATTTCGGACATAATGATGCCTAACATGGATGGATTCGAGTTGTGCCGCCTCGTGAAATCGACCTTCCTGACCGCCCACATTCCCGTGATGCTGCTCACCTCGCTCTCCGAACAGACCAAACAGTTGGAGGGTCTGGGCCTCGGGGCCGACGACTATATCACCAAGCCGTTCGACATCACGGTGCTCTCGCGGCGCATAGCCTCGATACTGCAAAACCGCGATTTCGTTCGCAAAAGGACGCTGCAGGTGATGAGCGCCGCCGATAACGGCGACCATAACGTGTTCGCCAACGAGATGAACGACCAATTCATCAAAAAAGCGATAGAGGCGGTGCGTGCCAACATCGCTAACACAGGGTTTCACAAAGACGACTTCGCGTCGGTAATGCACGTCAGCCGGTCGCTGCTCTACCAGAAGATCAAAGCGCTGACGGGCAACTCGCCCGCCGAGTTTATCAAAAGCATCCGCCTGAACCATGCTTCGGAACTGCTGAGAACGGGACGGTACAGCGTGGCCGAGGTGAGCGAGATGTGTGGTTTTACCAGTGCCAACTACTTCGGCACAGCCTTCAAGAAATACTTCGGCCACACACCCATCAGTGTGTCGGCTCCTAATCGCGAATCGAAATAGCGAAGATATTATGAAAACCATATTTATTGCCACATTATCGGTCCTGGCGCTTTCGTGCCTGGTGTCATGCTCGCCGGGAAAGGATGAGATCGACGTCGAACAACTCGCCATGAAGTGGTGGTACGACGTGCCGGCCACCAAGTACTGGGAGGGTCTGCCCGTCGGCACCGGCCGTTTCGGAGCCATGATCCCCGGCTCGATCGACCACGAGGTGATTGCGTTCAACGACGAAACGCTTTGGACGGGAGGCCCCTACAATCCCAACAATTCCCAAGGGCCGGAGATACTCGGCAAGGTGCGCCAATACGCCTTCGCAAAGAATTGGCGGGAGGCCCACAACGAAGCCTACAAGCTCGGCAGCGATCCCCAGGCCGTGCAGCGCTACCAACCCATGGGGCGGCTCAACTTCGAGATGCGGGGACACGACCCCGCCGCGGCGGTCGATTATAGCCGCACCCTGAGTATGGACAGCGCCCTGGTCTCGGTGAAATACCGTATCGACGGAGTGGGATACTCGCGCGAGATATTCGCCAGCTACCCCGATCAGGTTATCGTGGTGAGGCTGACCGCCGACCATAAGGGCAAAATCGACCTCACGAGTTGGCTCTCCAGCCTGCAGCCGAGCGCGCAAACCGGCGCCTCGGGCAACGAGATAACGATGGAGGGGACGACGATCTCCGATCCGGGAGGCAACCACGCCACGCGCCTGCTGCCTCCGCAAATGAGGTGGCAGTCTAAGGTGCGCGTCCTGAACGAAGGCGGAAGCCTCGCCGTGGACGGCGACCGTATAACGGTGGAGGGGGCCGACGCGGTGACGTTCGTTTTGGCCGGAGCCACCAACTGGGTGAAATGGAACGACGTATCGGCCGACGAGAGACAGCGGTGCGCTGAGTATCTCGACAAAGCGTCGACATACTCCTACCGGCAGCTGCTCGAAAGGCACCTCGACGACTATTGTCCTCTGTTCGCCTCGCTCAGGCTCGATCTCGGCCCCGATCCCGATCCGCAGATGACCACCACCCGGAGCATGGAGCGCCAACGCGCCGGCAACGACGATCCAGCCTATGCCGCCCGCTATTTCCAGTACGGCCGCTACCTGATGCTTGCCGGTGCAAGGGAGAATACGCTGGCCTTCAACAACCACAACATGTGGCTCGACAATCTGGAGGGACGGTGGCAGGGGCGCTGGACTCACAACATCAACATTCAGGAGTGCTACTGGCCCGTGGAGAGCACGGCTCTTCCGGATGTGAACGAATCGCTCGTGCTGTTCGTCGAGAATCTCGCCGAGGCGGGGGCACGCACGGCCCGCGAACTCTACGGCTGTGGCGGATGGTGCGCCCACCACGGCACCGACGTCTGGTTCAACACCGCCCCCACCGACGGCAATCCGCTCCACGCCACGTGGCCCATGGCGGGCGTGTGGCTAATGCAGCAACTCTACGATCACTATCTGTACGATCCCGACGACATCGAGTACCTCCGGAGGATATACCCCCTGATGAAGGGAGCGGCACAGTTTTGCATCGACTTCATGGTAGAAGAGCCCGTCACGGGCAACAACTACATCGTGACCTGTCCGGCAACCTCTCCCGAGAACTACTTCTTCGACGAGGATGGCAATCGCTGTGCCGTGTCATTCGGTTCGTCGGCCGACAACCAGATGATACGCAGGCTGTTCAGAGATTGTGTCGAAGCGTTCACCATTCTCGGAACCGACGACGACATGATCCGGCGGATGAACAAGATCATACCCCGCATACCGCCCCACCAAACGGGTGCCCACGGCCAGTTGCAGGAGTGGATATACGACTTCGCCGAGGTCGAACCTACCCACCGCCATCTGTCGCACCTCTACGCCGTCTATCCCGACTGCGACATAACCCTGCACGGCACTCCCGAACTTATCGACGCGGTGCGGGTGACGCTGGATCGGCGCGGCGGCGACATCAACCGCGGTTGGTCGGGGGCATGGAAGATAAACATACACGCCCGCCTCGAAGAGTCCGACAAGGCTTACGACATACTCCGCCTGATGATGACCGACGTGAGCCTCCACCCCCGCCGCGAAGACAGCGACATAACGCCGTCGTTCGAAGGAAACCAGGCGATACAGGGAGTTACTGCAGGCATGACCGAGATGCTGATGCAGAGCCACGGCGGAGAAATATCGCTGCTGCCGGCACTGCCTCGCCAATGGAGCGACGGCACCATCGCGGGCCTCAGGGCCCGCGGCGGATTCGGCATAGACATGGAGTGGAACGACGGAAAGCTCGACAAGGCCGTTATCCGTTCCAACTCAGGAAAGCCCTGCCGGCTGCGTACCGCAACGCCGGTTAAGGTGACCCCGGTGCGCGGCGGAGCGGAGTTTGTCTCGACGGAGGGCGAAGTGTTGGAATTCGCCACCACCGCGGGAGAAACCTACATAGTAGAGAGTATAGACGAATAAACCTTTACGAAGGTCGCAAATTTGTAGGATTATGGATATAAGATCACTTGCACACACCGGTTTCGAGACGCTGGCTGCGGCTTTCGGGGCGGCTTTTGCGGAGTACGAGGTGCAGATCACGCCCGACGAGCTACGTACCATGCTCCGGCGGCGTGGATTCGATCCGGCACTCTCTTTCGCGGCATTCGACGGCGACGGTCGCATCGCGGGGTTCACTTTTAACGGCATCGGGATTTTAGGCGGCCAACCGACGGTCTACGACACCGGAACAGGCACTCTGCCGGAGTATCGGGGCCGGGGCCTGGCAACGCAAATCTTCGAGGCTTCGCTGCCCCATCTGCGTGCGGCGGGGATTACGCAGTATCTGTTGGAAGTTTTGCAGCACAACACGGCGGCGGTATCGGTCTACCGGCGACTTGGGTTCGAGGTTTCGCGCGAGTTCAATTATTTCCGTAGTCGGAACAGTCGGAACGCCGACGGCAGAATTGGCTACGCAGAATGTGGGAGTACAATCCGGCAAGTGGAACCGGCGGCATTGCGCGATCCGGCCCCCGAGTTTTGGGACTTCACCCCCTCGTGGCAGAACAGTTTCGAGGCCATCGAACGCACACCCGAAGATTTCGTCACTCTCGGCGCATTCGACGGCCCGTCCTGCGATCCATCTGATTGCCGGCTCGTCGGCTACGCAATCTTCGAACCCGCGTCAGGCGACATTACCCAGATCGCCGTCGCGAAAACCCACCGCCGTAAAGGCATCGGTTCGGCACTGCTCAAACAAACACTCACCCAAAACCGCGCTCCCGGCGTCAAGTGCATCAACACCGAGATCGGCTGCGACGAGGCAGTGGCCGGATTCCTGCAATCCCACGGTATCACCCCTGCCGGCCGGCAATTCGAAATGATAAAACGATTATGACGACCGGCCCGCAATAAATATTTCAAGACGCGGTAGAAGAGGCGCCCCACCGACAAAATCGCCTCCGAGGCTAAGGCGTCGTCGACAAATATTACTGACAGATGATCGTCCGGCAGTATCGATTATAATTCGGGAAGCAGTCCAGGCTTGGTATTCGCGTTCCTCGACCCGGCGGCAATGGCTCTGCGGTCTGAGCCTCCGACTTCTATGTTGAGCGCGCGAGCACCGTTCGCCGCGGCCACAGCCTCTCATTCGCGCCGCGTTCAGCCGCGAGCAGTTGCGCCAGCGTCGACTTTTCCACACCCGGCCGCCCCGACAGAATGAACAGGGTAGGCGTCATGGGGTAGCTTTTGCACGGATTACGCTTTGCGCCAGCGTTTGAGCGTCGACAGGAACTGGCGCAGGATTGGACGGGCCTCGTCGGCAGTATAGTTATTACCCGTTTCGGCGTTCCAGTGGTCGATGAATTGCAGGTTTGTTTCCATCATCTCCTCCATTGTCACGTCGCGGGTAAACGCACCGTTCTGGTAACAATAGTGGCAATACTCCCGGTTCGGACTGCCGTCGGCGTTAGTGCCGTAATCGGCTGCGGAACGCATGTTCATTCCGCAACTTTGACAAATAGGTTTATTCATGGCTGTGTTGTTTTTCAAGTGGTTTTCGAGTTTGTTATACTGTCGGTTTTCGCCCCGATCACTATTTTCTTATTTTCACCTGTTTTCCGTAGGTCAAAGGTAATTGTTTTTCCTCGACAACGGCAAAATAGACGCAATCTCAGCAATTGATACGGGGGATTAAGCGCTAAAGCTTCCCTGGTAATAGCTGTTTTATTGACTTAAATCAAGAGTGAATCTCATTTGGCGATGTATATTCGCCCCGTCGATTTACGCTTTTATGAGCGTGGGATCGAATATGCCCTAACTAACCTTTTAATGTATGAAAACCTCTTTGTTCATCGCCCTTGCAACGGCATGTGCCGTTGCAAGTCGTAATGTGGAACCTCAATCTCCATGAGGACGTCGGCGACAACCCTAACCTACAAACTATATGAAAATGAAACGATCTTTACTTTGGGCCGCCACTGCGATAGTCGCGTGTGTGGTCGCCGTGTCTTCGTGTAAGCCGGAGCCGATAACTGTGACGGGCGTGACGCTCGACCAGTCGACGCTCACACTCGTTGAGGGCAATTCGGTAACGCTCAAGGCAACAGTGAAACCCAACGACGCCGAGAACAAGGCCGTAACATGGAAGTCGAGCAAAACCGACGTCGCCACAGTCGATCCGTCGGGCAAGGTAACAGCCGTGAAAGAGGGCTCGGCCAGCATCACCGTCACCACCGTCGACGGAGGCAAAACCGCCACCTGCGCGGTGACTGTAAACGCAAAGGTCACGCCCCCTCCCACACCTGAGATCTCGGTCACCACCCAGCCGGCAGCTCCGGAGTCACTCACCGAGGGCAGCATCCCGTCCGGCACCCGCCTTGCCGTGGTGGCAAGCGTAACCGAAGGTGCCGCGCTCAAGTACCAGTGGTACATCTACGACAAGGCAAACAGTAAAGTGTCGGCGGCAATAGACGGCGCAACGGGCGCAAACTTCACACTGTCCGTCTCGCTCAAGGCCGGAGAGTATTGGTTCGTTTGCGAAATCAGCGCGACGGGCGCCGAAACGAAATTCACCAATCCGGTTAAAGTCACGGTGTCTGTGAAACCCGTGGTGCCACCGCCGGCGCTTATGATCGATCCCGCCATGAACTTCGCGATCCCGGCAATGACCGTCGGTAAGCAGATAACGAATGTGGATGTGTCGAAAGCCGTGTCGGGTGGAACTCCTCCGTACACCTACTCCGCGACGGCTCTTCCGGTCGGCCTTATCATCACTCCTGCGGGAATTATCTCCGGTACCCCGACCGCCGCGGTAGCGGCAGGCACGGCGGCCATCACCGTTAAGGACAGTTCCTTGCCCCTGCAAAGCAAGACAATCACTATTAGATACGGCGCGGTGACAAGCGGCTCAACGACGCCACCTCCGACTCCCTTCAAAGCGGTGACCGATATAACAGACGTACCAAACGCGGCCCTGGCGGGGATAGACCTCGAGCTGACGGCCACGGTCGTACCGGCTGCCGCAACGAACAAAAGGATCGAATGGAGCATCAAGGCCGATGCCGGTACCAATGCGACCATTAAGGGTAACATCCTCAGAGCCACCTCCGGCGGCACGGTCGTCGTCACCGCTACCATCAAGAAAGGCAGGACGCTGACCATTCCCTTCACGAAAGATTTCACCATTACCGTGACCGTTCCGGCCAACAACGTGAACTTCGGTGGCGAGAACGAGGAGGAGTGGCCGTGATCGTACCCACCCACACAGAGTTAGAACAATAAAACAACGACAGCAATGAAAACAAGACATATTATAATAGCGGCATTCGCGCTCACCGTGGCAGGGTGCCAGGACACGCCGCAAACCGAAACCATCGACCCGCAGGAACTTCGTTTCGAGGTGACGGTGGCCGAACCGGGCGATTCCGGTGGAGCCGGTACCCGCGCCGTGAAAACAGGTTGGTACGAGAACGACGTGATAGTCGTCCACTTCGACGGCAGCGAGGAGAATACGCTTTGGTTGAAATACAACGCCGACGGCGAGTGGATAACCACTTCCAGCAACGTCGCCACCGTCAAAGCAACAGGAGGCACGGCACAGGCGCTCCACTCGACCTTCCTGTCGCCCGCAAGCGAGGCCGGCGGGAGTCCCGCCGGCACGATTGAGGCCGACGGTGCGCAGGTGTTCACCGACACTGGCTCCTACATTGTGGTGGAGAGCACTGTCTACGTGTCGCTCACGTTGGATCAGCGCGTCACCTCGCGTATAACGGTCGAGGGGTTGACAAATCCCGCCGACTGGGTACTGGCGGGCCCCGGCATCTACGTGGGATCGCCGATCATGCCGGGCGCGTTCGGCACCGAAGGCGGCACATGGGCCGCCGCGCTCGCCGCGTCATTCGTCGCGTCGGACATCGAAACAGGGTTCGACGCCGGGCTCTACGCCCGCGGCCTGACATTGCCCTGGGAGGCAGCGGGTACCACCTCGTTCATGGTGATGTGCAGCGGCAACATGGCGGGCACCACGTTCAAACTGCATAACGTCGCCAGCAACAGAACATGGACGCGCACCTACCAAGGCGAACTCACCTCCGGAAAAGCTGTAACTATCATGAGGCCGGAGGGCGAACAAAGCGAACAGTGGACAGAAATTCTCAAACCCGTTACGAGCGCCACGCTGACCGTGACGGCTCCCGTGGCGGGTGCCGACATATTGAACGACTGCGTCATTATCGACAGTCCGAACTTCGACGTCGTATCGATAGAGTGGATGGTGGGCGACATGGTTGAAGAGAACACGAAGTTCGGCTACGACAAGGTCTACCGCCCCCAATTCTATCTCAAGGCGAAACCCGGCTACATGTTCGACATCACCGACCCGGCTGGCTTCACTATCAACGGCATGTCGGTGACGGAGAGTATGGGTAATCTGAGCTTCGGCGCCGACAATACGGAACTTTTGTTCACCGTGGACTTCCCCGCCACCCAAAGGCTCGTACCTGCGGTGATATTCGAAGGGCCGGCTCCCACGGGCGGAGCACCGATACCGGCCGAATATCAGTTCCCGAACTCCACGGCGATCGATTGGTGTGAATTTGAGTGGAGCGGCGGCACGGCGGGTGAAACCACGTTTGCCTACAACACCGTCTACACACTCACGATCAAAATCCTGGCCTGGGAGGGCTGCACTTTTGCCGGCCGCTACGGCGACGACGCATCGGTGGCAGGCTTCACTGTGAACGGCAACGCTCCCAAATGGGTGGCCAACGACGGCACGACGCTCACAATATCGTACACGTTCGCCAAAACCGGCCCCGTTCCCGGCAACAACGTGGTGCTCGACCCGCCGCAGGAAAACAACTGGTAGATCAACTCTAATCTCAACCGAAGAATTATGAAAACGATAAATATATTGAAACGCGTGGTACTTGCCTTTGCGGCGGCACTGGCGATGGCGGCGTGCCAAACAGGAACCGAACCGCAGATTGTACCGGGCGGCGAGATCGACCTGTCGAAATTGAAGTTTGAGGTCTCGGTGGCCGATAAACCAGCATGGAACTCACCCGGCGGCGGAGCCGAAACCCGCGCCGTGAAACAGGCCTGGGATGCGGGCGACGTGATAGTGATTTACTTCGACGGCACGTCGCAGAACCGCATGTTTCTCCAATACACCGCCGGGGGCGAGTGGCAACTCAAAGAGGGCGAAAACTACGCCCTCACCGGAACCGTCTCCGAGAATGGTGGCAAGGCCAACGCGCTCCACGCGTTCAATCTGGACGCCGTGGCGTCGTCCGCGGGTAGCGAAGTGAGCCTGGTCGCCGACCGCGACCTGCTCTACGACGACGCTGGAAAATATGTCATCTACAACGATGGCGGCCAGAATACCATGCGCGTGAATCTTACGATGAACAGTCGCCCCACCTCGATGATCACCGTCGAAGGGCTCGACAACCCGGAGCAGTGGACTCTCGACGGTCTCGGCCTGAAGCCCTTCCGGCAGAATACGATCGTGGCTTTCGGGGACTTCGACACGACATGGGAGGCGACGCTGTCGCCCCTCTTCCTGGCTTCGCACTACGAGGGTGGCACCACTGCCGCTCCCACCGTCGGCTACGCGGGTCAGACGGGCGCGGCGGTCTACTGGGTGATCGACGGCAGCGGGGCCGACAGCTCGACCACGTTCCTGCTCAAAAACACAACCACGGGTGAGACCAAGACGCGCACCTACACCGGCGCCGACCGCGACCTCGTAGCCGGGCAAGCCTACGTGATCCAGGGGCCCGATGGCACCGAGGCCGACCAATGGAGTGCTCCCGTAGAGGTGTTGAGCGTGGAACTATCGCAGCAGAACGCTCTGCTCGAGAGCGGAAATGCTTTGCAACTGACCGCCACCGTTCTGCCCGAGAACGCGACCAATAAAACCATCGTGTGGACGAGCGACAACCCGGCCGTCGCCACGGTCGATCCCGCCACAGGGATGGTTACCACGATGGGCTACGGTATAGCCACGATCACCGCCACCACGGCGGACGGAAACAAAGTGGCGTCGTGTGTGGTGAAGTCGGCCACTCTCATCGAGGCGTACAACGATCTGCACATTATCCACAAAACCGCCGGTGTGCAGGTCGTCGCGGCGAAGAAAGACGGAAGTGTGCTTAAAACCACATTTGCCGCTCCGGCGGCCGGTCTGATGTTCCGCTACAACTCACCCAATGTGACCTTCGATTTCCAACTCCACGACAAGATTGCCCGGCCGTCTGCCATCG
Organism: Alistipes sp. UBA928; assembly: GCA_002293665.1. Taxonomy (GTDB): domain Bacteria; phylum Bacteroidota; class Bacteroidia; order Bacteroidales; family Rikenellaceae; genus UBA940. The sequence goes on along the minus strand of DBDQ01000048.1, from coordinate 3,736 downwards.
CCCCGGCCGAAAAGACCCTCGTGGGATCCGACTTCCACGGCCAACTCGACGCATTCGCCGCCTTCCTGAAGGGCAACGGCGTTGTGGATAACGATTTTAACTGGATTTACGGCACCAACAACGTCATCATCCAGGGTGACTTCCTCGACCGCGGACGCTACGACATCGGCATCGGCTGGCTCATCTACAAACTCGAGGCCGAGGCCGCCGCAGCGGGCGGACGCTTGGACTTCATCAACGGCAACCACGAAGACCTCGTTCCCCGGAACGACCTCAGGTATCCGCACGCCGACGTTCTGGCATTCGCCACAAAAGCGGGCATCACGCACGACAAATTCTTCGGAACCGACACCGAGATGGGACGCTGGATACGCGACAGGCATCTGGCGCTCACGATGGGCGAAAATATGTTTGTCCACGCCGGGCTGGGTCTCGATTTTGTCAACGAGAACTACACCATAGACGAGATTAACAGTCTTGCCAAGTGGATAGGCACCGCGCCCGCCGAAAGAACCGCAAGTAACCCCCGCAACGCAAAACTCTACGACGGAACGATCGGGATTACATGGTATCGCGAGATGGTGAAGGACGACATTCCCATAAGTTCGGCAAATCTCGACAAAGTGTTGAGCCACTTCAACGCCAGCCGTATCTTCGTGGGCCACACGATCGTGTTCGATGTCAATGTCCGCTACGGGGGACGTGTCTGGGCGGTGAATGTGGATCATTCTGTGAACTACCCCAAAAACGCCACCGCCGGGATACTGTTCGAGGGCGGCAAAATTTACAGGGTCAACTACACCGGACAGAAGAGACTGCCCGTCACCAGCGTGACAGTTGCCCCGTCGGAACTTACCATCGCCAAGGGCGAAACCACAACCCTCACCGCCACCGCACTCCCCACCGACGCGGCCGATATGACCCTTACCTGGTCGAGCGACAAACCCGGCGTTGCAACGGTTGATGCCCAAACGGGTGTCGTGACCGCCCTCAACCGAGGAACGGCAGTAATCACCGCCACCGCCGTCGAAGGAGGTGCCACGGGCTCGTGTACCCTCACCGTCACTTCGGACGAAGTGAGAGAGTATTGGGAAGAGGAGGAACTCGTTCTGCTGAAAGCGGCCACCCGAGGCAACGGCATCAACGTCATCTTCATGGGCGACGGCTACACCAAGGACATGATGAAGATGGGAGAGGGCAAGTACGAGACCGAAATGCGCCAGGCGGCCGACTATTTCGTCCAGCCCGATCCCTTCAGCCGGTACGCCGACTGTTTCAACATGTGGATGGTGGTGGGCATCTCCAACCAAGCGGGCATCAGCACCACCACCGACACCAGCAACACCAGCTACCAAAAGGTGACCACCAATGTCGACTCGGCCTTCGGCATGATTGGCCGAACGACCTCCAGTGCCAACATCAACATCAAGGGGTCGAGCACCAACTTCGATACCCGGGCTGCAAAACTGACCGCATATATAAACCGGGCGATCACCAAGATCGGCGCCGTCAAGAACGAAACGCTGGTGGTGCTAACCGCCAACGACCCGAAATGGCGGGGAACATGCTATAAATGGGATGCCGGATTCGCCATAGCCATGCAGGGTAACTACCCGCAAACAATTAACAACAGGGGGAGTGTACCCGCACCCGGATTCGCACTGCTGGTGTGGCACGAAGCCAGCGGCCACGGGTTCGCCCAACTCTACGACGAGTATCAGGGTTACACCACCGCATTCTCGGGCCAAGCCTCTTTCCAGAACGCAAAGGCCATGGGCTTGAACGCCAACGTGGATGTCAATCTCACCACACCCCTGGCCGTTTCGAAGACCTCTTGGGCGGCTTTCGGCAACTACCCGCAGTACAACAACACGGTTGGCGTCACGGAAGGTGCGTATTATAAAACCAAGCAGTGGCGTTCCGATATAGCCGGCGAAAAGAAGTGTACCATGGTCGACAACCGGATTGACTTCGACGCCCCGAGCCGCTGGGAGATAGTGAAACGCATACACAAGCGCGGGGGACTGGGCGACATCACTTTCGATCAGTTCGTTTCCGACGACACCGAGGCTAACTCCCTGGCGACGGCGCCTCTGACCCGAAGCTCCGAATGGAAGGCATACGAGGCCATAGAAGACCTCCCGCCGTGCGATCCGCCGGTATATGTAGACCACGAGAAATAGTAAATATCCAAGTTAAAATACAAGAGCCCGGTATCGCACCGGGCTCTTGCCTTTTTGTCGCACCGACCGTGTGGTTTGGTACACGGTTACCGTAAAAAATCGTATCTTTGGGGTCGAAGATGGGAAACGTAAAAATAATCGCCGCCTCGGCCGGCTCGGGAAAGACCTACCGTTTGGCTTACGAATATGTGAAAAGCGTGGTCGAAAACCCCGCCCTCTATCGCAACATCCTTGCGGTGACCTTCACCAACAAGGCCACCGAGGAGATGTCGTCGCGCATCCTCGAACGGCTCCACGAACTCGCCACCGACGGCGCCCCCAGCCCCTACCTCGAAGAACTCAAATCCGACCTCGGCTACGACGAAACAAAGATCCGCACCCGTGCCCGCGAGGCGCGCCACAATATCCTCCACGATTACAGCCGTTTCGCGGTGTTGACCATCGACCGTTTTTTCCAGCGGCTGATCCGTTCGTTCCTGCGCGAGCTGGGCGTCGACGGCGGTTTCGAACTGAAACTCGAGACCGACGAACTGCTGGCCCTCGCCGCCGACGCACTGATCGACGAAGCCTCCTCCGACACCACCGTCCGCGACCGTATCTTCGCCGCGTCTACCGTTCGACTCGACGAGGGCAAGCGCTGGGACATCCGCGAGGGTCTGGTCTCGCTCGGCGGTGAACTTTTCAGCGAAGAGTACCAGCGTAACGCGGCAAACACCACCGACACCTCGCTCATCGAGACAATAACGAAAAAAGCCGCCGAAGCGCGCGACGCCATGCGATCGAAAGCCGCCGAAACCCTCGGCGTAATCGCCGCCGCCGCTCTCTCTGCCGATGACTTCAAGGGCCGCACAACGAGAAGCCTCGTCACATGGCTGAAAAAAGTCGCCGGCGGAGAGTTCATCCCCCTTTCGTCTGCCGCCGCCGAGGCCGCTGCGAGCGACGACCCTTCGGCCTGGGCGCCCAAGACCTCTCCCTCCCGTACCGCGGTGGAGTCGCTGATCCCCACTCTGCAACCCCTGCTCCGAGAACTCGAAGCGATCCACGCCGCGGGCCGCCGCCTCGTGGCGAGTGCACGCCTGTTGGGCGAGAACCATCACAACTTCGTGCTGCTCGGCGACCTTCAGCGCCACGTCGAACGAATATGCCGCGAGGAGAACATCGTGCCCATCAGCGAGACTAACCGCATGATCGCACGCCTCGTAGGGGGCAACGACACTCCGTTCATCTTCGAGCGCGCAGGCAGCTACTTCACGCGCTTTCTGGTCGACGAGTTTCAGGACACCTCGCAGGCACAGTGGGAGAACTTTGTGCCGCTTCTCAGGAACGCCATCGCGGGCGAGCCGGGTCACCCGGTGTTGCTCATCGGCGACGTCAAGCAGGCCATATANNGCGCCGCGTCCACGAACAGATGGGCCCCGGCCGTGTCGACCGCTCCACTCTCGACACCAACTACCGCAGTCTTCGCCGAATAGTGGAGTTCACGGGCGAGGCGATCGGCCGTATGACCGAGGCGGCCGGAGCGGCGCTCGACACCACCGTCGCACAGGCTCTGC
>DBDQ01000124.1:477-18551 GCA_002293665.1 Alistipes sp. UBA928 | reverse complement strand
TTTGCCATAGTCGTGTTCAAATAATATTCTTTCGACGTTCGGGTATTCCGCCAACACCTTACGCAGATCGGTGGGGAAGTTCTCGCGGAGGTATAGCAGGTAGTCCAAATCGGTGATGTTGCAGCCCTGGCTTTGCGCTTGCCCGTACCGTTCGGGGGTTATCAATCCCCGGCTCTCGATGTAGGTCAAAATGTCGTGGTTCTTGTATGGGGAGAGCGGGTAACACTTCTTCGACTTCTCGTTGGTTGCGCCATCCGGGTAGGTTCGGAGCATTACACGCCGGTTCATGCTGTCGGACTGCTTGAACCCGAAAAACGCCCACTCGATGCCTGTCTGTTCCCGCACTACGTCGGTGAGTTGCGCCATCGTCCATTTCCGCTGCTTGGGGTCTTGCTTGCAACCCATGTANNGGTGTAGGAGTAGGTAGCGAAGTGCGGTATCTGAACAAATCGGGCATTCGGGTATCGGGTCGTTGCGTAGCGGATGTAACGGTTGATGTGGGCGAGGTCTTTCACGACGAACATATAGACGCACACCACCTCCCGAAAGTGAGGCGTGAGCAAGTCCAGCAGGGCGATACTGTCTTTTCCGCTTGCGGAATGGAACAATATCGCCCTGTCTGTCCTTGCGGCGATGGACTTAATGATGTCTGTCGCCCGGTGCATGATTAACCACGCAATGCTGCGTTGATTCGCTGACGCTGACGCTGACGAGCGACGCGACCGCTACTCCTTGAGCGCCCCGCCAAGTAGTCGGATCGACGCTGGTACGTCACCCGGTTGCCTCTGGCGTCTGTTCCTGTTGCATAAGCTTCTGCCATGATTGAAAAGTTTTAAACGTTTAACACTGAATTATATAGAAAAAGAGGGGCAAGCGGCTGTGTACCGCTCGTCCCTCTTTGGACTATTCCATCAATCTGTTTTATATGGCCGTCAGGTGGCCGCCCCGCNNCTTGCCGGCGTACTGCTGCCACTCATTATCGTAGTCGTGGAAACCGAACTCATCGGCCAGAAACTTCACATCATCCTCGCTCATCAGAACTGCGTCCAACTCGTCTATCTCAACGTCGAGCGACCAACTGTTGTTGTAGTTGTGAAAGTGGATATACGCCACGTCCGTGCGGGAGGGGTTTTGAACCTCATCGTCGCGACCCTCTTTGCGCAGTTTATCGTTCGCCTCAGCCACTGTTTTGTCGGTAAACATCTTACAGTAGAAGTCGCTGAACTCCCGGATTTCGAGCGTTTTTGTCCCGGCGATAATCTCAAGCGCATGTTCCTTGCGCATGATAAGATCGTAGGCCGGGGCGGGCTGCCCGTTTACCTGAATCGTTGTTACACCTGCCATAAATTACTGTTTCTACTCGTTCAAAATTACAAAAATTTCTCGACATACACAACCCCGCCCATATTTTCGCGAGAAATGTGTAAAAATCGCTCTGTGAGGGGTTCAACAAAGCCTCATACAGACCCCGGAGAGCCTGTACGGGCTTTGGTTTCGGTCATTCTTTCGTAATCTCCGCCTCTCTCCCGCACCGGGGGCAACGGGCGACAACGGTCTGCCCCGCTTCGAGCCGTGGCCTGACCTCGGCTATGAACGCTCCACAGTGGGGGCATTTGAGGCGGTCTTTATCCGGGTGCTGGTCGATTGCTGTCATTTCAGTAGTTCCCCGCCCCTCCCACTCCCCGGAATTTGGGAGTAGAGGGTGAGAGGGTTGAGGGTTAGCATCCGACGGCCTTTGCGGTTTTTCTGGCTTGTTCTGCCCAATACTCCTTGTCCGCTTTGTCCTTTGCAATCTTTGCGACCGTCCCGGCTTGTATGGACTTCTCCATGTCGTTAATCGCGGCATTGTATGTTCCCCCGCCAGCGATGAAGTTGGTGATTTTAACAAAAGTGTTCATGGCTTCCGTGCCAAACTCTCGTTCTAAGGCTTTAATCTCGCCTTGCGTTAATCTTTCTAATGTTGTCATAATAATAAGTTGTTAATTATTAATGATTTATGTTTCGGATGGCGGCTATTGCGCCGTTATTCCGTGTCGTTTACATAGCCAAAACAACGTGCTGATTGATGTCCGGGAGCAAGCCCTCAGACACTTGTCGAACTGCCTGTCGGTCTCCGCCGGGGTGTACTCTGGATGGTTACAGCTGATTGCATGGTAGTGGTTCCGGCCTCGCTCTCCGAACTCCGCCGCCAAAGAGCGACCTACCGCGAACCAATCCGCATAACTCCCGGTGATGTCAGTTCCGGTGCGTTCGATGGTCTCTACAAATCGGGCGACCCGTAAGGCTGTAAAATCGCCGTTTTGAGGCATAGCTGGGGCGCGGTGGTCTGATGTGTGCATCGGAGCGAGTAATGTCTCGTATGGCTCCGCATCGGGGAAATATAGCGGGTTTGCATCATAGCTTGCGCCCCGGAGCCTATCCACGTTCCGACAACTTGAATCGACCACCAGACCACGAAGCCGCAAATCACAATCGAGCGCGTGAAAGTGTTCGGCGTGTCGGTCGGGGCGGGCTATCTTAACCAACAAAAACAACCCATTTCCCGAAACCGACAACCCGGCGTACCATAATCCCTGCAAATCGGCGAGCGACGATTTCAGAGCCTCCCAATCGCCCACACGGGGGTTGTCTTTACCATCGAGGTCGAGGCATATAAAACCGCTGTGTCGGACAAGGCCGTCGGCGTACCGTTTCGAGAATACGCCGGACGGTGTGATAGCCGGGAGGCGCGATTTGAGTTCCCGACGGCGTGCCGGGTCTCGCTCCCTCCGCACGCACACAACTTCTGCCTCGTAGCGTGTGGAGAATACGACCTCGGAGAGCGAGACGGTACCCATCGGGATGTTATCAAAGTATAACCGAAAAATCGAAACTTCGGGGGCGCGACGCGAAAACGAGTTTTCGCGCAATTCTGCCTTTTGGTTGTGTAGATTCCTTTCCATTCCCTTCAATTCCTTTCTATTCTATTAGTATCTTTTGTATACACTTGTATTTTTTGTATACACCTTATACTACTGTATACACTTGTATCATTTGTGTTATTTGCCCTTTTCTTCCCTCCAACGCTTTTCCACGGCCTCTTTCCGCGCCTTACAAGTGACCTTGTAATCAGCCCGTTGCTTGTCGAGTATGGGTTTAAGGAAGCTAAATGCTATCCGCAATTCAGGCGACAAATTTGGAGGTATTGTTCCGTCAAATTGATACTGAATCAGTAGCTTCAAAAGTTGTCCGCATTGTGTGTCAGGGAGACTTTCCCACATTCCCCGATGGAGTTCATCAATGATGAATCCGGGCTTTTTCTTTGTGCCTACACTCTCGCTCATACCGTAAAATCCATTGCGGTTACATACTTCAAAACCTCAAACGCTCCGTGAAGTCGCTCGGACAGGTCGCTCGGTTCTTTGCCGTGATAATGGTATTCGGCCAATGCGCCGAACAACGCGCCTGCGTCTGCGTTCGCCAGACTTTGAAAATAATCTTTGAGCATAAAGGGAATTTGAAACAGTCCCTCGTCTGTCTTTTTTGTCTTTGCCATAGCTATAATATCATTTATGATTAATCGAATCGAATAGTGACGGTTGGTGTACGGTCATCGTGGGCGGCGGTGTCAGTCGGACGGCCTCAACGCTTTTCCCCGATTTTGGATTGAGGATACGCCCGGCGGGTTCAACAAATCGCTCGTCGAGAAGATCGTAGATCAGTCGTGTAATGTGATTGATCGGGAGGTTAAGCCGTTCGGCTATGTCAGCGCGGGAGAACAATTCGGTGGGATGCGCCGCGAAGAACTCGCGGGCAATAACGGTCTCGGTGCGCCGGACGTCCCCGGTCGAGGCGTAACTCGCGGATTTTGTCGCAGAATGTTTGGTGGTCTTGCTGATTTTTGTACCTTTGTCGTGCGACGAACAAAGATTGCCGTTCCTACTGGGGGCGGCTTTCTGATAATAATCCATAGTAGGCTACTTATTGTCGTTAAATAATTCGAGGGCCATCGCCTTATCGACAATAATTTTCCTACCATGCTGACGGACAGCGGGCTTCAAAAACCCGTTTTTCCAAGCGCACGCAGTGGCGTGGGACACATTGAATAGCCGCCTGATTCCGGCAATGCCGTAGATAAAACCGTCCGTGTAGTCGGTGGGGAGTGATGCCGGAGACGGTTCAGGCGTTTTACCCTTGTTCAGTATCTCGACGAATTGCGAAACCGTTAGGGCGGCGAGCGGGGTAGTTCCTGTGATTGTGTTATACATGACCTTTATTCTTATAAATTCAACATTGCGGGTTGCGACCCCGTTAAATCAAATTTGATAGTGCAAAGAGATGGATTTATTTAATGCCAAAACAGGGGCAATGGGGGACAGTTTTTGGGCGAAAGGGGGACAAAAAAGAGGAGACGAATCTCGCCTCCTCTGTGTTCTCTCTCTTGTTCGGTTTTATGCAGGATTTGCATCAATTGCAGCAATTATCTTTTCCAGAAGTGTTTTTAGTTTCTCCTTCCCTTTCGACGTATCGAGTTCGCTTCCTCGTAATTTTCCTGCTGAAAATCCGGTTAAATCGCTGACAATCTCTGCTAATGCCGTGTCCGACTTTGCTGTTATGGCTTTTTTATTTTGAAGCTCCTTGAACAAAAACCAAACCCCATCTCTGGTCAATCTTCTTTCCGTACCATCTGGGAATACACCACTATCTTCGTTTTTTAATAGCTGCTTATTCAGGCAGAACCAGCGTGTGAGGTTCTCTATGAAATATGAATTTACATTGAGGAAAATTTCGTCCTCGCTGATTTTCCCATCCTGATACACAGTGTAAATCATGTCTGCGACATCCTCGACACTTTCAATTGCCTCTCGATTGTGGTACCAAAGTTTTTCAAATATGGTTCCATAATCCCTACAATGTTGCCTGATAGAGCGCATCGAGCCGATTATATCAGCTGAGTCTTCCTGCGCCATTAATCGAGGTGTGTTTGCCTTCGCTTGCTTTATCTGCTCGTTCAGATAGGTTAAAATTTCGTCTCGTGTCATAATTCATTAAATTTATTCATCGCCTCCACTTTCGCGGTATCGGCAATATCAATATAGGGTTTCATAGCTTTGTAGTCGCTGTGCCCCGTCCACTTCATTACCACCTGCGGGGATATTCCGAGGGACAGCGCATTACAGATGAACGTCCGCCGCCCGGCATGAGTACCGAGTAACGCCCACTTCGGATGCACTTCGTCAATCCGTTCATTTCCCCGGTAGTAGGTCATGGTAATGGGGGTGTCGAGGCCGCACTCTTTCCCAATATCTTTTAGGTAGTCGTTCATACGTTGGTTCGTCATAATGGGCAGAGCCAGGTTATCTGGGAAATCCACATCGGCGTATTTGTCGAGGATCGCCCGGCTGTACTTATTCAACTCTATACGGATAGCGTCGGCGGTCTTGACGGTGGTAATCGAAATGTGGGCATCGGTAATGTCGGTGCGCCGGAGGTTCGCCACATCAGAGTATCGCAGAGAGGTGAAACAGCAAAAGCAGAATACATCCCGCACCCGTTCGAGCGTGTTGTTGGTAAAAACATGGTCGTTCACCCGCATCAGTTCCGCCCAATCAAGGAAAATTATCTTTTTCTCGGTGGTTTTGAGTTTGGGTTTGAACGCGACGTAATCGAGCGTTTGACACACTCCGTTCGCCGTCGCCCATCGCAGGAACCATTTTAGGAAATCCAACTGCTTTCCGATTGACGAATTACGCAACTGTTTATCCTCACGTAGGTGATTGACGTAGTTCGACAATCCCGCCTCGGTCAAGTCGGAGAACATCATGTTGGATTTGTAGGCTTCGAGGTGAGCACGGACGGTGTGCCACTTTTGGAAAGTGCTGCGCGTCCAGTTATTGAGGCTCCCAATTTCGCGGGTGAACTCATCGAAGTAGTGAAAAAGATTCTTGTCCTGTATCTCGGCGGCCTTGTTGGTGCGTCCGACAGCCTCGTTGAATTGTGCCCTCACTTCATCGGGAGTGGGAGCTGCGCCCCTCAACTCAGCGGCCTTGAAAATGTTCTCCAGAGTATTGCTGTATGCGTCCGTTTATCAGTGAGGCCGATTGTTTTTGCGCGTTGGTGGTTTTGGCGATACACCGTTGCGTCTTCGTGTCCCATTGCGACAGCTTCACGCGGTACCCGACGTTGAAGTCTACTTTGTTCCCCGGCCATCGCACCCTAATACGCAGTTTCGCGTCGGGCTTGTATGCGGGTGCGCCGGGCGCAGATCGTGCCGGGTCAGCCTCCTTATCTGGGAAGAACAGTATGTTGTACTTGATTTTGACGTTTGCCATCGAATCCTTACATTTGTGGTTAGCGGGAATAATCGCATCCGTCGGCATTGAGTTAGTCCCTACCATGCAAAAATAGGGACTGTTTTTGACTTATCATAACAAATCACAATAAATTTCATTATACACTTGCCATTGCAAACACGCTGATAACAAGCAATTATGAAATCGTAATAAATTGGCGCAAATTATACGCATGGTCTCGTATTCTCCACCGGGGTCCGAAAGGACCCCGTTTCTGTTGGTGGGCAGGAGTTTTTTTTCAATTTTTCACATTCAATTTTCCATTCTCAATTATTTGCCGTAACTTTGTGCCTCAGAAAATTCATTCTGAGAACAATGTTGAAAAATGCTGCCGTTCTGTTGTTGGAAGACGGAACAAAATTTGCGGGCTTCTCCTTCGGTGCCGAAACGTCGGTACAGGGAGAAGTTGTTTTTAATACCTCTATGATCGGCTGGCCCGAGCTGTTGTCCGATCCGGGCATGAAGGGGCAGATAGTCGTTCTGACCTACCCCCTCGCGGGCAACTATGGGGTGCCGCCGAGAGAGGTCGAACAGGGTCTGCTGCTCAACTTCGAGTCGGACGCGATGCAGATCGCGGGGCTCGTGGTGACCGACTACTCCGAGGAGTACAGTCACTGGAACGCGTCCGAAAGTCTCGCCGCGTGGCTCCGGCAGAGCGGTGTGCCGGCCATCTGTGGAGTCGACACGCGCGAACTCGCCAAACATCTGCGCGAAAAGGGCGAACTGCGGGGCACGATCACCGTGGGTAACGCACCCCTGAAACCCGAACCGTCCGACCGTATAGCCGAGGTGAGCATTGCCGAACCGACGAGCTACGGCGAGGGCGACATCACGGTGGCGCTGCTCGACACGGGGGTGCGCAACAACGTGATCCGCAGCCTCACGCGGCGCGGCGCGAAAGTCCTGCGCCTGCCCTGGAACGCCGATCTCACCGCCCACGAGTGGGACGGCCTCGTGCTGGTGGATGCTCCCGACGACCCGAGCCCCGCGGCGGCAAATGTTGCGAAGGCTCTCGAACGGGGCAAACCCGTGTTCGGGGTGTGCGGCGGCGACAAACTGTTGGCCCTTGCGGCCGGAGGAGCGATTAAAAAGCTCGATCACAGTCATCGCGGAGCCAATCAGCCGGTGTTGGAGTGTGGTACGAACCACGCCGTTATCACGATCCAAAACCACTCCTACGCCGTAGATGCCGACAGACTCCCAAAGGGTTGGGAGGTGTGGTACACCAACCTCAACGACGGTAGCGTGGAAGGCATCCGCCACTCCTCGAAACCATTCTGCGCCGTGGCATGGCACCCCGAGGCAACCAATCGACCCGAAGAGGCCGACTCGATATACGACGATTTCATAACCTCAATCCGCAAACACAATGGCACAAGATAAGATCAAAAAAGTAGTACTGTTAGGCTCGGGCGCGCTCAAGATCGGCGAGGCGGGCGAGTTCGACTATTCGGGCAGCCAGGCGCTTAAGGCGCTCAAGGAGGAGGGGATCAAAACAGTCCTCATCAACCCCAACATCGCCACAATACAAACCTCGGAGAACATCGCCGATCGGGTCTACTTCCTGCCAGTGACGCCCGAGTATGTCGAAAAAGTGATAGCCCGCGAGCGGCCCGACGGCATTCTGTTGGCTTTCGGGGGACAGACGGCGCTTAACTGCGGCGTGGCGCTCTACAAGAGCGGTGTGCTCGAAAAATACAACGTTAGGGTACTCGGTACCCCCGTGCAGTCGATCATCGATACCGAAGACCGTGACATATTTGTCAAAAAACTCGACGAGATCGGCGTCAAGACGATAAAGTCGAAAGCCGTCACCACGGTCGACGACGCCAAGGCTGTCGCCACCGAACTCGGCTATCCTATTATAATACGCCCGGCCTACACATTGGGTGGCCTCGGCAGCGGTTTCGCCAACGACGAAGCCGAGCTCGACGCCCTCTCGCGCAAGGCGTTCACCTACTCGCCCCAGATACTCGTCGAAAAATCGCTCAAAGGATGGAAGGAGATCGAGTACGAGGTGATGCGCGACAGGTTCGACAACTGCATCACGGTGTGCAACATGGAGAACTTCGACCCGCTGGGTATCCATACGGGCGAGAGTATAGTGGTGGCGCCGGTGCAGACGCTCTCAAACACCGAGGCGCACAAACTCCGCGCCCTTGCGATACGCATCATCCGCCACGTGGGCATCGTGGGCGAGTGCAACGTGCAGTTCGCACTCGATCCTTACAGCGAGGACTACGTGGTGATCGAGGTCAACGCCCGGTTGTCGCGTTCATCGGCTCTGGCGTCGAAAGCCACCGGCTTCCCGCTCGCTTTCGTGGCGGCCAAGGTGGGTCTCGGATACGGCCTCCACGAGCTCAAAAATTCGGTCACCAAAACCACCACCGCTTTCTTCGAACCGGCGCTCGACTACGTGGTCTGCAAGATCCCGCGCTGGGACCTCGGGAAATTCAAAGGCGTCAGCCGCGAGCTCGGCAGCAGCATGAAGTCGGTTGGCGAGGTTATGGCCATCGGGCGCAACTTCGAGGAGTGTATGCAGAAGGGGCTGAGAATGATAGGTCAGGGGATGCACGGTTTCGTGGCCAACAAGGAACTGGCCGTGGCTGACCTCGACGAGGCGCTCTCCCGCCCCACCGACAAACGCATTTTCCACCTCGCGAACGCCTTCAAGGCGGGCTACTCGGTGGATCGCATTTTTGAACTTACGAAGATCGACCGCTGGTTCCTCCACAGGCTCGAGTATATAATCGGACTCGACAACGAACTCGGCGGCTACAACAAATTGTCCGACGTGCCCGACGCACTGCTGTTGGAGGCCAAACAACGTGGTTTCAGCGACTTCCAGATTGCGCGCGAGGTGCTCAAACCGAGCGACGGCGACATGGAGCACGAGGTGGCGGCCGTGCGCACCCACCGCAAGAGCCGCGGCATAACACCCGTTATAAAACGTATCGACACGCTCGCCGCCGAATATCCGGCAGCCACGAACTATCTATACGTGACCTACAACGGCACGGCGCACGACATAGATTTTGCGCACGACGGCAACAGCGTGGTAGTTTTGGGTTCGGGCGCCTACCGCATCGGTTCGTCCGTCGAGTTCGACTGGTGCTCAGTCAACGCCGCCGCCACGATCCGTAAAAGCGGCTTGCGGTCGATCATGATAAACTACAACCCCGAGACGGTCTCCACCGACTACGACATGTCGGATCGCCTCTACTTCGACGAACTCACTCTTGAGCGCGTGCTCGACATCACCGACCTCGAGGCTCCGCGCGGAGTGGTAGTGTCGATGGGGGGGCAGATTCCCAACAACCTTGCCATGAGGCTCGACGCCAACAAGGTGCAGTTGCTGGGCACCACCGCCGCCAATATCGACCGGGCCGAGGACAGGCACAAATTCTCGTCGATGTGCGACGAGTTGGGCATCGACCAGCCGAGGTGGAAGGAACTCACATCGCTCGACGACATCTACAAGTTTGCCGACGAGGTGGGCTTCCCACTGCTCATCCGTCCCTCGTATGTGCTGAGCGGCGCGGCGATGAACGTTGTGTCGAACCGCGGCGAACTCGAACATTTCCTGACGCTCGCAACCAACGTGTCGAAACAGCACCCCGTGGTGGTGACCGAATACCTGACCCACGCCAAGGAGATCGAGATCGATGCCGTGGCGCGCGACGGCGAAGTAGTGATCTACGCCATCAGCGAACACGTCGAATACGCCGGAGTCCACTCGGGCGACGCCACGATGGTATTCCCCGCCCAAAAGATGTACGTCGAAACGATGCGCCGCGTCAAGAAGATCGCGCGCGAGGTCGCAAAAGGTCTTCAGATCACCGGGCCGTTCAACATGCAGCTCATGGCCAAGAACAACGACATAAAGGTCATAGAGTGCAACCTGCGCGCCAGCCGCTCGTTCCCGTTCGTATCGAAGGTGCTCAAGGTCAACTTCATCGAGATCGCGACCAAAGTGATGCTCGGCCAGGAGGTGGAGATACCGCACAAATCGGCCTTCGAGCTCGATTACGTGGGTATCAAGGCGCCGCAGTTCTCGTTCTCGCGGTTGCAGAAGACCGACCCTGTACTCGGTGTCGAGATGGCCTCGACGGGCGAGGTGGGGTGTTTGGGCGACGACTACGCCGAGGCTATCCTCAAGTCGATGANNATGATCTCGGTGGGTTACGCGATCCCGAAGAAAAACATCCTGCTGTCGACGGGCGACGCGCGGTCGAAAGCCGATCTGCTGCCCGCCGCACGGGCGCTCGCCGCAAAGGACTACAACATCTTCGCGACGAAAGGCACGGCCGACTATCTGATCTCCAACGGCGTCGCCGCCGAGGTGCTCCACTGGCCCGACAGCCCCGAGAAGCCCAACACGCTCGACTACATCAAGGAGCGCAAGGTCGACCTGGTGATCAACATCCCCAAAAACCTCTCGGCGGCCGAGCTTAACAACGACTACACGATCCGCCGTAGCGCCATCGACTTCAACGTGCCCCTGATAACCAACGCACGCCTCGCCAGCGCCTACGTCGACGCCTTCTGCCGCCTCGGGCCCGACGACATCAAGATCAAGGCTTGGGATGAGTATTAAAAAAAGCGCTCCGACGGAGCGCTTTTTTACAAATATTCCTCGCCGTCGTCGAAACGCAGGGCGGTGACAACTTGTTTTATCTCCTGTTCGCGGGAGCGGGGCCAAACCAGCAGCACGTCGGGGGTGTCGACCACGATGTAGTCTTCGAGGCCCTCAAGCACGGCCAATTTGGTGGCGGGAATGCGGACGAGCGAGCCCGACACACCGCCCAAACGCACCCGGCCCGTCGAGGCATTGCCGTGGGCATCTTTCGGCAGGTTCTCGTAGAGCGAGTTCCAGGTGCCGACGTCGCTCCAGCCGAAGTCGCTGATGCGCACGTGGACGTTCGACGCCTTCTCCAACACACCGAAGTCTATCGACACGTTGCGCGTCTCGGGATAGAGACGGCGCACGGTGGCTGTTTCGCGCGGGCTCCCGAAATCGCCGGCCGCCGAGGCGAAAAGTTCGTACATATCGCCCACATGCTCCCTGAGCGCCGCAAGGATCACCTCGTTGCGCCAGACGAAGATGCCCGAGTTCCAGAAAAACTCGCCGCTGTCGACAAAAACCTCAGCCATCTCGGCGTTAGGCTTCTCGGTAAAGGTGCGCACCTTGCAGATGCCCTCGCAGCGCTCCTCGATCTGTATGTATCCGTATCCCGTGTCGGGTCGCGTGGGCTGGATTCCTATCGTCATCATGGCGTCGTTCTCCGCCGCGAATTCTATGCTCTCGGTTATCGCCCCGCGGAACTCCTCCTCGCCCGTGATAAGGTGGTCGGCCGGAGTGACTATCATCACTGCGCCGGGGTCTGTGGCCTTCAACCGGAACGCGGCGTAAGCTATGCACGGGGCGGTGTTGCGGCCCAGTGGTTCGCCAAGTATCTGCGAGGGAGAGAGTTCGGGAAGCTGTTCGGCCACCAGGCCGCGCCACGCCTCACCCGTGACGACCAGAAAGTTTTCGGGCGGCACAAGCGGCAGGAAACGTTCGTAGGTTTGGCGCAGGAACGTTTTACCCGTTCCGAGAATATCGAGGAACTGCTTGGGACGTTCCCCACGGCTTTCGGGCCAGAAACGGCTGCCCACACCGCCGGCCATTATCACACAATAAACACTTCGATTCATAAGTTTGTTATAATATCAACATCATTCAAAGGTAGCGAAAAAATCGCTACCTTTGCCACGATTTATGAAAAATAAATTGTTTACTCTGCCTAATGTGGTGACGCTGGCCAATCTGGCGTGCGGCTGTGCGGCTATCGTCTGCGTCGGGGCCGATCAAGTGTCGAACCGTTTTTTTTGGTTCATTGCGGCGGCGGCGGCGTTCGATTTTCTCGACGGTGCGGCGGCCCGTCTCACCGGACAATACTCCGAAGTGGGCAAACAGCTCGACTCGCTGGCCGATGTGGTCTCGTTCGGTGTGGCTCCCTCCATGGCCCTGTTTTCGGCATACGGGCACTATCCGACATTCGACCACGCCACGTCGTGGCCAGTGTTTCAGATACTCGGCTGGAGTGTGTTCACCGTTGCGCTGTTCTCGGCTCTGAGGCTGGCGAAGTTCAATGTCGACGAGACGCAGCGCGAAGAGTTCACAGGTCTTCCCACCCCCGCGGCAGCCCTTGCCATTGCGAGTTTGCATTGGATGTGGTGCGGTCATTTGTGGTCGGATTCTCTGCCTCCCGAAACGGCCCTTGTGACAGCAGCCATCATAAGCTACCTTTTGGTGAGTCCGATAAGAATGTTCTCGCTCAAATTCAAAAATTTCGGGTGGCGCGGAAACGAACTGCGATATACTTTTCTCGCCCTCTCGTCCGTTCTTATAGCAGTGCTCGGCATCGGAGGTGTCGCGGCGGCCGTGGGAGTCTATGTTCTCCTCAGCACGGTACGCCACCTCGCCGGAATGCGGCGTGCCGCGAAAAATTAATTATCTTTGCGCCGGAAATGAGAAGCGCCTCTTTCATATTTTTCACGACACTGTTGGCAGGGATGCTCTCCCTCTCCTCCGCGGAGCTTTCGGCGCAGACGAGAACGACGGCCACGCCCGCACGGCAAAATCCCGCCGGGCAGCAGCAACGACAGGGAACGCAAAATCAACAGCGAAACCCTCTGCGCCCCAACCAACAACTCGAGGAGGAGCCCAACGACACCCCCTTCTTCGGCGAGGGGACGGAGGTCGACCCGACAGCCGACACGGTGAAGAAACGTCGGGAAAAGAGACCGCTCGAAAGCTACCACTTCTCGAACGAGGAGCGCTCGCGGCGTAACATGCGCTGGACGGTAGACCCCTACTCCAACCACATCAATATCGGCCATATCGACACGCTCCAAAACGACTTCCAGAACGAATACCCGTTCATGAAGGGTAGCGTGGGCAGCGCCTACCTCGGCAATCTGGGGGCGCCGGCGCAATGGCTCAACTTCTTCGAGCGCGAAACGGGGCGCAACCACTCGTTCGCCGATCCGTGGGATGCCTACCTGCGAACCGTAGAGACGATGCCCTTCTACAACACCAAAACCCCATTCTCACAGTTGGGTTACATGTGGGCCGGACAGAAGATATATCAGGAGGAAGACCTCATAGTTATCCACGCCCAGAACATATCGCCACAGACCGGTTTCAACATAGATTACCGCAGTCTCGGCACCAAGGGGATATACAGATGGCAGGGCACACGCAATAAAACGTTCTCCGCAGGCGTTAATCATACCGGAAAGCGTTGGACAGTCCACGCCGGGTATATCCACAACCGGGTGTTCAACCAGGAGAACGGCGGGGTTGTCAACGACACCATGGTGTTGGTAAGTCTCAACGATTACGAACAGCCGCGAACGCTGCCGATGAGGATGACGAACCCCACGAACAGCGTGAAGAGCAACACGTTCTTCATCCAGCAGACCTACGGAGTGCCGCTGATCCGCACCACGGAAAACGACTTCACGATAGGCGACAGGCCGGGATTCTTCGTCGGACACACATTCGAGTACGACAGATGGGCCCGGCAGTACAACGACACCTATCAGGGAACGCTCTTCACCGATCCCAAACCCGACGGACTGGGACAGATGCCGTACTATGAGGAGTGGCTCCTGAACGGTTCGGCATCGCGCGACTCACTCTTCGAGGGGAGGCTCTCCAACAGGGTGTTCGTGCAGCTCCAGCCCTGGGACAGGAACGGCGCCATAGGCACTATCGACGCCGGCATTGGGATGGATTTGTTGAGATACTACACCTTCGCGACCGACCAGTACCTGACGGGGGTCGACGCGGCGGCTGTGAAAGAGACACACACATACGCCTGGGGCGGCGTGAACGGCCGCCTGGGACGATATATGGACTGGCGGGCATGGCTGAAACTCCACCCGTTCGGCGCACGCCAGGGAGATACCGACGCGGGAGGCGAAATCGCCGCCCGGCTGTTCGTGAAAGAACGACCCCTTTCTCTTTCCGGCAGCATCAGGTTCACTACACAGGAACCGAGCTACTGGGAACAGAACTATTCCTCTAACCACTTTATGTGGCGGAACTCCTTTTCGAAGGAGAATGAGACCCGGATCGAAGGGTCGCTCTCGATACCCCACGTGGGGCTCACGGCGACCGTCTCACAAAGCGTTCTCGGCAACAGGATCTACTACGGATTGGACGAGAACAACAGAATACGTCCGGCCCAGGCGGCGGATGTGGTGAGCGTAACGGGTGTGTATCTGCGCGAAGATTTACCGATAAGGCTGGGAACGGCCTCACGGATAAATCTCAACCATCGGGTAATGCTGCAATGGAGTACCGATCAGAAGGTGATTCCGGTTCCGTTGGCGAGCGTTTATCTCTCCTATAATTTTGAATTCAACGTCGTGAGAGACGTGCTGAGACTCCAAGTCGGGGTCGACGGACGGTACAACACGAAGTACTACGCTCCGGGATACACCCCCGGGCTGGGACAATTCTACAACCAGAGAGAGAAAGAGCTAGGCGACTACATCTGGCTCGACGCTTACGTCAACGCGAAGTGGAAACGAATGAGAATCCTTATTAAAATGGAGCACCTGAGCGACGACATGTTAGGCTCAAGAAATTATTTCAGCGTGCTCCACTACCCGATGAACCGTCGGGTGATGAAGTTTGGGCTCTCATGGAACTTCTACGATTAAGACTCGCATCGCAGCGCGACTGCAGCCCGCAGAGACCCTTACAATGACTAAAAAAACAGGTTTATTATTAATCATTCTTATTTCTGCCGCCATGAGCGGCGTGTGCGGGACTACACCGCCGAGTGTGCCCGAACAATCATCCACCCCATGGAATGAGTACGCTCCGTTGTGGAACAACACCCCGGAGACGAATAACGTCATCTCGCAATACGACCCCCTGATCCGTAAGGTGGCCGCAGACAAGGGATTCGACTGGCGTCTGATCTCGGCCATCGCCATGCAGGAGTCGCGTTTCGACCACGATGTGGTCTCCCACGCCGGTGCCGTGGGGCTGATGCAGGTCATGCCCGCGGTAGCCCGCGGATTCAAGGTGGCGCCAGAACAGATGACCGACCCCCTCACCAACGTGAGGATGGGAGTGGGACTGCTCGAGCAAATTTCCAAGACGATCCGTTTCCCGCACTCGATCTCCCAGCGCGACAGACTCAGCATCACGCTGGCGGCATACAACTGCGGCCTGGGGCGTGTGCTCGACGCGCGACGGCTCGCCGTGAAATACGGCGAGAACCACAACTCGTGGAACGTGGTATCCAAGTATCTGGTGCTGCTCAGCGAACCCGCCTACTACGAAGATCAGGTGGTGCGAACGGGGATTTTCCGCGACAACGCCCAAACACTCGGTTTCGTGCGCAAAGTGCTGCGCTACTACGACTCTTACTGCGAGATCGCCTCGCTGTAAATAAACAAAAACCGGAGCCAGTCGAGGCTCCGGTTTTTTTATTCTTTCGGGGGATCGGTGTGTTTTCGGGGAGGCTGTCGCCAAATGTAAATCTTCGACTCCTTGCCGGCCCTCAGACGTCCTATGTTCTTGCGATGCGTGATGAGCAACAGGACAGTGATCACGAAGGCAAAGATCACGAGCGTGAGCGAGGTGTTGGTGCGCGGATTGAGCAGAATGAAGACCGGGAAACAGGCCCCCGCGATCATCGACGCCAGCGAAACGTAGTGCGACAGCATCAGCACCACCACCCATACGGCCAGGCAAAGCATCACCGAGGCGGGAGCCACACCCATCACCGCGCCCGCAAGCGTGGCAACCCCCTTGCCGCCCTTGAATCCGGCGAAAAGCGGGAAAATGTGGCCCAAAACCACCGCCACCACGAGACCCACCTTCACCATGTAAATTCCGTGCAGGCCATACTCACCGCCCGCCTGAAACTGCGGCAGGAACTCGGCGAGGTTGCACAGCGTCACCGCCACGTAGCCCTTTATGAAGTCGATCACAAAGACGGGCAACGCCGCCCGGCGTCCCAGCACCCGCAGCATGTTGGTAGCACCGGCATTCTTACTTCCGTGCTCGCGTATATCGACCCCGTAGAAGTGCTTGCCGATCCACACGGCACTCGGAATCGAGCCCAAAAGATAGGCCACTATGACAAGGGTTACAATCGTGTAGACCATCGGTTTTCGATTTTCTGTTAATGCAAAGATAGAAATTATTATCTTTGCAAAACTATGACTGACCACAAAAACATAAGCATAAAGAACAAAAGGGCCACATTCGACTACGAGATAATCGAGGACTGGACAGCCGGTATCGTATTGACAGGCACCGAGATAAAGTCGCTGAGGCTGGGCAAGGCGTCGCTCGTCGATTCGTATTGCTACTTCTCGGGAGGCGAGTTGTGGATACGCGGGCTCAACATATCGCTCTACCACTGGGGCACCTACAACAACCATCAGCCGAAGCGAGACCGTAAGTTGCTGCTCAACCGCAAGGAGCTCGCAAAACTCGAACGCGCCTCGCAGGACGTGGGGCTCACCATCGTGGCACTCCGTTTGTTCATCAACGACCGGGGGCTCGCCAAAGTCGTGATCGGCCTCGCCCGAGGGCGCAAAAGCTACGACAAACGCGAATACCTCAAGGAGAAAGACGCAAAACGCGAAATCGAACGAATACACAGATGAGGCCGAGCCGGAACGCCGGCGGCGGATTATTATTTATGGACACATTGTATCGCATACTTTGCATAGAGACCGGAACAGACACATGCTCGGTGGCGCTGGCTGCCGACGGTGAACTTATCGCACTGCGCGAAAGCCACGGTGAGCGGGATCACGCCGCCCGGGCAGCCGTCTACACCGAAGAGGTGCTCGCCGGTGGCAACGGCCACGGCGGATTTAGCTACGCAGAACTCGACGCCATAGCGGTTAGTTGCGGCCCCGGCTCCTACACCGGCCTGCGGATCGGCGTGTCGTTCGCCAAAGGGCTCTGCTACGGCCTCGGTGTGCCGCTCATCGGCGTCGGCTCGCTCGCCAGCCTGTGTGCCGAAGCGATAAAAAAAATAATATTGCCGTCGGTTTTAACCGACGGAACAGAAGCCCTTCCCCACTCACCTGGCTTTAGCCCAATCCTAATACCAATGATCGACGCCCGCCGAATGGAGGTCTACGGCCAGGTGTTCGACGACACCGGCACAGCGCTCACCGAACCCGAAGCATGGATCATAAACGAGGACTCGCTGGCCGAATGGCGCACCCGAGGCGAAGTGTACATCTTCGGCAGCGGAGCCGAAAAATGCCGCGAAGCACTCCCCTGGGCCCACTATCTTGAGATACAACCCTCGGCCCGGGGAATGATTGGCCTTGCGACCCGCGCCCTCGAGTCGCGCACTTTCGAGGACACCGCCTACTTCGAGCCCTTCTACCTCAAGGATTTCGTCGTCACCACTTCCAGCAAAAAGTTATTTTGATAAAATTATGGGATACCAAACGAATAAACAGCGCCAATTAGACATGCGATACCTGCGCATGGCACGCATTTGGGCCGAGAACTCCTACTGCGTCCGCCGACAGGTGGGCGCGCTCATTGTCAAGGACAAGATGATAATCTCGGACGGCTACAACGGCACCCCGTCGGGTTTCGAGAACGTGTGTGAGGACGATATCACCGGCCGCACCAAGCCCTACGTGCTCCACGCCGAGGCCAACGCCATAACCAAAGTGGCCAAAAGCCACAACAAC
>DBDQ01000124.1:0-396 GCA_002293665.1 Alistipes sp. UBA928 | reverse complement strand
GCGCCGCGTGGGTATCGAGACCGTAAAGATCGAACTCCAGTCGCTCAATCCTTAAACCTCCTTAAAAATACCACCATGAAAAAAACAGCCTTTATCCTTGTTGCATCCGTCGCGCTTGCCGGCGCACTGACCCTCGCCGCATGCCTCGGACGCGCTCAAAACAATCCTCAAACCACCGATGACATGAATGCAGAAAAGATCACCNNCTCTCGTGAAGCCAGCCGAGACAGGCACGACACTTTTGCAAGCGCTCCAACAGCGCGCCTCGACCCGCGAGTACGCCCCCGACGGACTCACCCTCGAACAGCTTTCGGGTGTTCTTTGGGCCGCCGCCGGGCAGAACCGCCCAGGCAACCCCGCCACCGGAGAGCCCGGACGCCTCACCGCCCCCAGCGC
>DBDQ01000136.1:34597-34757 GCA_002293665.1 Alistipes sp. UBA928 | reverse complement strand
CTGGTTCGCCGGAAAGATCTACGCAAAGGGTTACATCGACGGCCGAGAGGTGGCCTATTACGAACTCAACACGGCGGGCAAGGCGGCAACGCTGAGGGTGAAGGCCGACCGCACCGAACTGATGGCCGACGGGCGCGACCTGTCGTTCGTCGACGTCGAG
>DBDQ01000136.1:33959-34506 GCA_002293665.1 Alistipes sp. UBA928 | reverse complement strand
CAGCTACTTCGGCCGCGCACAGGCAATAGTCCGCGCCGCCCGCACTCCCGGCCCTGTCACCGTGAAGGTGAGCGCCGCGGGGCTGCCCGAAGCCGAGATCACCCTGAACGGAAAATAGACAACATACTAACTTACTTTGGATATACCGGCCGCCAGGGATGTTTGCGGCCGGCTATTTCTCTACACTAATAAAAAAACATCCGTCACATAAACCTAACACAATTAACTTATGCAATTATCCGCTACTAAATCGAGGAAAACGATCCGTCTGCTTGTCACGGCGCTGTTTGCCTGCATGGTGAGTGTCACCTCGTGGGCCCAGCACCGACTGACGGGCGTCGTGACGGATGGTGAGGGGCGGCCTTTGGTGGGCGTCATCATCCAGGAGATCGGAAACGACTCGAACGTTGCACTCTCTGACGCGGAGGGGCGATTCTCAATGACGACGGGTGGCTCCGATGCCTCCGTCTCTGCTTCCATCATCGGTTACTCCACTCGAACCGTCGCTCTGGCTGGCCAGACCCAGATCGTGATCGAACTCACCGAA
>DBDQ01000136.1:0-33886 GCA_002293665.1 Alistipes sp. UBA928 | reverse complement strand
GAGTTTCTCGCAACTGCTCAAGGGCACCGTACCGGGACTCAACATCGGTGCGACAACCTCCGCCGGCAGCGCTCCGACCATGCAGATTCGCGGCCAAAACTCCATGTCGGGAGCGTCGGGCCCGCTCATCGTGCTCGACGGTATCATCTACCGCGGCGACATGATGGACATCAACCCGGCCGACATCGGCTCGATCGACGTGCTGAAAGACGCCNNGGGGTGATCCTGATCACCACCAAGACCCAGCGCGGAGGGGTGTCGAAACCGATCATCGAGTACAGCGCACAACTCTCGCTTCAGTCGACCATCAATCCAAAGATGAAGATGCTCGACCGCGAAGGCTATCTGCAGATGGTGGCCGACTCATTTATGGACGAGAGCCGCACGGCATCGTCGCACTGGCTGGAGGCCAACCCGGGCTGGGATCCGCGGCCCAAATTCATCGAGCCCGAGCTTACGGTGGGTTACGCCGACGGCACCGACACCGACTGGTACGGCCTGACGACGATCGACCAGCCCTACATTCAGAACCACAACATCAGCATTCGCGGACGGACGGAGAACACCAACTACTTTACCTCGTTCGGTTTCACCGACCAAAAGAACCTGATCAAAAACGACAAATACGGGCGTTACAGTTTCCGCACCAATCTGGAAACCACTATCACCAAGTGGCTGAAAGTGGGCACCCAAACCTTCTTCTCGCTGAGCGACCGCTCGGGCGAAACCACGGACTTCAACAGCATAGGGATGATCCAGCCTCTGATCGCGTCGCACAATCCCGACGGCTCGCTGATCGAAAAGCCGTCGAGGGGCAACACCAACTTCCTGCTACTCTCCGGCAATCCCGACCTCGATCAGCGCTACATGCTCAACGGAACCTTCTTCGGCGAGATCAAAGTGCCCTGGATCGAGGGGCTTAGCTACCGGGTTAACTACTCCACGGCGATGACATTCAACAAGCAGTTCCGTTTCAACCCATACGCCAACAACAATCTGGGCAACGGCTACAAGCGCAACTCCTTTAACCGCGACTGGACACTCGACAATATAGTCACCTACAACCGCGCTTTCGGCGACCACGAGGTCAACGCCACACTGGTCTACGGAGCCGAGTACCGCGACAGGGAATACACCAACACCGAAGCGAACAACTTCGCCGACCTCACGCTGGGCTACAACAACCTCGGTTTGGGTCAGGCCGACCTCGCAGTGGCGGGTTCCGAGGCCTGGAAAGAGACCAGTCTCTATCAGATGGCCCGCGTGGTTTACTCCTACCAGCAGGGGAAATACTCGCTGACTGGTACCATCCGCCGCGACGGTTTCTCGGGTTTCAGTCCCACAAACAAATTCGCCGTCTTCCCCTCGGTGGGTGCGGCGTGGAGGGTCAGCCAGGAGAACTTCTTCCGGGACAACGTCACGTGGGTCGACAACCTCAAGCTGAGAGTCTCCTACGGCGAGAACGGCA
This sequence comes from Alistipes sp. UBA928, assembly GCA_002293665.1. GTDB lineage: Bacteria > Bacteroidota > Bacteroidia > Bacteroidales > Rikenellaceae > UBA940. The sequence continues at coordinate 32,418 of DBDQ01000136.1, read as the reverse complement.
ACCGCACCGTAGGCCGCTACGACACGATGGCCCGCCTTACGATGGGCGACGGCTATCTGTTCGGCGACGGCGGCACGGCCGGCAAATGGCAGTGGGTGAGCAAGATGTCGAACTACGACCTGATGTGGGAGACCACCACGGCGTTCAACGTGGGCCTCGACTTCAGCCTGTGGAACGGCCGTCTCTACGGTACCTACGAATTCTACTCGTCGCGCACGAAAGACCAGTTGTGGAACAAATACATCTCGGCTATACACGGTCTGGGAACGGGCGACAACGCCCGCGTCGCCACCAATATAGGTAAAGTGGGCAACACGGGCCACGAATTGACTCTCGGTTTCACCGCCTTCGACAAGAAGGATTTCGGCTGGGACATCAGGTTCGTCTTCTCGCGCAACCGCTCCAAACTCCTCACCATCGACGGCACCGACGCCGACGGCGATGGCCGCGAGGACGACCTGCTCTCGTCGGAGCTCTTCATAGGCCGACCCATCAACGTGGTGTACGATTATCGCATAAACGGCATCTGGCAGGTGGCCGACCGCGAGGCGGGCCGCATTCCCAACGGATATGTGATGGGTACCTACATAGTGGATGACGCCGACGGCGACGGCAACGTGAACGGCGATGCCGACGACCGTGTTGTTTTGGGCTACCGCGACCCGTCGTTCCGTTTCAGCATTCAGAACACGTTGCGTTACAAGAATTTCGATCTGAACATATTCGTCAACTCGGTTCAGGGCGGCAAGAAATTCTATCTGGGCGAACCGCTGAGCGCCTTCACCGAGGGCAAGCAGTGGAACTTCTACGATTTCGACTACTGGACTCCCAACAATCCCGACGCGAAGTATCGCCAGCCCGGTGGCTGGGGGCCGCAGGGTTCGGGCCTCTCGCCCTACATGCCACGCACTTTCATCCGCCTTCAGGAGCTTTCGCTGGGCTACAACCTGCCCAAAGGATTGCTCGACCGCGCAGGCATCTCGCGCGTGAGGGTCTACGTGAGCGCCAACAACCTGTTCACCATAACCAAGTGGGACGGTTGGGATCCCGAAGCTAACCAGGGTGTACAGTCGAACCTTCGCAGCAACGGCGTGGACCACTACCCGACGATGAAGAGCTTCACTTTTGGTCTTAACCTCGAATTTTAATTACGACGACGATGAAAAAAGTATTTAAATACGTAATGTTCGTTGTGGGTGCGGCCGGAATACTCGCCTCCTGCAACGAGAAGAAGTGGCTGACCGAAGAGCCGCTCGACTTTCTGTCGCCCGACTACGGCTACGAAAAGGCCTCGCAGTACAACATGGCCATAAATCACCTCTACGACCGTTATCGCGACATGGCGTGGAACATAGGCGACGACCAACGCCAGTCGCTTTGGTGGGGTGACCTCTCCTACGGCGGCTACGACTGGAACCCGCCCGCCAAGTACAACAACTGGGCGGCGTGGCTGATCCCGACCGCGGGCCTCGCCAGCGACGTGTGGCACAGGCTCTACACCATCATCGGTGACGCCAACCGCATTATCTGGTCGGCCGACAACGTTCCCAACGAACTCACCGATGCCGACAAGGCCATGATCAAGGCCGAGGCGAGCTTTTTCCGCGGATTGGCCTACGCCCGTCTGGGCAACCTCTACGGTGGAGTTCCCATCGCCCAGGTCGAACCGCCCTCCTCGCCCAAAGAGGACTACGTGCGCTCGACCCGTGCCGAAACCTACGGACAGGCCCGTACCGACCTCGAAACCGCGGCGGCCGTGTTGCCCGACATCGACAAAACGGACGACGGCAGGGTGAGCAAACAGATGGCTCAGCACATGCTGGGCGAGGTGTACATAGCACTCGCCATGTGGGACGAGGCTATAACCACCCTTGGCGCCGTGATCGACTATCCTGCGATGGGTTTGATGACCGAGCGTTTCGGCACCCGCGCGGGCGAACCGGGCGACGTATACTGGGATCTGTTCCGTCTCAACAATCAGAACCGTTCGAGCGGCAACCGCGAAAGTCTGTGGGTGTTGCAGTACGACTACCAGAGCAAGGGTTCGACCTATTCGCTGGCCCACTCGCGTCAGGTCGTTCCGGGCTATTGGTCGGCCACGGTGGCGGGTAAGAACGCCGCCGGCGAAACACACGACGCCAACGGCAACAGAATCAAGGTGCCCGCGTTCCGCAACACCGTCAACGCCGACGGTTGGACGGCCGAGAAGGGCGGCCGCGGGATCGGTTCGATGAGGGGTACTGAACACTTCTTCACCAGCATCTGGGGCGAAGATTTCGACCGTGACATCCGCAATTCGTCCTACAACATCCAGCGCGACTTCAGGATCGACAATCCGGCGGCCGACGGCTACGGCGAGTGGATACTTGCCGACGGCTGGTATCCCCGTTTTCCGCAGTCGGTCAACGAGGGGGTCGCCAACGGTGTGGCCATCCCGGCCGAGTATGCCGGCATCGAGCCGCGCATCATGTTCCCGAGCGTGCAGAAGTTCAGCCGCACGGGCAACTATCCCACCGAAGCCTATGTGCGCAATTCCGACGGTTCGCTGCGTGTGACGGCTCTGGGCGAGCACATTCTGTCGAACAGCGGGTCGCCAAACCTGTCGTACACCAGCCTCAAGGATGAGTACGCCTTCCGTTTGGCCGAAACCTATCTGCTCAGGGCCGAAGCCCATCTGGGTAAAGGCCAGGCCGATCTCGCCGCCGCCGACATCAACGCCCTGCGAGGTCGTGCAGGCGCCACCCCGGCAACCGCCGCACAGATCGATATCGACTACATTCTCGACGAGCGCATGCGCGAACTCTACTACGAGGAGATTCGCATCTTCACGCTCTGCCGTCTGGGTAAATTCGTGGAGCGCACCAAACGCTACAATCCGTTCCACGGAAGCATCCGCGACCACCACAACCTGTGGCCTATTCCGTTCAACGAGATACAGCGAAACATACTCGCTCCGATCGAACAGAACCCTGGCTATTGACAACAGGCGGCAGATGACGGGGCACGGTTCTCCTGGCAGAGACCGATCCCCGATATGAAAACATCCCGAAAGCAGAGGCTTTCGGGATGTTTTTCATACTATTACGACTATATTTGTACTGTGGATTAGACAACAAACACTCACGCGCAATGAAAATATCTCACATATTGCCTGCGATATTTCTTTCGGTATCGGTCGCCGCCTCCGCCGCAGCGCAGGAGTTCACGCCGCTTGTCACCCAATTCACAAAGAACGATTACGGCGCGGCGAACCAGAATTGGGCTCTGGGTCAGGATCCCGACGGGATAATCTACATCGGCAACGGCGACGGCCTGCTATCCTACGACGGCGTGAGATGGGCGCTCACCCTGTTGCCGCGCGGGAAGACGGTGCGTTCGCTGTGGGTCGACCCATCCGGCAGAATATACACCGGCTCCTTCGAGGAGTTCGGTTATTTCGAAAAAGACGGTTTTGGTACCCTGCACTACATCTCGTTGTCGCAGCAACTGATCGGTTACGAATGGCTCAACGATGAGATATGGACTATCCAGCAGTGGGGAGACGCCGTGATATTCCAGTCGTTCACATCCTGGTTCATCTACCGCGACGGGGTTGTTCGGGCGGAACGATCGGAGGATATTTTCATGTTCTTCTCGCAGGCTGCCGGAAAGCTATATACCGATACCGGCAGGTTCGGAGTGGCCGAACTCGATCCTCTCACGCACGAATTCCGCAAAGTCTCCGGCGTTCCGTTCTCCAGCCGGCTCATCACTACCCTACCCTACGGCGAGGGCGAGTGGCTCTTCGTCACCTATTCCGACGGGCTTTTTATATTCGACGGCGAGAGTTTCAGGCCGTTTCCCACGGGAGCCGACCAGTGGTTGAAAACCGACCAGGTGAACCGTGCGGCGATCTCGCGCGACGGAACCACCATTGTAGTCGGAACGATACTCGGAGGTGCCGCGGCTTTCGACCGACGGGGCGAAAAACTCTGGACGCTCAATAGCGGCAACGTGCTTCGTAACAACACCGTGCTGGGTCTATTTTTCGACACGGACGACAATCTGTGGATAGCCCTCGACAAGGGTATTGCCCTCGTTTCGGTAAATCAGTCGATACTCCACATGAGTTCGTTCAACCCCTCGGTGGGGTCAATATACACGGCTGCCTACCGTCAGCCATACCTATATCTGGGCACTAACCAGGGATTGTACCGCGCCGAGTACTCGCCTTCGACCCGCCGGATGGGAAGGGTTACTCCCGATCCCACGGTTTCGGGCCATGTGTGGGACATCAGCCTCGTCGACGGGGAGTTGATATGCGGCACCAACCGCGCGACCCTCTCGCTGACCGCCGACGGAACGCGGATAATGTCACCCGTGGAGGGAGGAATGTGTCTTGCGAGGGGGCGGATACATCGCCGCGAAGTGCTCGTGCAGGGTACCTATACATTTGTAACGGTATACACGAGAGGCGAAGCCGGAGGATGGCAATACAGCCACCCCTTGACCGGCATGATGAACCCAATAAAGCATATCGCCGTCGATTACACGGGCACGGTGTGGGCGGGGCACCTCCACAGAGGGCTTTACGCACTGCGCCTGTCACAGGATTTGTCGGAGATAGAATCCATAACGCACTTCCGTTCGCTGGACGGAGCGAACGAACGACCCGTAGGCGTCTTTGAGGTTGAGGGGCGCGTGGTGTTTTCCGACGGGGTGCGTTTCTACACCTACGACGATATTAACAAGGAGATTGTGCCATACGACGAGTTGAACGATGCGTTGGGGAGTTTTGCCGCCGCCTACCGGGTCTGTCCCGCAGGTGGAAATCGCTACTGGTTCATAACACCCGGAGCGGCCGGGCTTTTCGCTGTCTCCACCGGTGAAGGTGAACGGAGGACGGAATACCTCAAAACGGTCTCCTATTCGTGGTTCGGCGATCGCTGGCTCGACGGCGAACAAAACGCCATACCCATTTCGGTAAGAACGGGGAGGACAGAGAAGGGTGAGGAGCCGGGAGTGGAGACTCTTTTCACTCTTGAGAACGGTTTGGCGCTCTATATTCCGGATGACGCCATGTCGAACCCCTTGCCCAAGGAGCTGAAAATACGAAATGTCATCGTATCCGATCCCGAAACGGGCGAAGAACGCCTGCTGCCGATATATCCGCGGGGAGATGAAAAAGTGTCGTTCGAATACGCTTTTCGCAACGTCGGATTCTCGCTATACTTTCCGGAGTACCCTGCCGCCGGCGATGCGACATTTACCTACCGTCTGGAGGGTTATGACCGAATGCCCCAGCAGCCCGTCACCCTGCCTGACAAGCAGTACTACAACCTGCCTTACGGTAAGTATACGTTCCATGCGACCGTCTCGACCCGTAACGGGATAGAGCTCGACTCGGTCTCCTATCCGTTTGAAATATCCCCGCCGCTGTGGTTGAGCGGTGCGGCGATGCTGCTCTATGTGCTCTTCTCGCTACTTGTCTTGTACTGCGTGTATCTCTACGTGCAATCGCTGATCCGGCGCAGGCACCGACAGGTTATCGCCACCCATCAGGAGCGCATCAATGCTCTCGAACGTATCAATCTCGAATCGGAGGTAAAGCTCAAAAGCAAGGAGCTCGCCGCCTCGACGATGGAATTGATAAAAAAGAACGAGGTGCTGATAGGCATCCGCACAGAGTTGACCGCCCAAAAAGAGACGCTCGGGACGCAGTACCCCGCCAAATACTACCGCAAGCTGACCGACATTATCGACCGCAGTCTTTCGTCGGAGGATGATTGGGTGGTTTTTCAGGCCAATTTCGATCGTATTCACGAAAATTTCTTCCGCAATCTCATGGAGCGTTATCCTTCGCTTACCCCCGGCGATCTGCGTTTCTGCGCCTGCCTCCGCCTCAATCTGAGCAGCAAGGACATAGCCTCCCTGATGAACATTTCGCTCAAGGGGGTCGAGGTCGCACGCTATCGCATACGCAAAAAACTGGGCCTGCCGTCGGAGAAAAGCCTCTCCGGGTTCCTGATAGATTTTAAATAACGGCGGCTGTAAATTGCAGATAATAAGGAGATAAGGGGTTTATATAGTGGCAGAATAGGGTGTCGTTTCGGTGCCCTGTTTTTGTTGTAGGATTCTAATAGGGGGCACAAATGTTCCGATTTCGTTCAGGGTTACTTAACTTTACACTGCCGTTCGGAAACAGCGGCTATAAAATTGCAACCTTAAAATTATGAAGAGAACGACACCTTTTGTTATTGTACTCGCGCTCGCCTGCGCCGCGGCATCGTGCACAACGAAGAATCAGGCCGTCGATCGGTTCGAAGTCCGGATTGATTCTCTGCTCCGCATTATGACGCTCGACGAAAAGATAGGCCAGACGGTACTTTTTACCAGCGACTGGGACGTGACGGGCCCCACGGTGCGCGGCGGATACCTTGAGGATATACGCAGCGGCCGTTGCGGGAATATCTTCAACGCACACACCGTAGCTTTCACGCGCGAGTTGCAGCGAACGGCCGTCGAGGAGTCGCGCCTGGGTATTCCCCTTCTGTTCGGCTACGATGTGATACACGGACACCGCACCGTCTTTCCCGTCTCGCTCGGCGAGGCGGCTTCATGGGATCTGGTGGCCATAGAGCGCTCGGCGAGAGTTTCGGCCATTGAGGCCGCGTCGTCGGGGCTTCACTGGACTTTCGCGCCGATGTGCGACATCTCGGTCGATCCCCGCTGGGGACGCGTGTCGGAAGGGGCGGGAGAAGATCCGTATCTCGGCGCGCGAGTAGCCGAAGCGAGGGTGCGCGGATTTCAGGGCGACGACATTTCGGACACCCTTACCGTTGCCGCTTGCGTGAAACACTTCGCGGCTTACGGCGCTCCCCTCGGCGGCCGCGACTACAACACGGTCGAGCTGTCGCGCCGTACCTTTCTCGACACATACCTTCCTCCATATAAAGCGGCGATAGATGCCGGTGCGGCCACAGTGATGACTTCGTTCAACGACTTCGAAGGGGTTCCGGCCAGCGGGAGCAACTATCTTTTGCAGGAGCTTCTGCGTGGTGAACTCGGATTCGGCGGGATGATAGTCAGCGACTACACCTCCATCAACGAGATGGTCAACCACGGTTTCGCCGAGGATGACGCCCGTGCGGCGGAGCTTGCCTTCACGGCGGGAGTCGATATGGATATGCAGGGCGAACTCTATTTCAAATATCTGAAAAGCGCCGTTGAGAACGGACGTATAAGCGAGGAGCGGATAGATGAGGCGGTGAGGAACGTGTTGCGTTTGAAATTCTCACTCGGCCTCTTCGACGACCCCTATCGCTATTGCGACGAGGAGCGTGAAAGGCGGCTCGTCTACGCGCCCGAACACCTCGAGGCGGCACGCGATGTGGCGGTGCGCTCAATGGTGCTGCTCAAGAACGACGGCGACGTGCTGCCCCTGAGGGCGAATGAACGGCTGGCGGTGATAGGCGAACTGGCGGCTTCGAAACGCGACCTGCTGGGGTCGTGGAAAGCGGCCGGCGATCACGATTTCATACTCTCTATACTCGACGGCATCACTGCCTCGGCACCTCGCGGCAATGTAGTCTACGCCGAGGGGTGCAAGATGTCGGGAGACGACCGGAGCGGTTTTGCGGCGGCACTCACCGCGGCACGTGGAGCCGACAAGGTGGTGATGGTGATAGGCGAGAATTGGGAGTGGACGGGCGAGGCCGCGAGCCGCACATCGCTCGACGTGCCGGGAGTGCAGACCGAATTGCTCGAACGGATAGCCGCGACGGGCAAACCCGTTGTCGTCGTGCTGCTGAACGGCCGCCCGCTGACCCTGCCGCGCGAGGTGAAAGCCGCCTCCGCCATGCTCGAAGCGTGGTATCCCGGGACGATGGGTGGAGAGGCGGTTGCCGACGTGCTGTTCGGACGCTGCAACCCGTCGGGAAAACTGCCGATGACATTTCCGCTCAACGTGGGGCAGGTACCTCTGTTCTACTACGCGAAAAATACCGGCAGGCCGGACTACCTGTCCGATCCGAAATACAAGTCGAAGTATATCGACTCGCCCAACGAGCCACTCTTCCCGTTCGGATATGGGTTGAGCTACACAACCTTCGAGTATTCGCCCATAACCCTTTCGTCGAATGTCCTGAATACTTCGGGCAGCCTCACGGCGAGCGTGACGATCACCAACACAGGCCGGATGGCGGGCCAGGAGGTGGTTCAGATGTATGTTCGCGATCTCGTGGGGAGCGTCACCCGTCCCGTGCGGGAGTTGAAGGGTTTTCAGAAGATTGCGCTCGAAGCGGGGGAGAGCCGCACGGTGAATTTCGAGATCACGCCCGGAATGTTGGCGTTTCACAGAGGTGACATGACCCTCGGCGTCGAACCGGGCGACCACCACATATTCATAGGCGGCAATTCGCGCGACGTGCGGCAGGCGGCCTTTACACTTAAATAATCGGGGGGATGAAAAAGATCGTTGCAATATCGGTATTGCTCTTAGGGACAGGGGGCGTTTTCGCGCAGGCAGATTATGTGGTTCCGCGCGAGATTTCGGCCGAGGTGTATCCCGGCCACGTCGAGGTGCGATGGGAGAACCACCAAGGGTTCGATTACGCCCTCTTCCGTGCATCGGCCGGGGGTGATTTCACAAAGGTCGGCGAGACCCGCGGCGACAGTTTCTTCGATTTTTGGGAGGCCATTCCCGCCGAGGGAACGGAATATGCCTACCGTATTCTTCCTATCGGAATGGCCCCGAACGACGAAGGCGCCGAAAAGTTCGAAACGAAGGTCAGGGCGGGACGCGCCGACGACGAAGCGCTCATGGATATGGTTCAGAGATATACCACGCGCTATTTTCACGAATTCGCCCACCCAGCGACCGGTATGGCGCGCGAACGGACGAACGACACCAACGGCGACATAGTGACGACGGGAGGAACTGGTTTCGGCGTGATGGCGCTCGTGGCGGGGAGCAAGAGAGGCTACCTGACGCGCGAGGAGGCGGGCCGGCAGATAGGGCGCATAGTAGGTTTTCTGGAGCGTGCCGAGCGTTTCCACGGCGCGTGGGCGCACTGGTACGATGGCGACACGGGACGCCCCTTCAATTTCAGCCCCCTGGACGACGGGGGTGATCTGGTCGAGACGGCTTTTCTCGTGCAGGGACTTTTGACGGCGCGGCAATATTTTGCCGACGGCACCACCGAAGAGCGGGGAGTGGCTGACCGCATAACTGCCCTGTGGGAGGGAGTCGAGTGGGACTGGTACACTCGCGGAACCGACTCGCTCTATTGGCACTGGTCGCCCAACCACGGCTGGAAAATGAACCATCGCATCAAAGGCCACGACGAAACGATCATAACATATATCCTCGCGGCGGCCTCCCCTACCCACCCCATCGGGCGCCGCGTTTACGAAACCTCGTACAAGACATCGGACTACTACCTGAACGGAAAAAGCTACCACGGCATCGAACTTGCGCTCGGAATGGAGTATGGAGGGCCGCTGTTTTTTACCCACTACTCCTTTTTGGGTCTCGATCCGAGAGGGCTTTCGGATGGAGCGGTCGACTACTTCGCCCAAAACCGCAACCATGCGCTGATCCACCGCGCCTATGCTCTCGACCGGGCCAACCTGCGCAACGGTTTCGGCCCCGGAGCATGGGGTTATACCTCGTCCGACGATCCCGTCGCCGGATATTCGTCGCACCACCCCGGAACACCCGCCGAGAACGGAACCATCGCGCCGACAGCAGCACTCTCCTCCATAGTCTACACTCCCGCCGAGTCGATGGAGGCGATGCGCCACTACTACTACGATCTGGGCAGACTGATTTTCGGCTCTTACGGGTTTTACGACTCATTCAACCTCGGTATGACCCGGGGGCAGCAGGTCGTGAGAAGCTGCCTCGCCATAGACCAGGGGCCCATTGCCGTGATGATCGAGAATTATCGTTCGGGACTGATCTGGGAACTGTTCATGCGCAACCCCGAAATAAAAACGGGGCTCGATAGACTTGGATTTTATTACACTGTACTTAATTGAAAAACAAGATGAAAAGACTCTACATTCTTACGTTGATCTTCGCGCTGCTGGTTCCGGGTCTGCTTTTTGCCCAAAACATCACCGTCGAAGGTATGGTCACCGACGAGAACGGAGCTCCCCTTACGGGCGCAGTCGTTGTGCGGAAAGGAACCTCGCAGGGCGGCATCACCGATGAGCGCGGACGATTCTCCGTCAATGCTACCGAAGGCTCCACGCTGACCGTCGGCTATCTGGGCTACATTACCGAAGAGGTCGTCGTTACCTCTCGCACCACTCCCCTGAACATAGTGCTCTCTCCGGAAGCGCAAAGCCTCGACGAAGTGGTCGTGGTGGGCTATGGCACACAGAGGGTGCGCGACATGACCGCTCCCATAACCACGGTCAAAGGCTCCGAACTGTCGAGGCAGGTGGCGGCAAATCCCATGTCGGCCCTTCAGGGTAAGGTTGCCGGAGTGCAGGTTACCGGCAGCGGCGCTCCCGGCGCGGGACCGACGGTCAGGATCCGCGGCACCGGTTCAATAGGCGATTACAACAAGCCGCTCTATGTGGTGGACGGGGTTTTCGTCGACAACATCGACTTCCTGTCGAACTCCGACATCGAAGATCTGACGGTTCTCAAAGATGCCTCGGCCTCGGCCATCTACGGGGTGAGGGCGGCCAACGGCGTGGTGCTCGTCACCACCAAACGCGGTACGACCGAGGGTACGAGCATAACCTACGACGGATATGTGGGTGTGCAGGTACCGGTCAACGTGATGAAACTGGCAAACACCGCACAATACGTAGAACTGCTCAATCTGGCCAACCAGTACACTACTGGCTACGTGCCGAAAAATGCCTCGTCGTTTCCCGCCAGCACCGACTGGTACGCAACCCTGTTGCGCCCCGCGATGACCCACAGCCATTCGGCCGACGTTTCGGGTGCGACCGACAAGACCAACTACTCGGTCGGGGGGAACTACTTCCACCAGCAGGGCATCATGAAGGCCAAAAATGACTACGAGAGGATAAACATTCGCGCCCGCCTCGACCAGGAGGTATCGAGCTGGCTGAAACTCGGCACTAATGTCATCGTATCGGACTACAACAAACAGCTTCCCGACAACGACGCCTTCTTCCAGGCTTTCGTCAATCCTCCTGTCTATCCCGTCTACGACGAGGGCAATGTGGTGGCCTATCCAGTGAAATTCGGCTCGGCGCAGCAGCACGGATTCGGCAACTCCTATGGCAACCCTTACGCGAGAGCCTACTACAACGACAACCTCGAAGAGGGGCTTAACCTTGTATTCTCGACATTCCTCGACGTCAACCTGTGGCAGAATAAGCTCAAATTCAAAACATCCTACAACCTCGATTACGGCTCGTGGAAGACGCGCAGGTATCAGCCCGAATACATGGTGGGCGGCTCGCAGGGGCTGGCCTCGTCGAGCCTCGAAAAAACCTACGCCATCCGCAGGAAACAGATCGTAGACAACGTGCTGACATACTCCGACCGCGCAGGGGTACACTCTTTCAGCGCAATGCTGGGGCAGTCGACCCGAATCGAACGTACCGACGGACTGACAGGCTCGGCGCTCAACGTTCCCAATTACGGCGACTATTCGCTCTACATCAAGAACGGCTCGGCGGCCAACCGCAACGTCGACGACAACTCGCCCGAACCGTTCCTTTACCGCGGGCTGTCGTTCTTTGCGCGCGGCACCTACGGCTACGACAGCCGCTATCTGGCGACTGTCACCTTCCGCGCCGACGGCAGTTCCAAGTACAACGACCATTGGGGATACTTCCCCTCGGTGGGGCTGGGTTGGGTTATCTCCGAAGAGGGGTTCATGCGCGGCAGCAAGGCTTTCGACTTCCTTAAAATGCGCGTTAGCTGGGGGCGGCTCGGAAACGACAACGTACCCGCCAACTCGACGGTAGTGCTGGGCAGTACCGGTTACGGAAGCTCGGCCGTGTTCGGCGATGACAAGCTCTACGACGGGCAGGGCGCACAGACCGTCTACCGCAACCATCTGCGCTGGGAGGTGGTCGACGAATGGGACGCCGGGGTCGATTTCAGCACCCTGCGCGGCAGGCTGAACGGCGAACTCGACTACTACAACCGCACCACGAGCAATGTGGTTTTCATGGCCCCCATCGCCGCGGGAGGTGGCACCACCGAACTGTTGGGCAACTACGGCAGGGTGCGCAACAGCGGTTTTGAACTGTCGGTGCGCTGGAACGACAACGTGGGTGGCGACTTCCTCTACAACATCGGTCTCAATGCCACGACGATCAGGAACAGGGTCGTCAATCTCGCCGGCCAGCGCGACTACATTCCCGGAGCGCTCGTCAGGGGCAACTACGCGACCCGCACACAGCCCGGTTATCCGATAGGCGCGTTTTGGGGCTACAAGATAGACGGAGTGTACGCCACCGAGGGCGACGCCCTCAGAGACCCTGTCGCACAGCAGATCAAGGATGCCGGATTCTTCAAGTACCAAGACCGGACGGGCGACAGTGTCGTCGACGAGAGCGACAAGACCTATCTGGGTAGTCCCATCCCGTGGCTGCTGCTCGGGCTCGACTTCGGTCTCGAATGGCGGGGTCTCGATCTCGNNCTCAATGCCAAGCGCATGAACCGCGACACCTTCGCCGACGGCAACTACGACCTCGATTTCTACAACAATGCGTGGCGCGAGGAGCGGAAGTCGAACAAATACCCCTCGCCCGCAGCCTACAACAACGGTTTTGTTCAGCAGGCCAACAGCTTCTTCGTCGAGGACGGTTCGTGGTTCCGCATACAGAACGCACAGGTGGGCTACACTTTCAGGGGCATGAAACGGATCAACTCCATCCGTGTCTACGCCGCCGCCCAGCGGCCGCTGACGCTGTTCGGCTATCACGGATTCACCCCCGAAGTGGGCGGCTCGCCCATCGCGACGGGGGTCGACACAAACACATATCCGATGCAGGCGATATACACGCTCGGAGTAAACGTTAAATTTTAAATCTGTACAGCCATGAAAAAGATATTTGCCATAACGATACTCGGAACGCTCGCTCTGGCCTCGTGTCAGAACTTCCTCGAGGTTCCGATCGAAGGGAGCCTCCCCTCGGCCGGGCTCGACTACTCGAACAAGGAGAACATATTCCTTCCCGTGAGTGCCGCCTACGCAAGCCTGCGCGACGGCAACGCACACGCATTCTCCTACATCTCGCTGGAGATCATCTCCGACAACGCCGACAAGGGCAGCAGTCCGACGGACAGTCCCGACATGATACAGTTCGACACATTTACGCTTACTCCTGAGAACGGGCTCGTGAACAATCTGTGGATGGGGTATTTCAATATCGTGAGCGCGGCCAACTACGCCATCGAACAGATGCCCCGGTTCGTCGAGGCGCTGCAGGGCGAAGCGGACAGGGAGTATGCACGGCAGTGTGAGGGAGAGGCACGGTTCATACGCGCCTACGCCTACTTCAACCTTATGCGCACGTTCGGCTCGCTGCCGAAGATCGACCGCTCGATGACCTCGGAAGAGCTTGCCGCCCTGCGGCCGATGACGCGCGCCCAGGCTTATGAATTTATAAAGCAAGACCTTGCCGACGCCATTGCGGTGTTGCCTGCGAGCTATCCCAAAGAGTTCGCCGGGCGCGTTACGCGTTACGGCGCGATGGCACTCAAAGCCAAGGTTCACCTCTACTGCGAGGAGTGGCACGATGCCGCAACCCTTGCCGACGGGGTTATTGCAAGCAGGCAGTTCGACCTGTTGGGCAATTTTCGCGAGGTGTTCGCCATTGAGGGCGAGAACAGCCGCGAATCGCTCTTCGAGATACAATCCTCGACACTGGGGCTATCCTCCGGTACCGACATACCCTACATCGAGTACGCTTATGTCCAAGGGCCGCGCGGCAACTCTCCGGGCAATATGCAGGGATGGGGATTCTGCGTGCCGAGCAACGATCTGATCGCTTTCTACACCGCGCGCGGCGAGACCGTCCGCCCGGCCACGACGTTGCTATACCGTGGTACCACCACTCCCGAAGGCGACGAGATCAGGAACACCTGCGAGAATCCCGTCTACAACGGTAAGGTCTACACCCCGTCGGCCTACAACAAATGGAGCTATAACGGCTACGGTTTCGACCACAATCTGCGCATCATGCGTTACGCCGAGTTGCTGCTCATCTACGCCGAGGCGCTCACACGGGGTGGTGCGTCGTCGGCCCAAACACCGAGTGGAATGAGTGCACAGGAGGCTCTCGACAAGGTGCGCATCCGTGCCGGGCTCGACTCCGCACCGGTCGGTATGCAGGCGATCTGGGACGAACGGCGTGCCGAGCTTGCGATGGAGGAGGATCGCTGGTTCGACCTTGTGCGCACGGGGCAGGCTGCGGCAGAGCTGGGCTCTCTGGGGTTTGTGGCGGGCAAGCACGAACTTTATCCAATCCCGGCGGCCCAGCGAACTCTGAACACGAACCTCGTACAGAATCCCGGATATTAACGACTTAACGGTAAAATTAACCTACTTAACTTAGATATTATTACAACCTAATTATTTTAATTTAAAGCCTGTAAAATTATGAAAACGCAAAATTTTTTCAAAACTCTGGCAGTGACGATCCTGTCGACGGCAGCCCTCTCTTTTGTGGCATGTGACAAAGGCGGTAACGGCCCGGGCCCCGGCCCCGGCCCCGGCAAAACCGACCCGAGCACCATTGCAGCCGACAACCTGATCGCCCACTGGGCCTTCGAGGACAACGGCAACGACGCCAAGGGGCTGACCCCCTCTAAAACCGGAACGGCCGTATCCTACGTTACCGGCCGCCGGGGCAAAGCCTATCAGGGAGCCAAGGACGCCTATCTGCTCTATGACATTCCCGCGAGCCACAAGATCCACGCCGTGAAGGAATTCACGTTCGCAGGATGGTTCAACTTCAAGCTCAACCCCGCCACCTCCGACGATACCAACGCTCCCGAAGGGATGATCTTCCAGGTGGACGGTGAGACCGACTGGGTGTGGGGTAATCTGACGTTCACTCATCAGCGCAGGCCCAAGGATGGAGAAAAATTCCTGGGAATAGCACCCATGAAGGCCATCTTCTACAAAAGTAACGGCGATCCCAATAAGATCCAGTTTGCGGAAAACGTTCGCGTTACCGATCAGGAAAACAAATGGGTTCACGTTGCCTGCATCTACAATTCGACGACTTCCAAGTATGACGTTTACGTCAACGGGATGGTCGTGACCAACATCAACGGCGAGGCAAAGGACGGCATAACCATGTTCCAGAAGCCCGAAGTGAAAGAAGGCGATGTGGTCGTAACTCCGGGTGTCCCCCTGGGCGAACTCAAATTCAACAAGGCGGGAAAACTGGTTATCGGCCGTTGGATGGGTCTGCTCAACGGCGGTCTTCAACCCACCGACGCATGGGCTGCGGATTTCATAGGCCAATTGGACGAATTGCGTCTCTACGACAAGGCTTTGACCGCAGCCGAAGTCAAGGCCCTTTATGACGCCGAAGTCGAGAATATCAACTAAACTTATTTCGGGAAGGGGGGTATATTTCAGATACCCCCCTTTTTTTAGAATTACCAATGATGAAACGCATTACCATACTCTTTGCCGTGACAGCGGCGGCGATGGTCGCAACAACCGCCTGCGGAAAAGGCGGCGACACGACCAATCCCGACGCGCCGAAGAACGCCTACGTCGAACGGGTGACCATCGACGGCAAAACCGCCGTACCCGGTGGCACGACGGCCGGTGTAACCACCGACGCGCCCGTCATTGAGATCACCTTCTCGGCAGAGATCGACATAAAACGATCAGACCCCGAAAATATATTCATATCCGGCGGAACGGCCTGTGAGATCGGCTCCACCGCCGACCCCAAAACCATTACTCTGAAAATAACAGGGACACTCGACCCCCTGACACAATACTCGCTCGGTATAGACGAGGGCGAAAACCTCGGTGTGCGCATCATTGACAGCCGCCGGTACCACTTCTCCACCGCTCCTCCTTCCGTGCCCCTCTTCCCTACTCTATCGCAGAACGACCTTTTGACGCTCGTGCAGAGGCAGACATTCAAATATTTCTGGGACTACGCACACCCTGTATCGGGACTCGCACGCGAAAGGCTCGGTTCGGGAAACACCGTTACCTCGGGCGGTTCGGGTTTCGGCCTTATGGCTTTTCCCGTCGCTGTCGAGCGCGGTTTTATCACCCGCGACGAAGCCCTCACTCGTGCCGAGGCCATAGTCGAATTCCTTACATCTAAAGCAGAGCGGTTCCATGGCGCATGGTCGCACTGGCTGGACGGTGCTACCGGGAAAGCCATTCCTTTCAGCGCCAACGACAACGGCGCCGACCTCGTCGAGACGGCTTTCCTCGTTCAGGGATTGCTTGTGCTGCAAACCTATTTCGACGGTGCCGACCCGCGCGAGACGGCATTGCGCGAAGCGATACAGGCCCTATGGGAGGGCGTGGAGTGGGATTGGTTCCGCCGCGACGGACAGAACGTACTCTATTGGCACTGGTCGCCCGACCGCGAATGGCGGATGAATATGCAGATAAGAGGGTGGAACGAGTGTCTCATAGTCTATGTGCTTGCCGCTTCGTCGCCCACCCATCCTATTCCCGTCGAGGTCTACGACCAGGGTTGGGCGCGCGGAGGTGCGATGCGTAACGGCCGGAAGTTTTACGACGTGACGCTGCCATTGGGAGAAGACCGCGGCGGCCCGCTCTTCTTTTCGCACTACTCTTTTCTGGGACTCGACCCACGCGGACTCATTGATAAGTATGCCGACTATTGGGAACAGAATGTCGCCCACGCGCAGATAAACCATAAGTACTGCGTTGCGAACCCCCGTGGGTGGGCAGGATACAGTACTGAATGTTGGGGGCTGACGGCGAGCGACATTCCCGGCGGATACACTGCATCGTCGCCCTCGAACGACCTGGGGGTGATCGCACCCACGGCGGCCATTGCGTCGATGCCCTACACACCTGCCGAAAGTATGGCGGCGCTCGAATATTTCTACTATTATCTGGGCGGGAAACTGTGGGGCGAATACGGATTTCGCGATTCGTTCCATCTCGGACGGAACTGGTTTGCGCCATCGTTCCTGGCCATTGACCAGGGACCAATAGTCGTGATGCTCGAAAATGCGCGCACGGGTCTTATTTGGGAGATCTTTATGAGCCGTCCTGATGTCCGTGCAGGTTTAGACAGACTTGGATTTGTTTATAATTTTTAGCTCCTGAAAAAATCCGCCTTTTAAAAGTGTTAGTAACTTTTTTCGAAAACGGTAATTTGCCGGCGTGGTGCGGTCGCGGCCTGAAAATCAAGAGCCCCAAAGAATTGTTTTTTCAATTCTTTGGGGCTCTTTCAACGTACCCGGAGCCGGGATCGAACCGGCACGGACATTGCTGTCCACAGGATTTTAAGTCCGGCGTGTCTACCGATTCCACCATCCGGGCGCGTCATAAACGCATCAAAATGCGCCACCGGAGCCCGTGTTAAGTGGATAAATCCATGCCGAGCCTCGAAAGCGTCGGCAAAATTACAAATTTATTCCGATCTTCAACTCTCTCGCTACCACTTTTTCCCGGTCGGTGCGCCACCGAGACCATCGTTCCAGTGGAACGAGGCGTGGGTGCCGTCGCACCACGGTTTGTTGGATGACTGTCCGCAGCGACACATCATGGCCCTGTTGCGCACCTCGTAGGTGAATCCGTCGGCGCGCGAAATGGGTATGCCGCCCGAAACGAACAGGCCCGACGAGGCGTGTATCTTCGGGTCTTCCACCAGTCCCAATTCGGGTTCGAGCGAGGGTTCGTGGGGTTCGCCGGTGGCGTTGTCCCACGCCGACAGACGTCCGGCAATGCAGTGGTCGGCCTCGCGTATCGTCATGTCGCGGTGCTCGGGCCGGTCGCTCTCCCCCACCTCGTTCCACACGCGCATGCCGGCGTCGCAGAAACGGGCAAAGGCGCAATACTTCTGGTTGTCGGACAGAGACAGCGCGGGCCCTTCGATCACCTCGGCGCCGTGCAGGACGCCCGTTTCGGGGGCGGTCAGCGTAGGATCCCAATCGACGCGGGTGTGGGCGCCGTCGCAGTAGGGTTTTTTTCGCGACTCGCCGCAGCGGCACAGAGCCACCGGTTCGGTCGCCATTTCGAAGGATAGTCCCTCCTGCAGCCACCATATCTCGCCCCTGTCGTTGGGGACGATGAATTTTTGGACGAGCCGGGGTTTGCCCCACACCATCACGGGCCCTCCGTCGGCGATGGTGATTCGATACTTCTTGTCGGCAAGGTGTGAGCCTTTTTG
Source organism: Alistipes sp. UBA928 (assembly GCA_002293665.1). Taxonomy (GTDB): domain Bacteria; phylum Bacteroidota; class Bacteroidia; order Bacteroidales; family Rikenellaceae; genus UBA940. Next base: position 14,079 of record DBDQ01000136.1, on the reverse strand, counting down.
GATTTTTGTACTCATGGTCTCAAGCGTTTTAGATGGTTTTTGCACCCCCCTGACACAATAAATGTGCCTGCCCTGCGTAAAGATATGGAAGATTTTGGTAATTTTGCCCGTAAAATTGGCTGACATGACGAATTTACATATAAAAACAGCTCTTATCTCTGTTGCGATCCTTGCCCTGGCCATCACCGGCTGTAAGAAAGACGAGGAGTACGGTTCCCTCGTTCTCGACTCCTATTCCGTCGATTTCGAGTGGGGACAGACCAAGGAGATCGGATTCACTTCCAATCACCTTCGCAGTTACGGCACTCCCACGGTTCCCACGGGCTGGACATGTACGCGCAACGGCAACAAGTATATCATCACCGCGCCTGGGCAGGGAATCTCGGGGACCGAACTGTCGGGCAAGATAGGTGTGTCGGCCACAAGCAAGGACAACACCGCGCTCAAACGCGAGATCACCGTGGCGATCAAGATAGCAGAAGAGATTGCCGCCGGGGCTAACAGCATAATCATCACCGAGCCGGGCAAGCGCTTTAAATTCTACGCCCGCCGCCGGGGTAACGAGACGTCGGGCACGTCGCTTGCCGCCGCGACCCGTGCGACGCGCGTGTGGACGACATCTAAAACGGCTGTTATAAACGTCTCGCTCGAGGGCGATTATCTATACTTTTCCACAGGTGCCTCCGACGTGTTGGAAGAGGCCAACACCGTGGTTGCAGTGGCCGACAGCAAGGGTATTGTCCTTTGGAGCTGGCACATCTGGGTCACCGACTTCGATCCCGCGGCCGAGCCCGACTTCATAGGCGGCATGCAGGTGATGAACCGCAATCTGGGCGCTTTCGCCAATTCGGGTGCCTCAGCCGCCGAGGCGGCGCTCTCCTACGGTCTGTACTATCAGTGGGGGCGCAAAGACCCCTTCGTGGGGCCAGCCGTGTGGAATTCCACGGTTCCGCGCTCGCTCTACAACAATTCGGGTTACAACGCGACGCACTCCTACGTCGTGTCGACGGACGCAGTCGATATGGACGGTGACAAGAAGAACGACGGCGTGGCTGGTACTTTGGAGTTTGCCACGGCATTTCCCAACACCTTCATCGCCGGGGCCGAGGCCGACGGTTTCGACTGGCAGAGCGGCACCCATCGCAACGATCTGTGGAAGGTCGATTCGAAAACGATCTATGACCCCTGTCCCGCGGGATGGAGGGTTGCACCGCCCACGATATGGGCCGGTTTCACCACCACGGGCACCGCGTCGGGCAATCCTGCCGAGTTCAGTGTAGAGGGAGAGTATGCTTACGGTTGGACATTCAAGGTTGACGACGGGTTGGAATATCACCCGCCTCTCGATCCGGACACTCCCCTGCCCGATCACTACTTGCGGATATTTTTTCCCGCTGCCGGGCGCCGCAGTTTCTCACCGAGTCTGGCCAAGCCCGACAATAACTTCACCAACGTGGTGAACGATGGCGAAGCTGTGGGCTCTCCGGTGGGTTTCTACTGGTCGGCGGCCTATCCGTCGTCCGAACGAACGACTGCGTTGGCATTCCGCCGCGACTTCGTCAACCCCGCCGCCACCCCCGAAAAACGTGAACAGTGGGCCCCCGCCGGAGGTTTTCCTCTGCGCTGTGTGGCCGAATAGAAGTGGGTTACAGTCAGATAGAATAAAAACGGGGCCTGAGCCCCGTTTTTTTATGCCTCGGCAAGCAGCGCCACGAACCATTCGGGGGCGCGTTTGGGGCGGCGGGTGGCTTTGTCGACGCAGGCGAGTACAACTTCGCCGGTGTGGATCGCCTCGCCGCGTTCGTTGAATATCTCGAAGTCGAAGGTTACTTTCACCGTGGGCATCTCGCGGATCGACACCCTTACGTTCAGAATCTCGTCGTAGTAGGCAGGGGCGATGAAACGCGAGCGCACGTCGCGCACGACGAGCAACGCCCCCCGTTCCTCCATTTCGCGATACGAAGTGCCCAGCGAACGCATCAACTCGGTGCGCGCCACCTCGTAGTAGAAGATGTAGTTCGAGTGATGGACAATGCCCATCTGGTCGGTCTCGTTGTACCGAACACGGATCGGAATATCTGTTGTAACGATCGCCATAACTTTAGTCGGCTCGCGAGTAATTGGGCGCTTCGCGTGTGATCGTTACGTCGTGCGGATGGCTTTCGGCAACACCGGCACCCGAAATACGTATGAACTTCGCGGCCTTGAGTTGCTCGATCGTCTGCGCGCCGACGTAGCCCATTCCGGCCCTCAGTCCGCCCACCAACTGGTAGATAACCTCGGCCAAAGTTCCCTTGAAGGGTACGCGTGCGGCGATACCCTCTGGCACGAGTTTGCGCGAGTCCTGCTCGTCGCCCTGGAAGTAGCGGTCTTTCGACCCCTGGGCCATAGCTTCGAGCGAGCCCATGCCGCGGTACGACTTGAACTTGCGTCCGTTGTAGATAATCGTTTCGCCGGGCGACTCCTCGGTTCCGGCAAACATCGAACCTGCCATCACACAGTCGGCTCCGGCGGCTATGGCTTTGACAATGTCGCCCGAGTAGCGCAGCCCGCCGTCGGCAATAACCGTTGCGCCGCTGCCCTTGATGGCGCAGGCGACGTCGTAGATGGCGGTGAGTTGCGGCACCCCGATCCCGGCGATCACGCGCGTGGTGCAGATAGAGCCCGGCCCGATGCCAACCTTCACTCCGTCGGCTCCGGCTTTCACCAAATACTCGGCGGCGGCAGCGGTGGCGATGTTTCCCGCTATGACCTCGAGCGAGGGATATGCTTTCTTGACGGCCCGCAGCGTTTCGGCCACGTTGCGCGAGTGTCCGTGGGCGGTGTCGATCACAACCACGTCGACCTGGGCATCGTAGAGTGCAGTCACACGCTCCAACGTATCGGGCGTCACCCCTACCCCGGCGGCAACTCTCAGGCGGCCCTTGTCGTCCTTCGAGGCATTGGGGTTGTCCTTCAGTTTTGTTATGTCGCGATATGTGAGCAGGCCCACCAACTTTCCGTCGGCCGACACCACAGGCAGTTTTTCGATCTTGTTTTCGAGCAATATTTTGGAGGCTTTGCCCAGGTCGGGGTCTTGGGTGGTGATGAGGTTTTTCGACGTCATCACCTCTTCTATCCTGCGCTCCATGTCGGTCTGGAACCTCAGGTCGCGGTTGGTGACGATGCCTATGAGCGTGCGGTCGGGCAGCATCACGGGAATACCGCCTATGCGGTGTTCGCGCATCAAAGCCAGGGCGTCACCCACGGTCTGTTCCTTGGCGATGGTGATCGGGTCGTAGATCATGCCGCTGTCGGCTCTTTTGACCTTGCGCACCTGGGCGGCCTGCTGTTCTATGGTCATGTTTTTGTGTATCACGCCGATGCCTCCCTCGCGGGCTATTGCAATGGCGAGTCCCGCCTCGGTGACGGTATCCATCGCCGCAGATGCTATGGGCGTGTGGAGCGGAACACCGCGAGTGAATCGCGACTCGATCGAAACCTCGCGTCCGACCATTTCGGAATAGGCAGGCACCAGAAGAACATCGTCGAATGTAAGTCCCTCTGTCACAACTTTTTCACCAATAAACATAGGAGTACGTATTAGAATATTTAGGCAAAGGTAGTGCAAATTGGGTGTATACGCAAATTTATTTATAATTTCGTGGCTTTGGAAAACATGAACCGATGATACGGGACGAATATACAAAAACCATAGAGGAAAACGTTGAGACAGCCCGTCGGCTCGGGCGCAGGATGAACCTGATGGGCACTGTCAGGGTGTTGCTCGTCTGTGGACTCGTCGCGCTGTGGGTTGCAGGCGGTGACTTGGGGTGGAAATTTCTCGCGGTGGGGGCGGCTCTGTTCGTCGTGACTTTTGTGTGGCTCATGGTGCGGCATGGCAGGCTGTCGGAGAGGAAGGATTACGCCGACACTCTCCGCGGTTTGTGCGAGAATGAACTCCGGTGTCTCGACGGCGACTGCTCGGCGTTCGACGGTGCGGCCGACAAGGTGGATGCGGGACATCCGTTCTGCCTCGACCTCGACATTTTCGGCGAACGTTCGCTTTTTCAGTCGCTCAACCGCACGGTGATCGCGCAGGGTCGGGAGCGGCTCGTGGAGTGGCTGTCGGTGCCGCTGACCGACAAGCAGGCGATACTTGAAAGACAACGTGCGGTGAAAGAGCTGTCGGAAAAGACCGCCCTGCGGCAACATTTCACCGTCACCGGCACGATGCGCAAAAAAGGCGGTGAGGCGGTGTTCGCGCCGCTGCCGCGGTTTTCGAAATTTTGGCGGACGATGATCCTGATCGTTCCGGCGGTGTGGGTTACGCTTTTCACGCTCTATGCACTGGGAGTGGTGAACATCGCCATTCTCTCGCTCTCGTTCATAGTCAGTTTCGCCGTTGCCAACTGCAAACTGCGGCAAATTAACAAAATTCACAGCGCGGCCGACCGCGTGAGTGCGACGCTCGCGGGCTACTCCCGCCTGATGGAGATCGTCGAAAAAGCCGATCTTTCGTCGGAACTGTTCGAGGGGATAAGGGAGCGTTTGCTGTCGGGAGGCGTGGCTGCTTCCCGCGCCATTAAAGATTTGTCGGTTAGGCTCGGCGCGCTCGATCAGCGGGCCAACATGCTGATTGCGATACTCAACATCTTCGTGCTGTGGGACATTCGCAGCGCCATTCGCGTTGCCGACTGGCAGGTGCGGCACGGGTGCGATACAGACGAATGGTTCGATGCGCTCGGTGATTTCGACGCGCTCTGTTCGTTCGCCGGATTTGCCTGCAACCATCCCGGATACGCCTGGCCCGGGATCGCCGACCGATATTTCACCATGTCGGGTAGCGGGCTCGGACATCCGCTCATGAGGGCGGAAGCCTGTGTGCGCAACGATATTGCCATCGACCGTCATCCATCGTTCCAGATCATTACCGGGGCGAACATGGCGGGCAAAAGCACCTGGCTGCGCACGGTGGGTGTCAACTTCGTGCTGGCCTGCGTCGGGCTGCCGGTTTGCGCCGACCGACTGACAGTTTCGCCGTGTACTTTGGTTACGAGCCTTCGCACCTCGGATTCGCTGTCCGACGGCGAATCGTACTTCTTTGCGGAGTTGAAACGGCTGAAAATGATGATCGACAGGCTGCGCGCGGGCGAGAAGCTGTTCATCATACTCGACGAAATCCTGAAAGGCACCAACTCCATCGACAAACAGCGCGGGTCGCTCGCCCTTGTCCGTCAATTGGTGGGGCTCGACACCTGCGGCATAATCGCAACACACGATCTTGCGCTCGGCGGACTGCACGATGAACTGCCGGAGTGGGTGCGAAACTACCGCTTCGAGGCCGACATCGCGGGCGACGAACTTTCGTTCACCTACAAACTGCGCGAGGGTGTGGCCGAAAACATGAATGCAAGTTTCCTGATGCAGAGGATGGGGATCACGGTTTGACGACCGGTCGGCCGAGCATGCGTTCGGCGGTAGCGGTGTCGCCCCGGGCGAGGGCGTTGCGGATCGCCGTGGAGGATATTTTTTCTTCGGAGGCGCCACCTGGTTCGAACCTTGGGGCGAGACAGACGTCGAAACCGAATCTTTGGCCAAGTGCGGTCAGTTCGGCGGCATCGCCCTCCCGTCCGCGGCCCAGGTGGTGGTTGTATCCCACCACGAGTTCGAACATTCCCAGCCGTCCGAGCAGAAACTCGCGCACGAACTCCTCGGCGGACTGGCGCGCCACCTCCTTGTCGAACGGCATTACCACGAGGTTGTCGACCCCCGCCGCTTCCAGCAGGCGCGTCTTTTCCGCGATCGGGGTGAGCACTCTCAACTCTTCGCCAGTTCCGAGCACCTGCCGCGGATGGTCGCCGAATGTCACCACTACGCTTTCGCCGCCGACGGCTGCGGCGCGCTGCCTCAGAATATCGAGTAGGAACAGGTGGCCGCAATGCACTCCGTCGAACGACCCCACGGTCACCACCGGCCGCCGGAATGCCGGCAGTGCCGACATATCACTCAGCACCCTCATTTTGTTCCTCTTCCTTGACGAAATATGCGACTTTTTCCAAAAGCGTGGTTATGTCGAAGTTCTCCACGACTATGCCGCGCGGAAAGTTGAGCGGGCGCGACGTGAAGTTGAGCACTCCCTTGATGCCGGCGTTGATGATGGGCAACACCAGATCGCCAGCCGCGTCGCGCGGCGACGACAGTACAACCATGTTGATGTCCATAGCCGCGACAATATCCTCGAACTGCGTCATGTCGTAGCACGGCACGCCGTCGAACTCGCGTCCCGTCTTGGTGGGGTCAATGTCGAACGCGGCGATGATCTTGAGGTTCAGCCCCTTGTTGTTGAAGAATTTTGCGATCGCCTGCCCCAAGTGGCCCATCCCTATGATGGCTATGCCGGCGGGAGCCGGACTGTCGAGGATCGACGATATGAAGTCGGCCAACACCCTCACGTCGTAGCCCTTCTTGGTGTCGCTCGAGAAACCGATCAGCATCAGATCCCGGCGCACCTGCACCGCGGTGATGCCGTGCATGCCGGCCAGTACGTGTGAAAAGATGTGGGTTATGCCCGACTCGAGACAGTCACCCAGACTACGCCGGTACTCGCTCAACCGTTCGACGGTCTTCTCGGGAAGCGTCATGTCAGTTTGTAATTCTTAATTCGTAATTTCTCTTACCGAGCCTCCGCTCGAGGTGTCGCGCCGGATGATGGAGGGCGTGCCGCGGTATCTTACCGAGCCTCCGCTCGACGCGCTGGCCGTGAACTCTTCCGTGGCGGCTATCTCCACGCTTCCGGCACTCGATGCGTCGACTTCCGCCCTGCGGCACACCAGATCGAGGCCCCGGAAGTTGCCTGCGCTGGAGACATTGGCCATGAGGTGGTCGGCACTGCCTGCGACGCTGCATTTGGCGGCGCTGGTCACTTCGACCTTAAATGTTCCCGCCACGATGTTGCCGCTGAAACCCGCTGCGCTCGACAGATCCATCGAGACGTCGGCGGCGTCGATGTCGGTTTCGACCGTCCCGGCCGAAGTGCACTCGATCGAAATCGAGGTGCCCGGCAGCCGCTCGTCGGAGACTATTCTTCCGGCCGACGACACGTCGAGCCGCGAGAGACTTTCGCCCAAAGGCATTGTCACCACAGTTTCGATCTTGGACTGTACCGTGATGAACGGCTCGTAGGAGACCTTCACCCGTCCTCCCTCCTGGACTATCGAGACGTGTTCCAGTACCTCCTCGTCGGCGGTGATGAAGCCCGTGCCCGTCTCCGACCGGACGAGTTCGACGGTTATGCCGCTCGACACCACGAGTGTGGTGTAGTCGAGCGAAATGTCGAACGTGCCCCTCGCCTCGCGTCCGCTGCCGCGAATCACCGACTGGGAGATACAAGAGGCCAGAAGCATCGCGAAAGCCGCACCGAACAGAAATTTCTTCATGATATAGAAATGTTTGTGTCGAGCAAAGATACGTATTTTTACGATATTTTGTGGTATCTTCGCCCCCGAATTTTAAAACACGTCACGAGACATGCTGAAAGGAGCGATATTCGACATGGACGGCGTCCTGGTCGACAATATGAAGATACACATGGAGGCTTTTGCCGCCATTGCGCGCCGCTACGGCGCCCCGGTCGACATCTACACGGTGCTGGGGATGGCCGGCAAGGGCAACGATCAAATATTCAGGGAGATATTTCCCGCCGACGTGGTGCAGCGCGTGGGCACCGACGTGCTTGGGGCCGAGAAAGAGGCTATCTATCGCGAGATGTACGCCCCGATGCTCGCTCCGGCCCGTGGACTTATTGCGTTCCTCGATGCGCTGCGTGCACGCGGAGTGAAGATGGCGGTGGGCTCGTCGGCCCCGATCGCCAATGTCGACTTCGTTTTCGACGGTCTCGGGATTCGCCACTATTTCGACGCCGTGGTGAATGTCGACATGGTGCGGCGCGCCAAGCCCGATCCCGAGATATATCTGCTGGCCCTGTCGAAGCTCGGTCTGACGGCCGGCGAGTGCCTCGTATTCGAGGACGCGGTGGCGGGCATTCAGGCGGCCCGTGCCGCGGGGATCGAGGTGGTGGTGCTGTCGACCACCATCGACGAGGCGATCCTATCCTCCACCCCCGGCGTCGTCCTCACCGTTGCCGACTTCGCGGGCCTCGATATTGCCGCGCTCGACGCGCTCACGAATTAGCCTCTGTCGGCGCGTCGATCTTCTGGATGCGGCACAGGTGGCGGCCACCTTCGAAGGCGGTATCGAGAAACACATCAACCGTGCGGCAGGCAGTGGCGTTGTCCATGAAACGTGCGGGCAGACACAACACGTTGGCGTCGTTGTGCTTGCGGCCCAACTCTGCAATAGTCGGTTCCCAGCAGAGGGCGCCCCGGACTCCGGCGTGGCGGTTGACAGTGATGCTGATGCCCACGCCCGAGCCGCACACCGAGATGCCGCGTTCGAACTCACCTTTAGCTACGGCCGCGGCGAGCGGATGGCCCAGATCGGGATAGTCGCAGGGCTCAGGTGAGTAGCACCCGAAGTCGAAAACGTCGTAGTCGAGCGACGACAGATAGCCCACGAGAAACTCTTTCAGTTCGTAACCGGCGTGGTCGGAGGCAATCGCTATTTTTTTCATAACTTATTTGGTATTATTGTTAGTTTCAATGAATCGGAGTATCGCGTCGGCTGCCGCGCGGGGTTCCTCGACGAGGCCGTTGTGGCCCGACTCCTCAAGCCATGTCACGTGCGCCCGGGGATGGCGGGCGATCATCGCGTCGGCGACTTCGGGCGTGATGTACTCGTCGTGGCGGCCGAGGATGAAGAGTTGCGGCACGGGCAGTGCGCTCAGCATGTCGTTCATGTCGCGACGTTCGGCCATTCCGTGTAGGAGCGCCGTGATGCCTTCGTCCTCGGTGAGCATCACGAGTTCGGCCATGTCCTCAATCCTGTCGGCGAATTTTTTGCGGTTCTGCGGCGCGAACCCCTTGCCGGGTTGCGTGCGCGACAGCAGTTCTTTTTTGCCCCCCTCGACGATGGCGATCTCGCGCTCGCGGTCTTCGTGTTTCGCGGGGGTGTCGGCGTTGGGAGTCGAGGAGAGGAGCACCAGCCCGTTGAGAATTTCGGGGTGCGCCGCGGCCAGCGCCAGGGCGACATATCCGCCCATCGAGTGGCCCACGACGGTGCATTTCTCAACACCCAGGCCGGTCAGCGCATCGTGTACCACTCGGGCCAGAAAATCCATCGTGTGCACCGGGCCGCGAACCTCCGAGATGCCGTGGCCGGGCAGGTCGAGGGCGATCACCCGTGCATGGGGCGGCAACAGGGGTGTGAGGTCGTCCCAGATGTCGAGATTCTCGAGGTAGCCGTGGAGCAACACAACGGTGCGGTCGCTTTCCGGGGCTTTTCCGGTGTCGCCGATACGCAGGGCGACACCTGCGGCTATGATGAATTTTTCCATTCGGCAAAGATATAACTTAATCCTAACATCTTGAATTTTCAGATAGTTAGATTGATTTTGAGAGGTGTTAGGTAACGAGTTGGCAACCGTTCTTATTTCCGTTTCTCGCGGTGCATTGCTGTCAAATAACCCTGTCGGGCACAAAGATACGCAATCTTACCGTAATAGCTCCGTCCACTCGAAATTATTTGTTTTCGCGGGTTTTTCGGTCGTTTTGCCGCTCTGTCCCTTTGTCTGTTGGTAGCGTTCAGCACTTGTTTTTCGATGGATTGTGCAAGGTTTGCGGAGCGACCGCGAAGCGGCACCGACCTTGCTCAATCCTTTGAAAAACAAAACCTTTGCGAACAACGGGCAAGGGGATTATATTGCTTTATTTCGCCAATTTCAAAATTCGCATCGCCCCACGAATGACTATCAAAAACACGATGACCCCCACGATAAGATCGGGCAGTTTCGAGTCGAGGAGCCACACGAGGCCCCCGGCGGCGATTACTCCAAGGTTGATTATCACATCGTTGGCCGAGAAAATCACACTCGCCCGAATATGCGCGTCGTTGCTTTTCATTCGCTGTAAAATCCACAGACAAATGGCGTTGGCCGCGAGTGCGAGCAACGAAATCCCGATCATCGTCCGAAAATCGGGCGTCACTTCAGCCCCCGTGAAACGGCGAACCACCTCCGCCAGACCGAGCGCGGCGAGCAGAAGTTGCAGGAAGCCGCTCCACAACGCCACCCTCTTTTTGCGTGCGACCGCCGCCCCGACCGCCATCAGACTCATGCCGTAGACCAGTGCGTCGGCCAACATATCGAGACTGTCGGCCATCAGTCCCATCGAGCGGGAAAGCAGGCCGGTCGTGATTTCGATTGCGAAAAACGCCGCATTGATTACCAGCACCCACCACAGAGCCTTGCGCTGACGGGAATCGCTGTCGGCGGTTGTCGTGGCGAGTTCATCGCCCCGTTCCGTATCCGTTCCGAGCAGATGCGAGCCGAGATTGAGCGAGTCGATAGCCGCCGCAATCGCCGCCTCGTCGCCGTTGTGAATCACATCGAGCGTCCGCGCCGCGAGGTCGAAATCGAGCCGTGCAATCGTCCCGTTCTCCTGCAACTTCATCCGCAGGAGGCTCTCCTCGCACGGACAATCCATCTTATCTATCCGAAATTTTGTCCGTTTCATATTTCTTCTGCTTTGAAGGAATTTCGAGACTCCACGATGCCGGGCAAGCTCTCCAGCGCCCACCCGACAAGGCCGTTCGTGTGGGGTATAAGGCTTTCGCCCGACGCTGTGAGGGCGTACTCCACACGGGGCGGCACTTCGGGATAAATGGTGCGGCTCACCAACCCGTCGGCCTCCAACGAGCGCAAAGTAACCGTCAGCATCCGTTGCGAAACGTCGCCGATGGAGCGTTGCAAATCGCTGAATCGCATTACGCCGTTGGCATTCAGCGACACCAAAACCAACATCGACCATTTGTCGCCCAATCGACAAAGCAGATTACGGATCGGACAATTTTCGCTCGGCGGGAAATTTTTTATCTCACTCATAATTTTTTTATCGTGTAAATATCGTTGATATTCAGCATTTGTTACCTGCGCGTAACTTACATAACCGCGCTGTGCCCTCTTGTTTTGTTTAGTTACCTATCGTAACTTTGCGGCACAAAGGTAATCAAACACTCATTAATAACTACTAAAGTCATGAAAAAAATCATTCTTTCGCTCGCAGTTTTGGCCTTCGGGCTGACGGCAGCAAACGCTCAAGTACCGCAATTCGCGCCCACGGCAAACGATGTGAACCCGCTCAAGGTGGGCCAAACCGTGCCCGACATCGCGCTGACCGACGGCAACGACAACGCAAAATCGCTGCACGGCATCATCGGCGGCCGTCCGACGCTCATCGTATTCTATCGCGGCGACTGGTGTTTCAACTGTATCAACCATTTTAATGCCGAGATCGTGCCCAACATCCCAAAAATCAACGCACTGGGCTACAACGTAGCTTTCATCGGCCCGGATGACTCGGCCCACATCCGCACCACCGCCGACAAAATCAACGTCCCGCCCTCTATGATTTGGTCGGATGCGGACGGCAAACTCTCCGTCGCAATGGGCTTGGCTTGGCAGCAGCAGGAGCGGATGCTTGCCACCCTCACCGAACACTCCGGCGGCAAAAACACGGGCTTCGTGCCAGCCACTTCGGTCTTTGTCGTGAACGGCGAAGGTAAGATTCTCTTTGAGGACATTCGCCCGTCCGCCATTCCCGCCGACTCCCGCATCAAAGGCAAACTATTAATGGCGGTACTCGAAAATCTGATCTAAACCTCACTCGTAATTTGCAACATTTAAAAAACTCAATGACAATGAAAAAAGCAGCAGTTTTGGTAGTCAATCCCGTCAACGGGGCGGGTCTGTTTCAGTATTTGGAGGCGTTTTTCGAGAACGGCATCCCGTTCCGCACCTTCGCGGTGGCCCCCACTACTAACATAAAGACAAATTCGGGCGTTGCGCTCACCACCGATGACACCGTGGCAAATCTGCGCGGTCATGAGAGCGAATACGACGCACTGGTATTCGCTTGCGGCGACGCGATGCCCAAGTTCGGTGAAAATGCCGCCGCAGCCCACAATCAGGATATGTTGGCGGTGATGAAAGCGTTCGACGCGGCAGGTAAAACGATGGTCGGACATTGTGCCGTGGCGTTGCTTTACGATGGTGCGGGTATTGGGGGTGGTCGCCGTGTGGCATTGCATCCGTTCCTCAAAAACGTGGTGCAAAACGTCATCGCCACCGATGAGGCGGCAGTTGTGGATGGAAATTTCTACACCGCCCAGACCGAAAACACAATCCCCGCCCTGCTACCGGAAGTATTGAAAACACTCAAAAAACAATGATTATGAAACGATTTGAAGAAATTTTGAAAGCCAACCCCAACGGCGTTTTCGCAACGCAGGACGGTATGGCGGTTCGGACTCGCGTGTTTCAGTTTTTGTTCATCGAAGGCAATCGCGTTTACTTCTGCACGAGCAACGAAAAAGCGGTCTACAAACAGTTGCAGGCCAATCCGCAGGTGTCGTTTTGCGTCCATCCGGCCAATTTCTCGCCCGTGTTGTCGGTGAATGGTCGTGCGATTTTCACCGAGAATTTGGCGTTGAAAACCCGCGCTTTGGACGAAAATCCTATGATTAAAGGCATATACGGCGGCCCCGACAATCCGATTTTCAAGCTGTTCTACATCGAACCCGAAGAGGTCACTACCTTCAGTTTCACCGAGGGCGAGAAGACGGTGAAGTTCTAACGCTCCGACTCTCAATCATCTCGGCGCACTCGGCAAAGGTGCGCCGTGTTTGTTGCAAGGGCTATCTACCGACACTCCTGCCCCGACTTAGATTCAGTTCGTCTTTCGGTTTGATTGGAATTCCGATGGCTTGTCGGAAGTCGGCGTATTTCTGTCGGAACCAGTCGATGATCGGGATGCGGTCGATGAGGAGGGTGAAAAATCCGGGGCGTTTGGGGTCGCGCTCCAGACGCGCCTCGGAATTGTCGGTCTCGAAACGGCGCGAATACTCGTGGGAGTAAAGACTGCCGGAGAAGTGAACAGTCTGCATATTTACAAGCTGTTTAGTAAATTCGGCAGTGAAACCAATGTCGCGACAGTAGTCGGCCATACGGATGAGCGGTTTGGTGTCGGGGAGCAGGTCGTGAATCTTGTCGAGTTCGGCGCGGAGGCCGTCGGTGGTCTTTTGATTCTCTGACCGTTCGCGGGCGATGGTTTGGTTTAAACGGGTAATCTCTTGTTTCTGGGCGTTGTTTTCGGAACGCAACGACTCAATTTCCTGCTGTTGCCGCTTGATTTTCGATGTGCCGAGCGCGGAAGAGATGCCGTCCAAGACCGCCGTCCCCGCCTCGGCCATCGAGCCTTTGAATTTTTCGGTCTTCAGTTCGCCCTTTACACGTTGGAGTTCTGATTGCTTTCCGGCCAGTTCGGTCTCAGCTTGTTGTTTCTCTGCGGCGGCCTGTTCGGTACGGGCAAGGGCTTGCCGCTCCTTTTCTTCGAGTTCCTGTTTACGGCGGTGGTGGTACTCGTCAAGGTCGGAACAGTCCCTTTGCGCCTCGTCCTTGCGTTCGTGCAGAACTTGAATTTGCTCCGTCACCGCCTCCCGATGTTCCTCCAAATGGGCGATATCCTCTCGCAAACCCTCATTTTTGGCGTGGAGGTCGCGATAGTACTGTTGCGTGGTGATGTGCCGAGCCTCCGAACCGCGAATGCCTCGCTCAAGACCGTATTTCGCCATCCGTTCGGCATAGGTATCTTGGAACCGCTCAAGGTTCTTGCGGGTCATCACATCGTCGGCGCATAGGCGCACGGTGTTCGCGGGGCGTTTGCGATAGGTTTTCTTGTTGGGGTCGGGCGGCTTGTTGGTCGGCTTTATTCTTTTCTCACCGGTGACAATCGGCACGATAGTCGCGTGAATGTGCGGGGTCTTCTCGTCGCGGTGCAAATCTGCCGACACGACATTCGCCGCGCCGAACGTGTCCTGCAACCATTTCAAACTGTCGGCGCACCACTCATTGAGTTGTCCGGCGGCCTCAATGCGTACCATATCTTCGTGCGTGCCCGACAGCATCACCCGCAATGCCCGGACTTG
>DBDQ01000066.1 GCA_002293665.1 Alistipes sp. UBA928 | reverse complement strand
GTGTGCCGCCTGTGGGGGTTCGCCGCGTCGGGCACCGTGCCTGAAGTGGCGATAGTGGCGGCGCGGCCCGACACCCCGCGGCGTGGAAAGATTGCCTCCACGGGATGGAGCCTCATGCCGTGCGTGATAGCGAGCGGCAATCTCGTGAACCTCGAGGCGTGGCACGGAGTGGGCGGATTCGAGGACGAACTGTTCATCGACTGTGTCGACACCGTGTTCAGCCTTGCGCTGCGCCATGCGGGGTGGGTGATCGTGCAACTGAACGATGTGGTGCTTAACCACCGCCTCGGAGAGAGCGAACAGCGCCGTTTCCTGGGGATCAAAATGACTCCCACCCACCACAACCACATCCGCCGCTACTACATCGCCCGCAACCGGATGTACATGCACCGGAAATTCGCGAAGGTCTTCCCCGAGTTCATCAGCCGGGATAGGGTGGGCTACGCCAAGGAAATCGTTAAACTATTCCTTTTCGAAGAGCGCAAGTGGCTCAAGATCAGGATGTCGATCCGCGGGTTCAGGGATTGCAAACGTGGAAAATTCGGTAAATACACTCCCTCCGAGAAGAGATGATCGTCGGGCTCATAGCGATGATCGCGGGCGTCGCCCTGTGTGCACTTGTACGCCCGGAGTTGCCCCGGACCGCGGAGACACGATGGGGGTTGGTCATACTCGGCATCGTGATCGCGTTGTATGCCGGGTTCAGGGATGGCGACAGGGTCAACGACTACGTCATATACGTGGATATGTACGAGGGCGGGTTGACTCTGGTGGAGCCTACATTCACGCTCATCGCCCTGTTTGTGAGGCACTGTCTGGGCGACAACGTGCTGTTCCTCTTTGTGATCTATGCCGCGATCGCCGTGACGCTGAAACTTGTGGCGATCGAACGGATCACACCGCTGATGTTTTTCGCGGTGATGATATGGCTGGCCGACACCTTTCCGCTGCATGAATTGACGCAGATACGGACGGGAGTTGCCACGGGGTTCTTTCTGCTCTCCATAAAGCCGCTGTATGAACGCAAAGGGGTGAAGTTTTTTTTGCTCATCCTGTGTGCAACGCTATTCCACGTCTCTTCCATGCTGGCGTTTTTTTTGTGGTTCCTGTCGCCGGGACGGATCAACAAACCGATGTGGATAGCTTTTATAGTGGTTGGCTACGGTTTGGCGATGGCGCAATTCGACCTGTTCCGCCTGGCACTCTACATTCCGGTATCCTACGTGCAGGAGAAGGTGGCGATGTATCTGGAGCTCCAGAAGGGGATGAGCGAAACGGTCAATCCGTTCGGAGTGGGCTTTTTGGGAAAGATGGTGTTGACTCTGTTTTTGCTTTGGCGGGTCGAGCAGATCGCTTTTCATAACAAATATGTCTATCTGCTGCTCAAGATCATGTTCATAGCGTTCATCTCGCTGCTGCTGTTCTCGACCAATCTTGCGGCGGGATTGCGGTTCCACGAATTCTTCAGGACGGCGGAGATACTTCTTTTTCCGTTGCTCTACTACACCGTGCGGCAGAAAACCGTGGCTTGGGCCACGTTGGTGCTGCTCGCCGGGTTGCTTTTGTTTGTCCAGATAACCAGATACGAACTAATTATGCCATTGCAATGATTTCAGTATGCATACCCACTTTCAACGGCGCCCGCTACATAGGGGAGCAATTACAAAGTATCCTCTCGCAACTCGGCCCTGACGACGAGGTGATAGTCTCCGATGACCGCTCGACCGACAGCACCCTTGAAGTGATTCGCCGCCTGAACGACGATCGAATTAAAGTTTTCATCCATCAGCCTGTCGACAATCCTTACCGGTGGCCGGCGCGTGCAATCTACACCGTTTACCGCAACGTCGAGAACGCGCTGTCGAAGGCGTCGGGCGACGTGATATTCCTTTCGGATCAGGACGACGTGTGGCTGCCGGGCAAGGTGGCCCGCGTCATGGAGGAGTTCGAGCAGGGGGTGGAGATGGTGCTCCACGACAACACCGTGATCGGCATCGATGGGCAGGTGTTGCTGACCTCCTATTTTTCGTGGAGCCGCCCGAGCCGCAGTTGGATTCGTTTCGTGGTGAAACCTGCCTATCAGGGGGCTTCGATGGCCTTCACGCGTCGCGTGGCGTTGTTGGCTTTGCCTTTCCCGCGTCTCGTCCTGGGCCACGACCACTGGATCGCCTGCATGGAGTGGACACACGGCAAGCACATCTCGTTCGTCCGTGAGCCGCTGATGCTTTACCGCCGCCACGACCACAATGTGTCGCCGAGCACCGAGAAACACAGCCCCAACCCGCTCTGGTTCAAGCTCGGCTATCGCGTGGACGTGCTCAGGGCGCTCGGCATTGCCGCCTTGCGCCGGTGACGCTATACCTCGATCGCTATGCGGGTCTTCGAAACGGGTGCCACCACCACCTGGGTGTAGACCTCGTCGAAAGGGTAGTTGGTACGTACCGGGATGATACCCTCGGCCACGGCTTTGTTGTAGATGGCCCGTAGCGCGCGCATGTAGAACGACACCGTGCTCTGGATCACACGCTCGGCTATAAGTGACTGCTGGAAGTCGCGCATCATCCCGGGAGTGATCTCGCCCATGTGGATGTCGTAGCCCCCGTTGAAGGCCACCAGCCGGCGCGTGGCGGTATAGTAGGCCGCTGCCGCCCGCGTCTGGCCCGAGTAGGCGAGTTCACCGGCGAGGATGGCCGTGTAGACCCCCAGCATGTGGCTGCCGGCCACCTCCTTGGTGAAGGTGTTGGCCACATCGTCGGCGGTGTAGCGTTTGCGCGACGCTTCGAGGTCGCGAATTATGTTGTCCACGAGGCGCAGGTTGCGTGTCATGCTCTTGGCACACTCTATCAGTTTGCGGCGGCGGCCCGACGAGTCGCCCGGAATGACGAGCGACCCCGTGTCGTGATCCCACTCGTCGGGGCGGATGTCGTAGCTCGTAGGCACGAAACGCACGGCGCCGTAGTGGCCGACCCACAGATGAAGTGTGCCCGAGGAGTCGCTGCGGCGCGGATCGGGGCGGAAACAGTAACCGAATTCGGGAGTCATGGTTGTTATTAATATGTATTGAGCTTGGCGTGTGTCGCCAAATTAAAAAACGTGTAAGCCTATCGGTTTACACGTTTTTTCACTCATTGACCTGCCGCTATATCAATCACCCGTATCGTCGAGCAGTTTTCCGTGGGCCATGTCGCGGATAATTACTTTTGTGCAAAGAAAACGATTTTTTCGTGTAAACCGATATGTCAAAGAGCGTTGTCAGGTCTTGCCCGGAGGACGCCCATTAGGGCGTAGGCGCTTCTATGCAGCGGATGGCGTAGGCGTTTTGGCGAGCGCCGTTAGTGGAATTATTGGCCACGACCGTGTTTTGGGTGAATAACAGATAGTGGGAGTTGGTAGTGCTGTAAGCGGTGGAGGGCCAGTAGTTGCCCTGACCGGCGACATTCGTCAAAGCCCCTCCGCTCGCGGCGCGATACCCGGTGTAGGGATAGAAGAAACCGTCGGGGCCGGTGCGTCCCCTCACTCCGTCGACGTTGGTCGACTCGGCGCCCATGTTGCCGTTCTGGCCGTGCGAGATGCCCATGTAGCTGATTTGGGTAGTGCTGCCTGTTGCCGTAGGCATCATCCATCGGCCCGGCAGTTCACCGTTTTTGGTGGCCAGGGTACACGGGTCGCCCTTGGCAGTGGAGGCGACGGTGGCGGGCATGGAGGTAGAGGTGGCATAGGGCACGCTCGCATAGTTCGTGATGTTCCACGAGTATCCCTTGGGGTACCAGGCCACGTCGGTGATACCGAAACTGCCGTTGCCGTCAGCGTTGCTGCTGTTGAGCGCCACCGTCGAGCCCCATTTGAAAAGTGCTATGTAGTTGCTGTGTACGTCGCTCGTGGGATCGTTCACGTACCTTTGGCCGTCGAGGTTCAACTGCCCCAGGTTGTTGACCGCCAAAATGCCTTCGGGGGCCTTCACTCCGCTCCTCGGGGTTCTTCCTCCGCCTCCCTGACCCGGCAGCGGCGGCTGGACGCAGCGTACTGTACCGGCGATGTGCGTTGGATTTTGTAACACTACGATCCCACTCGTGTTATCACGGATCATAAGCGCCCAGCCCCCATAAGGAACGTCGAATGATGAAGTCCAATAATATCCGCCCGCCCCCTGGTCTGTCACATAATTGCCATTACTATGAGATCGATATCCCAAGCCAGGCAGTATGGCGTTGTTTGCGGTACCCGATGGATGCGGGAAATGACCGTAGCCCATGTCCGGATGCGCGGGATCGGAACCGGTGGGCGACCAAGAGTAATATCCGTTTCCGGGGGCATAGGTTGGATTGCTGTCTCCTGAAAAATCGAAGTACTCCTGATATGTAGGCAGTCGCCAGCCGCCGCCTTTGTAGTGTGTGACGTTGTCGAACCAGTAGACGCACGGGTCGCCCAGTCCGTTCGCCGCGGCGGCTACGGTGGCCGGAACGCTCGCCGTCATGTACGGGATTATGTTCCACTTGGTGGTCTGGTCGGCGCTGGCGTTGACCTGCGATCTGAGGCGGTCGATGCCGGTACCGGTGCCCGAGCCGCCTGTGTAGTTGGAGGGTGCGGCCACTATGTCGGCCGGGGAGAACGTGCCGTTGTTGGAGCTGTCAAGCGCTACGAGTGAGCCGAACTTGAAGTAGGCCGCATAGACCGTGTAGCGGTTTTGGTCAGCCTCACTCTGCGTGGGGTCGGTATTCCAGTAACTTTTGTCGCCCTCGAGCGTAAGTTCGAGGTGGCGCGGGCCACCGGGATTGTGGATGTAGCCGATCACTCCGCGCGGTACCCGCACTCCGGGGGTTTGGACGCAGCGGACAGCAAGGCCATAGGAGGTATAAGCAATTCTGATTCCCGCATTGCTGTTTAAATTAAGGCCCCAACCCGCATTAACCGAGCTCGGTGTGGAAGACCAGTAGCCTGCAGCCTGGTTCAAGTTCTGGACAGGACCGCTGATTTCGCGGAACCCGGAGGCCG
>DBDQ01000057.1 GCA_002293665.1 Alistipes sp. UBA928 | reverse complement strand
TCTATTGCATCCACCACGTAGTCGTAGGGCGGCATGTCGGCGGGCGCGCCCTCGAACGTTCCGTCGAGCAGCTCCCACGTCCCCTCGTCGCGTATGTACCTGTTCACGACGGTAAGCTCTATTTCGGGGTTTATGTCGCGGAGTCGTTCGGCGAGGACTTCTGCTTTGGGCCTTCCTATCGTCGAGTGCAGCGCCACGAGCTGACGATTTATGTTACTCGGGCTCACCGTGTCGGCGTCGGCCATGGTAATGCGGCCCACTCCGGAGCGTGCTATCATCTCGGCGGCCCAGGCCCCCACCCCGCCCAGGCCCACTACCAGAACGTGGGCGCGGCGCAGGGCGGCGAGTTTCTCCTCACCGAACAGGAGTTCGGTTCTTTCCAACCACTGTTGCATAGTTTTCTTCGATTTGGATTGCTATCTCTTCGCCGGGCCTGTCGAGCAGTTGCGCGGCGCGGGTGTAGATTTCGGTGATGGGGACCAGGGCGTCGTCGGTTTCGAGGAAGAGTCTTTCGAGGGGGGTGCGACGCATGGCTTCGACGGTTTTTGGTGAGTCGAGGGAGCGCCGGCCGTACGAGAGGTGGTATCCGGCCCGGAGGGCGCGTGCCGCCTGCTCGGGTGAACCGATGAAGCCGTGGAAGATGACAGCCGGCAGGGGGTGGGCCGAGAGTATCTCCATTGTCGGCTCGAACGCCCTTACGCAGTGGAGGATCACGGGCAGGGTGCGCTCCTGCGCGATGCGGAGTTGGGCGGCGAAGATCATCTTCTGCTCGCCGTGGTCGGAGGGGATGGCGTGGTCGAGGCCGATCTCGCCTATGGCGGCGGCGGGTGCGGTCTCCACCTCGCGCAGTGCGGCGGCGGGGTCGAAGCCTTCGCCGAGCTGCCAAGGGTGGATGCCGATCGAGAAGGGGGGATCGGGCAGGGTCTCCGAATGGCCCGCCATCTGCGACAGCAGCTCGATGCCCTCTCCCGCCCTGCGGTGGGTGTGGATGTTGATGTATGTGGTGCCCATTGTGCAAAGGTAGCAAAAAAGTTGCTGTCGTGCATATGTGCCTCTCTGTGGCAGACGACGGGCGGGATTTTGCCCCTCAAAAAAGATCGGCCAAAAATTTTTTTGCATTTTTTTGCTCGAAAATTTGGTTTATTTAATAAAGTGGTTTATATTTGCATCGTGATTACAACATAAAACAAAAAAACGAGAATTATAAACCATTAAAAAACAAAGTCATGAAAAAATTTATCGTAACAGCAGCAGTAGCAGCGATCGCAGTATTCACCGGAAATCAGGCAATGGCGCAGGCCGCGCAAAACACTCCGGAAGCAGGTAACCTCAAAGTTCGCATCACCGGTATTCGTGAGAACACGGGAACCGTGATGGTGGCCCTTGGGGATTACACCGATCTTGGGAACATGGTGGGTGAGATGGTGCCGGCAAGCGCCGCGCAAGACGGCACGGCGGAGTGCGTCCTCACCGGCAAGATCGACCTCGGCGCAACACTCTACGCTTTCCTCGACACCAACGGCAACTTCAACCTCGATCTGGGTGAACGGGGTATCCCGGCGGAAGGGTGCGCGTTCGGCCCCGTCACTCTCGATGAAAACGGCACGGCAACCATAGAACTCAAATATTACAACTAATTTTGCAAACCGACCAGGTTCCCCGAAAAGGGGGACCCGGTTGGGCAAAACCAACGTTCGAATAAATCATGGAAAAGCAACTTACGACCGAGCAAAGTCTCGACATTATCGCGCGCATGATCGCCGACACGCGGCGGAACTTCAACGACCGGGGCGGGGCCATGTTCCTGATCTGGGGGTACACCACCATCGTGGTCACCCTTGCCATCACGGCGATGTACTACATCACCCGCTCCGGCGGTGTGATGTGGCTGTGGTGTGCGCTGCCGCTTATCGGCGGCGTGATGACCTGGCTGCACTTTCGCCGCCATTTTCCGACGGTTCAAACTCACCTCGACAAAGCGGTGTGGAGCGTGTGGGTGGTGATGGGTGGAGCGGCGGTTTGCTGCATGGTGGCCTCATACATCGCGTCGCTCGTCGGCGGCAAATCTTACATCGACATTCTGTTCACCATCGGGCTGATGATGAGCATGGGGACCGCCATTACGGGACGGCTCATTAAGTTCTATCCCGTTCAGTTCGGGGGTGTAATAGGTATGGGACTATCGTTCGCCCTGCCCGCCGTGGCTCCCTCGATCTGGCAACTGCCGATATTCGCCGCAATATTTCTCGTGGCGCAGGTGATCCCCGGTCATCTGCTCAACGCCGAGTGCAAGCGTGAGGCGCGCGAGGCGGGGGTGGCCGAAAAGAGGAGGGTTGCGTGATGTTGCCCATACTCGATCCTCTACTCCACTCGGAGTTGCGGCTGGCGGTGATGTCGATCCTCGTCGGGGTCGAGAGTGCCGACTTCACCTTCATCCGCGAGCAGACGGGAGCCACGTCGGGAAACCTGAGCGTGCAGATAGATAAACTCTCTGCCGCGGGGTATGTCGATGTCGAAAAGACTTTTCGCGGGAAGATGCCGCGCACTGTACTGCGCATTACTCCAGCTGGCGGCGAGGCGATGGGACGCTATGTGGAGAGCCTCAAAGAGTATCTCAAACTGTAATAGAAAAACTCCCCGATGTTTCGGGGAGTTTTTATTTATTCGGCGGGCGGCGCTTCGCTCTCGGGAGTCTCCTCCTCGTCGGCTCCGAACATGTCGAGGTAGGCGTCGATCTTTTCGTACTGTTCGGTGCGCTTGTAGAGCGCGGCGAGACGGCAGAGGTTGTCGAGCCCCTGGAAACGGGAAGTCCACTCTTCGGCCACGAGGTCGGCTTTGCGGCCGTCGAAACTCAGATAGTATTCTATGTATTCCTGGAGCGTGTTGGCATAGTCCTCGAGCAGGGCGTCAGCCCTTTCGACGGCTCCGGCGGCGTAGTAGGCGTCGATCAGTGGGTAGTGGCTACCGAATTCGTAGTCGAACTTGGTGAGGGGATACTCAACCAAAGCGCGATCCAATACCTCGACGGCGCGCTCACGGTCGCCCTCGGCGATGAGCCGGTCGGCCAAACGCACGAACGCCGGGAAGGCCCTTACGAACGAGAGATTCACCACTGAGTTGTAGTCGATCCTGACCCCCGGAGCGTTGGCGTTGCCGTATTTGTACTCGTTCATCAGCAGGTCGTAGGCCCTTTCGCTGTCGATGCGCCCGTAGCCCCAATCGGCGGCGCTGTACGGCGTTTTGATCGGCACGAGGCGGTAGGCCCATCCGTCGGCCTGGAGCCAGTCGCCAAGGCCCACGTCGATGAAGAGTTGCGGATAGGTGGCGTAGACGGGGCGGCTCCAGTCGAGGTTGGAGAGCATGTCGAGCAGCACGAGCTGCGTGACGTCGATCATGTTTTTGGGCAGGGTGAACTCGATGGAGTCGACTATCAGGTGGGCGTCTTCGGGACGCACTATGCCCGCGTCGAGAACGTTCTGCTTATTGACGGGGATGATCAGCGTTTTGGTGGGGATGAAGTCGACCGGATCCCTGCCCTCGTAGAGCCGGGTTCTCGATCCGGGGTCGGCGCTCGCCACAAAATCCATTACCGCCTTAAGCGGTCGCGCGCCTTCGACGGCCTCCACGACCTCTATGATGGGATTGTCGCGGTAGGTTTCGAGCGGAATGGTGAGCGGCACGGGGGCGGAGTCGTTGTAGGCGTGGAGCATCTGCTCGATGTACCAGTCGGCGCCGATGTAGCTCATGTTCATGATGCGCACGTCGGGACGCAGGCCCTCGACCTCCTGATTGTACCACAGAGGGAAGGTGTCGTTGTCGCCGAAGTTCATTATGATCGAGTTCGGGAGCGTGGAGACGAGTTCGTTGTAGCCGAGGTCGTGGCCTATGGCGCGTCCGCTACGGTCGTGGTCGTCCCACCCCTGGGCAATAAGCAGTCCCGGCACCAGAGCGCACACGGCGGTGGCGATGGCAGCCGACACCCAGCACTCGCGTTGTTTAAACAGTTTGGCGACCAGCTCCTGTATCCACATCACCCCGAGGCCGATCCAGATCGAGAATGCGTAGAACGATCCGGCGTAGATGTAGTCGCGTTCGCGCGGTGCACCGGGTTTGATGTTGAAGTATACCACAAGTGCGAAGCCCATCATGACGAAGAGCCATGTGACGATGGTGAATCCGCGTTTGTCGCGGCTCAACTGCGCGATCAGCCCCAGCAGGCCGAGCAGGAACGGCAGGAAGAAGAACTTGTTGCGCCCCGGATTGCGCTCCACCTCCTCGGGCAGGTTATCCTGCGGGCCGAGGTAGAGAGCGTCGATGGCGCCAATCCCGCTAAGCCAGTTACCGTGGATCAGGTCGCCGCGCCCCTGGATGTCGTCCTGCCGCCCCACGAAGTTCCACATGAAGTAGCGCCAGTACATGAAGTTGAGCTGGAAAGTGAAGAAGTAGCGGAGGTGTTCGCCGAACGTGGGCACTTCGAAGGTCTCGGTATAGCCGGGTATCCTGACGGTGCGCATCTTCACGTCGCCCATCCAGTTGCGGTAGCCCGACGCCGAGTTGTAGTCGAACATGCGCGGCAGGAGGGTTTGTGCACCCGGATAGTAGGTGTAGTCGGAGAGTTGGTTCCGGCTCTGATATTTGCCGTTCTCGCCCATAATCCACCGGTCGGAGTATTTGTAGCCGTCGACGGGTGAGTTGTAGGACGGGCCGTAGAGCATGAATGCGTCGGTGCCGTACTGCTCGCGGCCCATGAGGCTGAGCAGGGCGTAGGGATTGTCGGGACGGTTGGAGTTCATGGGTGGATTGACGCTCGAGCGGATAACCACGCTCGCGTAGGAGCTGTAGCCGATGAGTATCACCGCCGTGCAGAGCAGCACGGTGTTCCACAGTACCTTGCCCTTTTTGTGGGTGATCCAAACCCCGAAGGCCACGAGGGCGAAGAGCAGCAACACCCAGGTGACCATGCCGCTGTTGACGGGCAGCCCGAGCGAGTTGACGAAAACGCGGTCGAACCACGCCCCAATGTTCACCGTCATAGGCATGATGATCTTGTAGACTGCCAGCACGATGCCTCCCGCGGCGAGCAATGCGAGTACGACTCCCTTGCGGGTGATCTTTTCGCTTTTGCGGAAGTAATATATGAACACGAGCGCGGGGATGGTGAGCAGGTTGAGGATGTGCACACCTATGGAGAGGCCCATCATGTAGGCGATGAGTATGAGCCAGCGCGTGGAGTGGGGTTCGTCGGCCACCTCCTCCCAGCGGAACATGAGCCACACCACGAGCGCGGTGAACATGGACGACAGCGCGTAGACCTCGCTCTCGACAGCCGAGAACCAGAAGGTGTCGGTGAAGGCGTAGGCCAACGAGCCTATGAGCCCCGCGCCGATGACCGTCCAGACGTGGGTTTTATTGGCAGGATCGAATTCGGCGCCGTTGCCCTCGCTGTCTGTCCCGTACATTTTGCGCGCCAGGCGCGTGATAGTCCAAAACATGAAGAGTATGCAGAAGGCGCTGGCAACACACGACCCGAGATTGGCCGCGAAACCCGCCATCTCGGGATTGCCCAGCGAGAGCATCGTGAAGAGCCTCATGATCATCATGAAGAGAGGCGCTCCGGGCGGATGTCCGATCTCGAGCTTGTAGGAGGTGGCGGTGAACTCCATGCAGTCCCACCAGCCCGCCACCGGTTCGGTGGTGGCGACATATACCGCGAGCGAGAGGGCGAAAACCACCCATCCAGCAATGTTATTGCGCTTGCTAAAATAATTCATCGAGCCAAACGGATAATAATTGAGGCAAAATTACGGATTTTTTCCGTAATTTTGCCGAATGCTTACGATTTATAATACACTGACACGACGGAAAGAGGTTTTCGAGCCCCTCGTGGAGGGCCACGCAGGGATGTATGTTTGCGGGCCGACGGTATACGGCGATCCTCATTTGGGGCATGCGCGGTCGGCCATAACTTTCGACCTGTTGTTTCGTTACCTGACGTATGGCCCGGAAAAATATAAGGTGCGCTATGTGCGCAACATCACCGATGTGGGACATCTGGAGAACGACGCCGACGAAGGCGAGGATAAGATTTCGAAGCGGGCGAGACTCGAACAGCTCGAACCGATGGAGATTGCGCAGATGTATACCCGTCGCTATCACGATGCGATGCGGGCGCTCGGCGTTCTGCCGCCAAGCATCGAGCCGACCGCTTCGGGCCATATCATCGAGCAGATCGAGATGGTGAAGAGGATTCTGGATGCGGGTTACGCCTATGTTTCGAACGGGTCGGTATATTTCGATGTGGAGAAATATGCGCGTTCTCATAACTATGGCGAGCTTTCGGGGCGGTCGGTCGAGGATATGCAGTCGGGTTCGCGGGCACTGGACGGGCAGGGCGACAAGCGCTCGCCGTGGGACTTTGCGCTGTGGAAAAAAGCCGCGCCCGAGCATATAATGCATTGGCCGTCGCCGTGGAGCGAGGGTTTTCCGGGGTGGCACATGGAGTGCTCGGCGATGAGTGCCAAATATCTCGGTGAGCGGTTTGATATTCATGGCGGGGGGATGGACCTTGTGTTTCCGCATCATGAAGCCGAGATCGCTCAGGGAGTGGCCGCTTGGTGCGAGCCGCACGGGCAAGTAAAGTGCGCTGCAGATCGTCCGGGTGCAAAATACTGGATGCATAACAATATGGTGACAGTGGGGGGGCAGAAGATGGGGAAGTCTCTTGGCAACTCGATCTCGTTGGAGCAGATGTTTGCGGGGTCGCATCCGCTTTTGGAGAAGGCTTACTCGCCGATGACGATTCGGTTCTTTATGCTTCAGGCTCATTATCGGTCGACTCTCGATTTTTCGAATGAGGCGCTTGTGGCAGCGGAGAAGGGGTTGGATCGGTTGATGAAGGCGGTGGAGACTCTTGATAAAATTCCTGCTTCAAAAAAAGAGAACTCTGTTCCAATCTTCCCAACTTCAATAGAAAAAGACCTTGAAGAGGCTATGGATGATGACCTCTCTTCACCGACTGTAATCGCCACGCTTTTTAGATATGTTCCGATTATCAACCAAATAGCAGATCAACATCAATCAATTTACGAACCCCATCTCATACAATTGCGAGAAACCTTCCACCGTTGGGTTTTCGATATTCTGGGGCTGCAGGATGAGAAGGCGGCGGGCGCTGGTGGCACCGATCATCTTGGTCCCGTGGTGGAGATGCTGCTCGAAATGCGGGCTGAGGCTAAAGCCGACAAGAACTGGGGGCTTAGTGATCGTATTCGGGATGGTTTGGCTGCCGCAGGGATCAAAGTCAAAGACCGCAAGGATGGGGTCTCGGAGTGGGAAGTGGAATGAGATTATGACAACGACAGAACAGATAAAGGAACTCGGCGGGCGGTTGGAGGCGCTGGCGCGGCATATCGGTATAGATGACAAGCGGGCGCGGCTGCGGGAGGAGGAGGAGAAGAGCCTTGCTCCCGGTTTTTGGGACAATCCCGAGGAGGCGGAGAAACAGCTTAAGGCTGCCGCGCAGATCAAAAGTTGGGTTACGGCCTACGACGGGGCGGCGGCGCTGAACGATGACCTCGGGGTGATGCCCGACTTTGTGAAGGAGGGGGCCGCGACCGAGGAGGAACTCGACGAGCAGTATGCCAAAACGCTTGCCGCCATCGAGGAGTTGGAGATGCGGAACATGCTTCAGGGTAAGGAGGACAAGTTGGGCGCAATCATGGACATAAACGCCGGGGCCGGTGGCACCGAGGCGCTCGATTGGGCGAGCATGCTCCACCGCATGTATCTGCGCTGGGGCGAGATGGGCGGCTACAAGATCAAGACGCTCGACTTCCTCGAAGGCGACGAGGCCGGCATAAAGTCGGTGACGCTGGAGTTTGAGGGCGACTTTGCGTATGGGTTTTTGAAATCCGAGAACGGTGTGCACCGGTTGGTGCGCCCCTCGCCTTTCAATGCCCAAAACAAGCGGCAGACGTCGTTTGCGAGCGTTTTCGTGTCGCCCGCAGTCGACGACACCATTGAGATCACCATCAACCCCGCCGATCTTGAGTGGGATACCATGCGGAGCAGCGGCGCCGGTGGTCAGAATGTCAACAAGGTGGAGACCGCCGTGAGGCTCAAGCACATCCCTTCGGGTATAGTGATCGAGAACAGCGAAACACGTTCGCAGCTCAACAACCGCGAGAACGCAATGCGCATTCTGCGCTCGAAACTCTATCAGCGCGAGCTCGAAAAACAGCAGGAGGCGCGGAACGCACTCGAGAAACAGAAAAAGAAAATCGAGTGGGGGTCGCAGATACGTTCGTATGTGCTCGACGACAGACGCGTGAAAGACCACCGAACGGGCTACCAGACCTCAAACCCCGACGCTGTGCTCGACGGCAAGATCGACGACTTTATCAAAGCCTATCTGATGGAGTTCGGGAGTGAAAACTCCTGACGAAACGGATCACGATAAAAAACTAACCTTAATTATGAATAGAGTTCTTACCATTTTGCTGTTTGCCGCGGCCTCGCTGGCGGTCGTTTCGTGTCGCGGCGGAAAAAAAGCCGACTTCGACCCTGCAAAGACGGCTTACGTGACTTTCAAAACCAATCTCGGCGACGTGACCATACGCCTGTTCGACGACACCCCCCTGCACCGCGACAACATGATCCGGCTTGTGCAGGAGGGAGCCTACGACAGCGTCGTGTTCCACCGCATAGTGAGGGATTTCGTGATCCAGGGCGGCGACCTCGACAACACGATGAACGCCGAGGGCGAACTTTACAGCAGTGGCAACGCCGACTACACGATCCCCGCCGAGATACTTCCGCACTACTTCAACAGGCGCGGTGTGGTGCTCGATGCCAAAATGGGCGACAACGTGAACCCCGAGCGTGCGTCGGCAGGTACCCAGTTCTGTTTCATGCAGGGCCGCGTGATGACCGACGCCGAAATCGACGCTACCGAGGCGCGCATCAATAACATCGAGCTTAACTGGCTATACTATAAAAATCTGGCGAAACTTCGGCGGGAGAATCCCGATATGACCGAAGAGGAGATCGGCGGGATTGCCGCCCGCATGGCCGAAGAGGAGATGGAGCGCCGCGGCCCGATAACCATTCCCGCCGAACGCAGGGAGATATACAAAACCGTCGGCGGTGCGCCTCATCTCGATGGCAGTGTCACCATTTTCGGCGAGGTTGTGGAGGGATTCGATACGATGGATAAGATGAATGCGGTCGAAACTAATGAGCGGGATTTTCCGCTTGAGCCTGTTCTGATTCTTTCTGCCGGATTGTTCAACTAATTTGCTGTTTGTGGTGGCACAAGTTGATAAACTTGCGCCAGTTCGGAAGCGGGGTGAGTTTGTAGCGCCGATGGGCGTGGTGGGCGATGACGGTGTCACGGGTGGGGAGAATGTGAGGCAGGTCCTCGAAGTAATAGAGCCATGTGGCGCCGGCGGCGGAATCGAGGTCGAAAACCACGCTCAGGTGAGGGTTCGTTTTAGATGATGTGCCGTCGAAGTGTAAACGGGTAACTCCCGACTCCCGGTCGAGGGCCCAACTGCCCGTGTCGAACTCGCGCCGGCTGTCGGGCGGATCGAAAAGTTCGCTGAAACGGCCGTCGGGGTAGAAGTCGAACACCAATTCACCCTGCTCGAAAAACAGGTCGTGTACCCACTTGCCGCGGATTCGCTGCTGCAGCTCGGCCACGCTCCAGCGGCCGGGAATGGTTTGGGTTTGGGTAGTATTCATTAAAATGGACGCGGTTGACAGTCCCTGCTCTGCCAGGCCGTGCAAGCCCCCAAGTCTGAAAACTGCCCCCGCGCCCGAAGTTGCCGTGGCAACGGAAATGCCACGACACACCTCCGAGCTGGCAATTTCCTTCAGTCCTGGAAACCCGTCGCGGCGCGACGGTTGCACGTTTGGCAAAACAGAAAAAATTGTTGCTCGTTAATATTATGTCACCGCAAATATAACCATTTTTCGGATCAATTCAAACCATGGGTGTTTTATGTCGGAGGGGAGGTGGGGGATCAGGGGTGGTGAGAATTATATTTTTAGCGCAAGTTGATAAACTTACGCCAGCGGGGGGGTGTGGATTAGTACAAGGCCCGGCCTGTAAACAGACATTCCGCCACCGGGGGGTCCGGTGGCGGAATGTATTTCGTTTGCTCCGTGTTTTTGGATTGCTTCGTCGCCGTGCTCCTCGCAATGACGTAGTACGTAGCCGACTCTTCACTATTGGGTCAAACCTCGCTGGCGCCGATAGCCATCAATTTGCCGTCGCGGGTGACGATGAGTTTTCCGTCCTGTTGCCTGACTTTTTCGACGAGTTTTTCCTGCGCTTTGCGGATCGCCTCGTCTATTTTGTCCTGCATCTGTTTAATATCGTTCTCACTCATAGTTCTCAAGTTTGGTATATATAACGGAATCGTATATCGTTTTAGTGTCGTTTCTCGATCCGACGGCTATCTTCTTGCCGTAGTTTATGTCGCCGCTGTCGTATATCATCCAATAGTCGGCCACGGGCATGTAGATACCGAACAAATTTTTTATTCCCGCCCGGTAGCGTCTTCTTATCACCGGCTCGGGTATGTTGTGCCCCCCCTCGCTTACTCTCTGCGCCACTCTTTTTATTGCCTGCTCGGGCGAGGGCAGCCACAGGTAGAGCAACGTTACGAAATAGCCCTTCTCCTGCGCCTCCTTTATCAGGTAGTAGTAGGACTTGGTGGCCAACGTCGTTTCGAACGCAAAGTCCGATCCCATGCCTATCAACTCTCTCACGCGCATCAACATAATCTTGCCCGCCTGGATCGCCACGCTGTCGGGATTGAACGGCGACAGCCCTTTGGCTATCTCATCGGCATTGACCAACTCCGACATCTCCAGCATCTCGGGCATCATGGTGTACGACGCTGTGGTCTTCCCCGCCCCATTGCACCCTGCTATGATAAAAAGTCGCGGCATTCTCCGCACAAATATATGTAAAAATTTAATACTGCAATAACATTGCGCGACAATCGCCGAAAAATCGCAATCGCCGCACACTGGCGTTCATTTCATGGATCACTGGTTGGCAGGAACGATCCTGACAGCGTTCAGGCCGCGGGTTCCGCGCTCGAGTTCAAAGGTGACTATATTGCCTTCCGCTATGTTCGCCGGAGCGGAGGTGATGTGGAAGAAATACTTCTCGGTCGAGGCGAGTTCCTTTATGAAACCGTAGCCCTTGGAGGCGTTGAAATACTCGACGCGGCCCCTTAGCGGCTCCGGTTCCGTGTCTTCTTTTTTGGGGGTTGCGATGGCCACATCTTCCAGTTTCACCTCCTGTTTTGCGCGCTGTTCCGGCGGAGTATCCACGATGTTGCCCATCTCGTCCACCCAGGCGATCATGTCGTCGGGCGAGGATGTGCCTCCAGCCTGGCGCTCTTCTTTGCGTTTTTGTTTTTCGAGGCGCTTGGCCTGCTTCTTCTTTTCGTTCTCCCTTTTTCCGAATGATTGCGATCCTGCCATTAAACTGTCTTTAGGTTCCCAAGGCGGTTTTTGTGAGGAGGAAGTCGGCCTTGAGTTTTTCGACCACCTCTCTGACACTGCGTATCCTGTCGGCCAGATATGCGTTTCCGCCGGCGAATGCATAGCCCTTTTTCATGTTGCCGCGCGCCGCGTTGTACAGAGCTTTGATTATGCAGTACGGGCTTTTGGTGTAGTCACACGTCTTGATGCAGTGGAACGGGCAACTGCGGGGTTTCTCCCTCCCCTCGGCCACGCTGCGGATAAACTCGCCGTCGAAAGCCCTGCCAGGCATGCCAACAGGGCTTTGAATTATGCGAACATCTTCGGCGTGGGCGTTGATGTAGACCTTTTTGAACTCTTCGGCCGCGTCGCACTCGTCGGTCGGCACGAAGATGGAGCCCATCTGCACCGCCGACGCACCGAGTGCCATGAACCGGGCGATGTCCTCGCCTGTCGCAATGCCGCCCGCCGCGATCACGGGAATGCGTTTCCTGTCGGCGTAACTGCCCGCGACCTCGACGACTTGGGGCACGAGTTGTTCGAGCGAGAAGTTCTCGTCCTCGATCTGCTCGCGTTTGAATCCGAGGTGGCCTCCAGCCTTGGGTCCTTCGACCACAATGGCGTCGGGCAGATAGTCGTATCCCGCCGACCACTTCTCGCAGATCAGCCGCGCCGCCCTCGACGACGAGACTATGGGCACGAGCTGCGTGCAGCTGCCTTTGGGCAGGAACGACGGCAGGTCGAGCGGCAGCCCCGCCCCAGCGAAGATCACGTCGACCTTCTCCTCGATGGAGGTACGTACCATGTCGGCGAAATTGGACAGCGCCACCATGATGTTGACACCGATCACGCCGCGGCTCTTTTCGCGCGCCTTGCGAACCTCCTCGCGCAGGCCGTAGATGCACTTGTCGAGGTATGAACTTTTGCACTCGGGATAGAGCAACCCCAGTCCCGCCACCGAAATGACCCCGATGCCGCCTTCGTTGGCGACCGCCGCGGCCAGTCTGTTGAGCGATACGCCCACTCCCATGCCGCCCTGTATGATGGGCAGTTTTATTTCGTATCTTCCGATATTGAATGATTTCATTTTAGTTTGGTAATCGTTAAACCGTCACCCCCTTCTATATAATATTGCAATATAATCAGGGGCAAAGATAGCTAAAGCCGAGAGGAAACACAAATTTATTTTTGTTATATTTGCAGGGTGGAGACGGAATTGAGAACAGTAAATGTGACGCGCTACATCGCTCCCCTGCGCGAGGGTGGTTCGTTACCCGCGTTGACCGAGGCGGACGACGGGTTGAAGTATGTCGTGAAGTTTCGGGGTGCAGGGCACGGCACCAAGATGCTCATTGCCGAGCTTGTGGGCGGTCTCGTGGCCGAGGAGTTGGGGTTCGCGGTGCCGGAGATGGTGTTTGTGGAGCTCGACGAGGCTTTCGGCCGAACAGAGGGCGACGAGGAGATTCAGGACCTGTTGAAGGCGAGCAGGGGGTTGAACCTCGGGCAGTTTTTTCTTTCGGGTGCGTTCACTTTCGATCCGGCAGCGGTGCGGCTCGATGCACGGACGGCTTCGCGGATAGTGTGGCTCGATGCGTTTCTGACCAACGTGGATCGCACGGTGCAGAATCCCAATATGCTGATGTGGCACGACCGACTGTGGCTGATAGATCACGGCGCGTCGCTGTTGTTCCATCATTCGTGGACGGACTGGCAGGAGAAGGCGCTGTCGCCTTTTCCGTATATCAGGAATCATGTGTTGCTGCCATGGGCAGCGGAGATTGGCGAGGCCGACAGGGAGTTTCGCGCGGTGCTCACGGCGGAGAAGATCGCCGGGATCACGGCCCTTATTCCCGACGACTGGCTGAATTGGACGGAGCCGGGAGAGACCTCCGAAGATTTGCGAGGCGTCTACCGCACATATCTGACCGAACGGCTGTCACACTCCGAAATCTTTGTAAATCAGGCACGCGATGCGAGGAAAGCACTTATATGACTACGCCGTGATTCGCGTGGTTCCCCGCGTGGAGCGCGAGGAGTTTTTCAACGCCGGGCTGATAATGTTTTGCAAGCGTGAGGGTTGGCTGCGGATGCAGTGGGCGGTGGATGAGCGGAAGTTGGCGCTTTGTACTCCGGAGTTCGATATCGAATGTCTCTACACGAATCTGCGCTCTTTCGAGCATATCTGCGCAGGTGCCGAGGCGGGCGGGCCGATCGCGACGTTGGAGATTCCCGAGCGCTTTCGTTGGCTGACGGCTGTTCGCAGTACGACTATTCAGACATCGCGACCTCATGCCGGTTTTGCCGATGATCTCGATGCCACGTTCGAGAGGTTGTTCCGGGAACTGGTGCTGTAGATACAAGTATTATCACTACCTTTGCGGGCAACCACAAATCCTAAAAACCAACAATAGATGAAAGTTGTAACTTTTGGCGAGGTGATGCTGC
The DNA here is from genome assembly GCA_002293665.1 of Alistipes sp. UBA928. Taxonomy (GTDB): domain Bacteria; phylum Bacteroidota; class Bacteroidia; order Bacteroidales; family Rikenellaceae; genus UBA940. The sequence continues at coordinate 6,149 of DBDQ01000057.1, read as the reverse complement.
GCCTCGCGACTCCGGGGTATGAGCGCTTTTCGCAGGCTACCCACCTTACTTCGACCTTTGGCGGCGGCGAGGCTAATGTCGCCGTTTCGCTTGCAAATTATGGTATAGAGGCCGACTTCGTGACCCGACTTCCCAAGAACGACATTGCCGAATGGTGTATTGCCGAACTTCGCAAACGGGGCGTGGGTACGGCCAACATAGCACGCGGCGGCGAGCGTGTGGGGATATACTTCCTTGAGACCGGCGCCGTGGCGCGCCCCTCGAAGGTGGTGTATGACCGTGCGCACTCGTCGATCGCCGACATCGAGCCCGGAATGATAAACTGGCGCGAGGTGTTGAAAGGCGCCGACTGGTTCCACTGGACAGGCATTACCCCCGCGCTGAGTCAGGGTGCCGCCGATGCGTGCCTCGAGGCGATACGCACGGCCAATGAGATGGGTGTCACCGTTTCGTGTGACCTCAACTACCGCAAAAATCTGTGGAAATACGGCAAGAAAGCCTCCGAGGTTATGCCCGCCCTCACCGAGGGGTGCGACGTGATACTGGGTAACGAGGAGGATGCCGAGAAGGTGTTCGGCATCAAGCCCGAAGGTTTCGACGTGGCGCACACCGGGGGCGAAGTCAACGCGGCCGAGTTCGAAAGCGTGTGCCGCCAGTTGCAGGCGCGTTTCCCGAGAGCTAAAAAGGTGATTATCACGCTGCGCGGCTCGATCAACGCCAACCACAATACGTGGGGTGGTGTGCTGTGGGACGGTGCAAAGCTGCATGCCTCGAAGCGCTATGACATAACCCACATCGTAGACCGTGTTGGCGGCGGCGACTCGTTTATGGGGGGCTTGGTCTACGGTTTGCTCACCTGGCCGGCCGACGATGGGCGCGCGCTCGAGTTTGCCGTGGCTGCCTCGGCACTAAAGCACACCATCTATGGTGACTTCAACCTTGTGACAGCCTCGGAGGTCGAGGCGCTGATGGGGGGTGATGGCTCGGGCAGGGTTCAGCGTTAGAGAAGCTGCCACCCCGCCACCCTCCTTCGCATGGAGGGGAGAGCTACGCGATGTATATTATGCGTAGAAATTTTGAAAATCGTCCGAAAGGTTATACTTTTGGGCGATTTTCTGCGTTAAGAAATCGTTAACCGGGCGGCGGGAGGGATGTCCGGGACCAAAAGAGAAAAATAATGATTAAAACGTCTATATACATCAACGCCACAGGCTTTTACGTGCCGTCGAAAAGAGTACCCAACAGCTATTTCGCCGAGCTTTACGGCAAGCCCGAGGAGTGGTTCACCCAGCGCACGGGCATTCGCACCCGGTCGCGCGCCAGCGAGAAGGAGACCATAGACTACATGAGCATCAAGGCGGTGGAGAATGCCATGCGCACAGCGCCGTTCTCCATTCGCGAGGTCGACCTCGTGGTATTTGCGTCGTATAGTCCCGACGATCTGGTGGGGACTACCGCCCATCGCGTGCAGCGCGAGTTCGGTATCGAGGGGGCGCGGGCGATGTACGTTTCGTCGGCCTGTTCGTCGGCCATGAACGCCATCGAGATCGTGGCGTCGTTCTTCACGAGCGGCATAGCGTCGAAGGCGCTGGTGATTGCTGCCGACCGTAACTCGACCTACTCCGACGACCACGATCCCGCCCACGGACACCTTTGGGGCGACGCGGCGGTGGCGTACTTTCTTTCGACCGAACGGGGCGGGGCGGGCGACATCGAGATAGTCGACATCGAGACGCGCGGTCTGGGCAACGTGGGTGCCGGGCCCGACGGGGTTTACCTGCGTCCGCGCACTGACGGTATAGGCATCGGTATGCCCAACGGGCGCGATGTTTTCAATCAGGCGTGTACGTGGATCGAGCGTTTCACACGCGATATTCTGGAGCGCAACGGGTTGGATGTGGCGTCGCTCGACTGGTTCGTGAGCCATCAGGCCAACCTGCGCATAGTGTCGCACGTGTGCGGCGAGTTGGGTCTGCCGATGGAGCACACGCTCAACAACATCGAGGAGTTGGGCAACACGGGGTGCGGTTCGTCGCTGCTGGCTCTGGCCCAGCATCGCGATAAGTTGCGTCCGGGTGATACGGTTGTTGTGGCGACTTTTGGTGGGGGATATTCGGTCGGCGCTATGCTTCTTCGAATGGTGAGTTGAGAAACCTACCACCTCCCCCTGCGGAGCAGGTTGTAGGTTTCTCTTCATTTTTTTCGGGGTGTGGTGCAAGATTTATCGGTTGGGGGCGTTTTATCGACAGATAACAACGCGAATTGATATGAAAAATCTTACTTTTTTACTTTGTGCGGCTGCATTGTGCGCCGGATTTACAGGCTGCGATTACGATGACCACTGGCATGGTCGCGATCGCGAAAAGATCGTCGAAATGACCATACTCCCCGAAACGGGCTATGGGGCCGGGGTGATGAGCGAGGTGGTGAGGGATGTGTGGCAGTTTGTGGACAGCGACAGCGATCGAGTCAGGAGTTTTACCGACATAATCGCCGAGGGATTCGACTTCGAGTACGAACGGGGATACACCTACACTTTCACCGCGAAAAAAGTGTGGATGGCGAATCCGCCGTCGGATGTCTCCGATGTCAAATACATCTTCTATGGCCCGCTTCGCAAAGAGAAGAGCATCATCGAGAACAGTGATGTCGAGATGACGGTGCAGGTCGACGGGAGGGTCGATTACGCTCCGCGATTTCCGGCTGAGTTCAACGCCGACGGATCGGTGAAGATATACGAGGCGCTGGCTGTTTACGCGAAATATTACACCAGGATGCCGTCGCCGGGATCACATTCATGGAGTTTCATGGCTCTGCGGCAGATCGAGGGTTGGGAGTATGAACCGGGGTATGTTCATACCCTGAAAGTGCGCAAGATCACCACGGCCGAGCCCTATTCGGTTCGCTATGTTCTTGTGGAGGAGCTCGGTAAGCAGCCTAAGTGATTTTCAGATCGTCGAACCTGCGTCGGCCGAAGAGACGGGCGATGAGGATCGAGCCGCTGTAGATTCCCTTGGGTCGGGCGGTGCGGGTCGATTGGATTCGGCGGCGTGATTCGCGCAGGTTTTCCCGCTTCATATTTAGGAACTCCCGGTGGGCTTGCCATACGGCCTGCCAGTTCTCCCGTTGTCCGCACAGCAGGTAGGCCAGCGCCGACAGAGCGTTGAGCCACAGGCGGATGACCACGATAAATTGCATCGTGCCGCGCGGCAGGTTTTTGTAGAGCATCGCNNTGCGGCTGCCGGAGGCCGGGAAGAGTCGAAGCTCCGGGCCTTATACGATCCGTTTGAGTTTTGAGAACCGCCTCTTGCCGAAAAGGCAAGCGAGCAGGATAGAACCCCGGTAGACGCCCCGAGGAGGGGAGATGCGGTTCGTCCGTATCTCGTGCCGTTTTTCGCGCAAGGCCGCGCGTCTCTTTAAAAACCCTCTGTGTGCGCGCCACACGGCAGCGAAATTCCGGCCCTGGCCCCTGACGAGATATGTCCAGGCAGCCAGCCCGTCGAGCATCATGCGCACAGTCACCACCAACGGCATTTTTCCCCCCGGCAGGTTTTTGTAGAGCATCGCCAGATTGTTGCGGTAGTTGAGGCGGAGTTTCTGCGGCGAGGGGGGCAATGTGCCGGCGCCGAGGTGCCACACTTTCGAGCGCGGTTCGACCATCACCCGCCATCCCGCCGACCACATTCGCCAACAGAGGTCGATCTCCTCCTGATGGGCGAAAAACGAGGCGTCGAAGCCGCCCAGCGTGCGGAAAACTTCTGCCCGGCAGGCGAAGCAGGCTCCGGTTGCCCAAAAAACTTCGCGCACGTCGTCGTATTGCCCGGTGTCGCGTTCGAGGGTTTCGAGGATGCGGCCGCGGCAGAACGGATAGCCCAGAAAGTCGATGAACCCGCCGCTTGCTCCGGCATATTCGAAAGTGTCGCGCGCGGCCCACGAGAGAATTTTCGGTGCGACGGCGGCGACGTCGGGTCGGGCTTCGAGCATCTCAATGAGCGGCTCGCACCATCCCGACGGTGTCTCGATGTCGCTGTTCAGAAGGATGTGGAAGTCGGCTCCCCACCCGATCGTTTCCATCATCTCCAGAGCGCGGTTGTATCCTTCGGCGAATCCGTAGTTGCGGTCGAGCGTGACGAGTTTCACAGATGGAAAATCGCGCCGCACGAGCTCCGGCGAGCCGTCGGTCGAGCCGTTGTCGGCCAATACGATCTCTACCTCCGGCGGTGTGTTCAGCACCACCGAGGGCAGGAACCGCGGCAGAACTTCCGCTCCGTTCCAGTTGAGTATTACGACCTTAACTGAGGCCATATTTTTCGGCGTATTCGCGGGCGGCATCGCCTGTGGGTTTGCGTTTCCAGCGGCGGTGGCTCCAGAGCCAAAGCGAGGGTTCGCGGCGGATGTCCTCTTCCAACAGGCGGGCGTAGGCGCCGGTTATTTCGTAGTCGGAGGTGGGCGAGGTTCCGTCCCATATCTGCTCGAAGGTCTGCTCCCAGCGTCCGCGACCCGTTTTGCGTGTCCTCATGTAGTAGACTGGCAGCGAGAACTTGCGTGCGATCTTCTCGCCGCCGTGGAAAAAGACCGTCGGGTGGTGCAGAAACGGCACCCACCGGCTTTGGGCATCGAGCGGGGGATTCTGGTCGGCGATCAGCGCGATCGACAGCGGACTGCCGTCGATCCCGTCGCGATGGGAGACGAAAAACCTCAATATCTCGTTCGACGGCACCGACAACACGCGCGGCAGCAGGTTGCGCGCCCGTTTGTAGTAGAGGTCGAACGGGCGGTTCTTAAGCGGACGGTAGGCCGACAGCACCACCGGCCCCTCGCGATAGAAACCGTAGGTTCCGAACAGCTCCCAACTGCCGTAGTGGGCCAACAGCGCCACCCAGTTGCGCCCTGCAGTCTCCGCCACCACTTTCGCACGGTTATCATCGGGCCAGGGGCAGCGTTTGAGACGGCCACGTTCGCCGAGACCCGCGATGTCGATCCCGTCGATGAAGTATTCGGCCAGATTGCGGTAGAAATCGCGCTCGATGGTTCTCAGCTCGCCGGTCGAGCGTTCGGGAAACGACGTCGCAAGATTGTCTCTCACGACCCGCAGCCGGTAGCGCGCCACGCGATGGAGCACAAAGCGGACGAAGCCTGCCAACGGGCCGTACAAAAACCAATGGGGCAGCGCCCCCACCACCAAACAGGCGCACCGGATCGCCCCCGCGGCGAGGCGCACACCGAAAGAGTCCTCACTGCTGTTCGACATATATCTTCACGTTTTGAGTCTTGTGTTTGGCCCCGAGCCAGCGGGTCAGGCGATCGAGTTCCTCGTCGGCAATGCCCCCGGCGAGCGGTTTGATTATGCACACGAGCATCGTGTCGGCCGCTACTCCGGGCGCCGTCCACACCGGGTGGCGCGAGATCGACACCCGATCCACACCCGGCACAATGGCGCGAAGTTCCTCCACCGTGCGGCCCATAGTGGCGTCGTGGGTGTGTGACGAGAGAGCCAACTGTCTCTCGAGTTCGGCTATGCGGCGGTTCTTCTCATCGAGCACCTGGGCGTAGCCCTGCTGGAGGGTGGTGACGTCTACCTGTGCAGCTTGTCCACCCGAGGCCTGATTGATGGTAAGCACGGTGCCATCGAGGTCGTAGAACGACATTTTGCCGCGAATGTTCTCGATCGTCTCGTCGGGCAGCGGCTCGCCCCACAGCATCAGGGTGACGGTTCGCCCGCCGTCATCGCGGCTCATCGAATAGGTCGACTCGCGTTCGAGCACTGCCGTGGCCTCGAAGCGAAACTCGGCGTCGACGAACTTCGCCACGTTGCCCTCGAAGACCGACTTGTCGATCAGCCTGAAGGCGATGAAAACGCTCGGCAGGATCGTCACCACGATTATGGTCCACATCACCCGTTTAACCTTCAGCTCCGTTCGCCGCTCGACCTGCACCACGGGTTTGTATTTCAGCACCCGCACGATGGCGTAGGTGGAGAGGGCGATGAATATGGCGTTGATGATGAACAGATACAGAGCCCCGCCGAAGAACTGCCACTGCGCCGTGGCGATGCCGTAGCCCGCCGTGCAGAGGGGCGGCATGAGCGCCGTGGCGATGGCGACGCCCGATATCACCGTCACCGTGCGATCCTTGCGCGTGTAGGCCAC
>DBDQ01000035.1 GCA_002293665.1 Alistipes sp. UBA928 | reverse complement strand
TGTGTGAGGGCGAGCGGCGCAACTTCAAGATCACAGAGCCAGAAGATTTACTAATGGCCGAAGCGTTGCTCGCGCGGCGCGAAGGCCGTTGACAATTATAATTCACACTAATATCTAACCACTAACCATTAACAAAGCTATGGCAAGACCCGTAACACTCTACTCCCTCCAGTGGGGAGACCTGACACTGGAAGAGGTGTGCAAAAAAGCGAAGGCGTTCGGCTACGACGGACTCGAACTCGGTCTTCCCGACCATCTTGACGTGAGGCAAACAGACCCCGCCTACTACAAGGGCATCAAGGATCTGCTTGCGCGCTACGACATGAAACTGCACACGATCTCGACCCACCTCGTGGGCCAAGCGGTGTGCGACAACATCGACGGCCGCCACCGTGGCATCCTGCCCGACTATATTTGGGGCGACGGCGATCCCGAAGGTGTCCGCACCCGTGCGGCCGAGGAGTTGGTGCGCACTGCGCATGCCGCCAAGATGCTGGGCGTCGACACCGTGGTTGGCTTTACCGGCAGTTCCATCTGGCACCTGATCTACTCCTTCCCGCCCGTGACCGAGGCGATGATCGAGGAGGGTTATGCCGATTTCGCGCGACGTTTCATACCTATTCTCGACGAGTTCCAAAAATTAGGAGTGAGATATGCGCTGGAAGTACACCCGACCGAGATAGCTTTCGACACCGTGTCGGCGGCGAGGGCGCTCGACGCTCTGGGCAACCACCCGGCCTTCGGGTTCAACTACGACCCGAGCCATCTGGGTTATCAGGGGGTAGACTACGTCGATTTCATCTATCGTTTCCCCGAACGCATATTCCACGTCCACATGAAGGATGCGTGGTGGAGCGACACCCCGCGCCAAGTGGGTGTGTTCGGCGGGCATGTGCCTTTCGGCGACCCGCGCCGTTTCTGGAACTTCCGCAGTGTTGGTCGCGGCAAGATCAATTTCGAGGAGATAATCCGCGCCCTCAATTCGATCGGCTACCAGGGCCCGCTGTCGATCGAGTGGGAAGATAGCGCCATGGATCGCGAACACGGTGCCCGGGAGTCGTGCGAATTTACCCGCAGAGTCGATTTCCAGCCTTCGGCGCACGCTTTCGACGCATTTTTCTCAAAAGACTAACTCGAAAATAACAACTGTTATGCAACACAGAAAATTGAGAATGGGCATGATAGGCGGCGGCACGGGCGGCTTCATAGGAGCAGTCCACCGCAACGCGGCATTCTTGGACAACCACATAGAACTCGTGTGCGGCTGTTTCAGCTCCGACCCCGAAATATCGAAAAGCTCGGGCCGGAGTTACTACCTGCCCGACGACAGAGTCTACACGACGTATCGGGAGATGATGGAGCGTGAAGCGGCCATGCCCGCAGATCTGCGCATGGACTTTGTGGCGATCGTTACCCCGAATCACCACCACTTCGAGCCGGCGATGATGGCTCTCGAAAGGGGGTTCCACGTCGTGTTGGACAAACCGATGACCTTCTCGCTTGAGGAGGCCAAATTGCTGCAAAAGAAGGTCGCGGAGACGGGCCTGACGCTCGCCCTGACTCACGTGTACAGCGCTTTCCCGGCAGTGAAGGAGGCCAGGGCCCGCATAGCCCGCGGCGATCTGGGCAAAATACGCCGAATCTACGTCGAGTATCCGCAGGGTTGGCTGGCCGAAAGGATCGAACTTCAGAGCGGCAACAACGCCGGATGGCGCACCGACCCCGCAAGGTCGGGCAAGGCGGGCTGCGCGGGCGACATCGGCACCCACGCCTGGCACCTGAGCGAATATGTGACGGGTCAGAAGGTGACCGAACTGTGCGGCGAGCTGACGGCGTTCGTTCCGGGCCGCCCCATCGACGACGACTGCACGGCGTTCATGCACTACGACGGCGGCGCAAAAGGGGTGCTCATGGCGAGCCAGATCGCGGTGGGCAACGCCAACGACATCCGCATCCGTGTGTACGGCGAAAAGGGCGGCCTCGAATGGCACGTCGAAGATCCCAACGTGCTCGTGGTCAAGTGGCTCGACAAGCCCGAGGAGCGCATGATAGTCGGCACCGGTTTCATGGGCGGTGCGGCGAAGTGGAACACCCGCACGCCGGCCGGACACCCCGAAGGGTTCATCGAGGCTTTCGCCAACATCTACCGCAACTTCGCACTGACGGCGATGGCAAAAACTAACGGTCAGAAACCGACGGTCGACATGCTCGACTTCCCCGACGTCGACGACGGCGTGCGCGGCATGCAGTTTATAGAAACCATCGTGAAGGCCGGCTACGACGACTCGCACAAATGGGTTAAATGGGTCGAATGACAACGGTTGTGAATTACCCCGCCGGTGCGCGATTCCCGAGTGATCGGATTTGCACCGGCCGGGGTAATAACTCTTATTGCATGAAACGAACCGTCACAATTCTCACAATCGTACAGACTTCCTAACCACTCACAATCCCTCGATTTAGTGGTGTTTCCCACCTTGTGAAGAACCTCGAAACTCTCCGAACAACAAACCTAATCCTCAAACACTTAACTCATTTTACCACCGTATCGCCGTTTTCTCGAAGGATATTGTTATCTTTGCTCGACTATTAATTTTTGAGAATTGACAGGAGAGAGGTTCAAATACAGGCTCGATAAAACGAGCCGCATCGCCACCTGGTCGGTGGCGGGAGGTATCTTGCTCGTGGTAGGGTTGCTGTGGTGGCTCTCTCCGGGCAGGTATCTGCCGGTGTGGTTTCTGTTCATAGCGCTGGCTCTGGTGGCTCTGGCGCTGCTGTCGGTGCCGCGCAGTATCCGCGTCACTCCGGAGGCCGTGGAGATACGCTGTGTGGTGGAGATAACCCACATCCCCTATCGTCATATCCGAAGTGCGAAACGAGTAGACCGGGTGGCGCTCCGTCCGCTGTTTCCCGTTTTCGCGAGCCCCGGATTTTTCGGCTGGTCGGGCTATTGGCTCGATCTGCGGGGTTGGGATCTCGTGAAGGTCTACATCACCTCGTGGCAGGGCCTCGTGATGATCGAGGACATCTACGAACAGCGCTGGCTGGTGAACGCCGACGATCCCGACCGTTTGTGCGCGCAAATCTCCGCGCGAGTATGAAAATTGGCCTTTTTTGACTAATATCCTATGTTTTTTTTAATACTTTCATCTTTCGACTTTTAACTTTCAACTATTATTACTACCTTTGGGGAATTTGTGTGACTTCCCGAAATGCTTAGTCTGTTTCTCGCCCCTTTGTCGTGGATTTACGGTGTCGTGATCGCCGTGAGGAACTGGTTGTATGACGCGGGGCTGAAGAAGAGCGTCACGCTTGATATCCCCGTGGTGTGCGTGGGCAACATCACAGTGGGCGGGACGGGCAAAACTCCCATGTGCGAGGCGCTGATAAAACATTTCCAGGAACACTACAACGTGGGCCTCATATCGTTGGGCTATGGCCGCAAGACGCGGGGCTACGTCGAGGTGACGCCCGAAATGTCGTGGCGCAAGAGCGGCGACGAACCGAAGCAGATCAAAAACAACTGTCCCGACGCCGTGGTTGTCGTGTGCAAAGACCGGGTGGCGGGCATCGAACGTATGTGTCGCGAACATCCGGAGGTGGATCTCGTCATAATGGACGACGGATTCCAGTACCGCCGCCTCACACCCAAGCTCAACATCGTGATGACCGACTACGCGCAACCCATAGACAAAGACCGCCTGCTGCCACTGGGGCGTTTGCGCGACCAGCGAAAGCAGATGCGCCGCGCCCACTACGTGGTGATGACGCGCTGCCCGGCCGGCATGACCCCTCTCGACCGCCGCATCAGGCGCAACAATCTCGAACTGTTACCCTATCAGAACCTCTCGTTCACCCGAGTCGTGGCGGGCGATCCCTATCCCGCGTTTCCGGCCGACGCCGGCGACCGGCGCCTCAAGGCGGGATCGAAGGTGGTGGCGATGGCGGCGCTGGGAAACCCGGAGTCGTTTGTCGACAGCCTCGCCGCACGCTACCGGCTTGAGGAGGAACTACTGTGGGACGACCACCACCCCTACGTCGTGAGAGACCTGCACCGCATGGAGCGGGCGCTCGAAGAGGCTGGCAGCGACGCGGTGATAGTCACTACCGAAAAGGACGCCGTCAAACTGGGTAACGGAGCCAAGATACCCCCTGAACTCAGGGCGCGCATCTTCGTCCAACCGTGCGAGATGGGATTCATCGAGGAGTCGAAGCACGATTTCTTCAAAAAATTGGAATACGATGTTGGAACAAATCAAAAAAACAGCCTCTTTTATTCTCGCTGAGGCAGCAAAAATAGGGGGGAGCGATTTCGGAACGCCCGAAGTGGGCATAATTCTGGGAACAGGTCTCGGGGGCTTGGTCGGAAGCATCGACATCTCGGCGTCGATCGACTACAAAGACATTCCCGATTTTCCGGTCTCGACCGTGGAGGGGCATTCGGGCAGGCTGATTTTCGGACTACTCGGTGGCCGCCGTGTGGTGGCGATGCAGGGACGGTTCCACTATTACGAAGGCTATGAGCCGTGGCAGGTGGTATTTCCGGTCAGGGTGATGAAGTTTCTTGGAGTGCGCACGCTATTTGTGTCGAACGCCAGCGGTGGGATCAACCCGACGTTCCGCACGGGCGACATCATGGTGATCACCGACCATATCAATCTCATCCCCAATCCGCTTGTGGGCCCGAACATTGCCGAACTCGGCCCGCGCTTTCCCGATATGCACGGCTGCTACGACCCGCACCTTAGAGAGATCGCGGCGCAGGTTGCCGCCGCCGAGGGGATCGAACTGAAATACGGCGTCTACGTGGGCGGCACGGGGCCGACTTTCGAGACCCAGGCCGAGTATCGCTACTTCGGTGCGATAGGGGGCGACACGGCGGGCATGTCCACGACGCCTGAGGTGATTGCGGCGCGCCACATGGGCATCCCGGTCTTCGGAGCCTCGATCATCACCAACGTGGGCCTCTCCGACGAGGCGGGCGACCACGAGGATGTGCAAAAGCAAGGTGCCGCCGCCGAGAAAAAAATGACGACACTGTTCACCGAAATAATCAAACGACTATGATAAATAAAGTAATTTTAGTGGGAAACGTGGGGGTCGACCCCGAGATCAGGACTCTCGAGACAGGAGTCAAGGTAGCACGGGTAAGGCTCGCAACGACCGAAAGGATTTTCAACCGCCAGACGCAGGAGTCCAAAGAACACACCGAATGGCACTCCGTGGTGTTGTGGAGGGGCCTCGCCGACGTGGCCGACAAATACGTACGCAAGGGCTCACAGATATACGTCGAGGGGCCGCTGCGATCGAACGAGTGGACAGATAAAGAGGGCGTGAAGCGCTACGGCGTGGAGATCGTCGCCAACGACATGAAACTGTTGGGTCGCCGCGCCGAAGGATCGGCCGGAGGTTCGCAGAGCTACGGCCAGGGCGCGGGCTACGGCGGGAACGCCCAAGGAGGCGGTTCGGGCTATCCATCCGCCCCCCACCAAGGAGCCCCTGTTTCCGTCCCCGGTTCGGCCCCGCAATCCCCCTCGTCGCCCGACCCAATCCCCGTTGACGATCCCGACGATTTGCCGTTTTGATATGTTTGCTTCAAGGCAGCAATTTGCGACCTTGAAACCGGGAAAGTAAAGTTCTCATTATTGCCGCCGGCTAAAACCGGCGGCAATATATTTAGACGGATTTTGTTATTAAAAAATTTTAATCTACATTTACAACCCGGAAACAATTTAGTAATTCCCTTAAGCTTACCTTAAAATTATCTGACTGACACTATGGCAACAACAAAAAAACAGGGCAACATCGTAGGGATAATCACTATGATATTCCTGTTCGGAATGATCTCGTTCGTGACGAACTTAGCCGCACCCATCGGCGTGATCTGGAAAAACAATCCCGATTTCGAGAATCTCGGGATGATGGGCAACATGATGAACTTCCTGGCCTATCTCTTCATGGGAATTCCGGCCGGCAGGATGCTCATCAGGTTGGGATACAAAAAAACAACCCTCATCGCAATCGCCGTGGGGCTGGTTGGCATATTCGTGCAGTTCCTGTCGGGCAAGACAGGCGCGGCCGGATTCTATGTATACCTTGCCGGAGCACTCATCGCGGGCTTTTGCGTGTGTATGCTCAACACGGTGGTCAACCCTACGCTCAATCTTCTGGGCGGCGGCGGCAACAAGGGCAACCAGTTGATCCAGACCGGAGGCGGTTTCAACTCATTGGTCGGTACGATCACCCCCATGATGGTGGGTGCGATGATCGGTGAGGTGTCGAAGGCCGTCATCTCCGACGTCAACCCGCTGCTCTACATCGCGATGGGTGTATTCGCCCTCACATTCGTCCTGCTGCTCTTCATCCCCATAAGCAACCCCACGCAGACAGCGGCCGACGTGAAATTCGAATCGAGCGCGTGGAAGTTCCGCCACCTCGTGCTTGGCGCCGTGGCTATCTTCTTCTACGTGGGCGTCGAGGTGGGCATCCCCGGCATCCTGTTCTACTACCTGTCGAAGGGGGCCGGTCTTCCGGTCGACACGGCGGCCGCCACTGCGGGAGTCGTTGCGGCGACTTATTGGTTCCTGATGATGATCGGACGTTTCGTCGGCGGCGCAATTGGTGCGAAGGTTTCGAGCCGCGCCATGATGGTTTTCGCCACGGGTGTGTCGGCCCTGCTCGTCATCGCGGCGATCTTCATTCCCGTCACAGTCCAGAGTTCCATGCCCGCCTTTACCGGCAGCGCGTTCATCATGACGAAAGTCCCCCTGAGCGCCCTGTTGCTCGTGCTGTGCGGACTCTGCACGTCGATCATGTGGGGAGCGATCTTCAACCTCGCCACCGAGGGGCTCGGTAAATACACCTCCCAGGCCTCGGGCATCTTCATGATGATGGTCGTGGGCGGCGGCGTGATCCCTCTCGCACAGGAGCAACTTGTGAAGTGGGTCGGCTACATGCCCAGCTACTGGCTCATCGTGGCCGGTATTCTGTATATGCTCTACTACGCGCTGATAGGCAGCAAGAATGTCAACAAAGATATTAAAATCGACTGATACTGCCATGGACAAGAAATATGTGATAGGGGTCGACATTGGCGGCCAGACATCCAAGATAGGCGTGGTGGACGCACGCGGAAACGTGTTGACCCAAAGCGTGATCCGTACCGACACCCACGATGACGTAAAGTTATATGTGAAAGACCTCGGAGCGGCGATACGTCTACTCGCCTCGCAGGTCGACGGGGGCATAGAGGCGATCCGCGGGGTCGGTATCGGCGCCCCCAACGGCAACTACTACCGCGGCACGATCGAGTTCGCTCCCAACCTCAAGTGGAAGGGCATCGTTCCGCTGGCCGAACTGGTGAGTAAGGAGATCGGCCTGCCGGTCAAGCTCACCAACGACGCCAACGCGGCGGCGGTGGGCGAGATGACCTACGGCGCGGCGCGCGGCATGAAACACTTCATCATGATTACGCTCGGAACAGGAGTCGGCAGCGGCATTGTCGTCGGGGGCTACGTCCTCTACGGCCACGACGGTTTCGCCGGCGAGTTGGGCCACACGATCCAGGTACGCAACAACGGCCGCCTGTGCGGTTGCGGCCGCACGGGATGCCTCGAGGCCTACGCCTCGGCGGTTGGTGTGGCGCGCACGGCCCGCGAGATTCTCGAAACGACCGACCGGCCGACTATCCTGCGCGACATTCCGCGCGACTCGATCACCTCGAAAGATGTGGCCGAGGCGGCGGCAAAGGGCGACCAGGTGTCGATCGACATATTCAACTTCACGGGTCGCATGCTCGGGGCCGCGCTGGCCGACTTTGTGGCGTTCTCATCACCCGAGGCGATCATCCTTTTCGGCGGTCTGACCAAAGCGGGCGACCTGCTCAAAAAACCGGTCGTGGAGGCAATGAACGAAAACCTGCTCGCGTTCTGGAAGGGCAAGATCAAGGTGGAGTTCTCCGAGCTCAACGAGTCCGACGCCGCAATCCTCGGCGCCAGCGCCCTCGCATGGGAGTTGTAAATCTATTCGCGATCCACAAAAGAAGGGGGAGCCTTATGGCTCCCCCTTCTTTTATCACATCTCGACGAACACCGAATCGGAACGGGAAAGCAACCTGCGAGTATCGGCAACGAAAGTCGCCGCGGCAACCGGCAGGGTGTCGAGAGCGGGGTGGGGGAGCACCTCGTAGCGGCTGCGCACTCCGTCACGAAAGGGAGCGTGCACCCACGCGAGCCGCCAACCCAAATCCCAGCGCATGGGCAGAGAGTCGCGACGCACAAGGGTGATGTCGGCAGCTATGCCCCCGTCGGTGTAGCGCCGTTGCTGGTTCGACACGAAATTTCCTAACGAATAGTACGTAGCCCCTGTCACCGCGGTCGAGTCGGCGTTGTAGTGCGCCTCGAAGGGCTCCACAACGTGGGGATGGCCGCCGATGATTAGGTCGGCGCCGCGGGCACGCGTCCAGTCGGCGAGGCGGCGCTGCTCCCGCGTGGGATGCGAGCGATACTCCTCGCCCCAATGGTAACTCACGATCACCACATCGACACTGGTGGCTTCGCGGCTCGCTCTCACCTCGGCAAGGTCGCGCGCAATGACAGCGGTATCTATCAGGTTGACTATCATCCCGCGCGGCACGGGAATACCGTTGGTGCCGTAGGTATAGGTCATCAGCGCAAACCGCAGACCGCCCGCTGTGAATCTGAGCGGATGCCGGGCACGCCGGTCAGCGCTGTCGAGGAACGCTCCGGTGTGACGTATGCCTGCACTGTCGAGTATCGCAAGGGTCGAGCGAATGCCCGCGGCGCCCTTGTCGCAAATATGGTTGTTGGCCGTGGTGGCAATGTCGATGCCCGCACGGCACATGTCGAAAGCGAGCTCGGCAGGGGCGGCAAACGACGGATAGCCCGTGAAGGGCGGCCGCGTGCGCAGCGTGGTTTCAAGATTTGCAATGGCGACATGGGCTCCCTCGAAGATCGGCCGGAAATGGCGGAAAATTTCTGTATAGTCATACCCGCCGGCGGGAGTTCTGGCCGCCGCAACCTGCGGCGAGTGCGACATCACATCGCCCACGAACACCAACCGCGCCGAGTCGGGCTTATATAAATAGTGTGCAGTGACCCTCTCGACCGCCACCGGACGCGACACACAACCCGTTAGCGCGATCAGGACAACTATTTGCAACACGCGCTCCATCACTCCCCACTCATGAACTCGCCCCCGGCAAAAACAGCCCGATTTGCCGGAGTCAGCGGCTGATCGAGTCGGCGGAAAATCTTCAGGTTGGGATCACCGTCGGGCAGATAGTCACCGACGGGGCTTTCGCCCGCGATCTCTATCGCCACGGTGTAGGGCTTACCTTCTTTAACTCCCGCGATCGGCACGGTAAACTCGACCGCGTTGCCCGGCAGCACCTCGACGGGCACCACTCCGCTCGACACCACATTGCGCCGCCCCAGCACGATTTTGTACGCCGCCTCACCCGCGAAAGGAGTGATCCGCCGCAAGTTCGACAGCCGGAAGCGCCCCGCGGCAACGTCGACCGCCTCAAGCGTCAGCCAGGGCGACTGCGCCCCGGCTGTTCCCTGCGCCTTGGAGAGTTGTCCCTCGACAAGATCGCTGTTCCACTCCCCGCCGCCGTCGGTGTATATCACGGGCCGGTGTCGCTCCAAAGCCTTAAGCGCCAAATAACTTTCATAAAGATTGTATCCATTAGCCGCCCGCGACCCCAGCGAGAATATCGACACCGAGGGGTGGTTCTTCGATGTGTGATACATGGCCATCACACGGTCGAGATAAGCCGCCTCCCACGCCGGGTCGTTCGACGGATTGCCCTCCACGGCACGCGATTCCCCGGCGAGCCGAGTGTCGATGTCGGCGCGGCTGGCAACGTATATCCCCAACGAGTCGGCGAGCGCGTAGAACTCGCGGCTGGGCGGCGCTCCCCGCAGCATCACTCCTCCGACCCCTTCGCGTCGCATCTTCACCATAGTCTCTCTCATCGCGGCCGGATCACCCGGTGGCGTGAACTCGCGCATATCCAACTCGAGCGGCACCCCGTTGAGGGTGATCGTGCCGTCGTCGTCCAACCCGATATTACGGAATCCCACGCGGAACGACAGGTATTCGCGAAACCGCCCCTCGTTCTGCGTCTTTATAAATAATGTATAGAGCCGCGGCTCCTCGTGGCTCCAAGGCACGATGCGCGGAATGTTTGCAAAGAAAGTTACGGTGTCCTCGCGCCGCATTTCGAGCCGTGCGTCTTTGCGCCCCTCGGCGACTATCTCGCCCGCGGGGTTGATCAGCTCCCAGAACACGGTGTAGTCGTGGGGATTGAGCAGATGGCTTTTGAGTATCACGCCGAGCTCGAGCAACCCCGCCGTCCCCTCCATGCGGGTCGAAACGGCCACGTCGCGCACCCTCACCTGCGGCTGCGAAAGTATGTACACCTCGCCCTCTATCTGCGGCGGCGCGGCGGGGCGGTCGTTTTCGAGACGGCGCGAGACCGGCTCTTTCCAGATCACTATCTCAAGCTCGTTCGCCCCCTCTTTCGAGACCTCGGTGATGTCGAACTCCCCCGGGGTGCTGCCGGTCTGGCTGTATGCCGCCGGGGCGCCGTTTATCACCACGTCGAACGAACCCGACACGCGCCCCATATAGAGAAACTGCTGCCGGTCGATCCATTCGAACGGCATCCTGAAACGGGTTTTATAAGTCACTGCCTCGGCGCTCTCGGTGCGGCTCCACCCGCCGAGGGGCTGCAGATATTTCGACGCTCCGGAGGTGCGCCTCACGGCATCGACTTTCGAGTCGTGACTCACCACCTCGCCCCGAGGCAGTTCCTTGCCCTGCGACACCACCGTCGGATCGAGATGCCTGGGGGTTTGGGCACCCGTGACAGCCGAAACGAGAACGGCGGCGAGAGCCAATGCTGTTTTCTTCATATAATAATGCCTATCTTTGAGCTTTCAAAGATAGGCATTAATTGATGAAAACCCGCGCCGATTATCCGAAATTGAGTTTACCGCCATGCCGGCTGAGAGTCGCCGAACGTGGCGGCGAACTGTGCGTGTGGGACTCCGGGCGTGGCCGTTGGCTGGTGCTGACGCCCGAAGAATGGGTGCGCCGCCACGTGCTGTCAATGCTCATCGATCGTGGCATTCCTGCGACGCGCGTCGCCCAGGAACATCCCGTGCGCGTGTACGGCCAGTCCCAAAGGGCCGACATAGTGGTTTTCGGACCTGATGGCCGTCCGTTGCTGCTCGTGGAGTGCAAGGCGCCTGAGGTTTCGATCGACGCCTCTGTGCTCGACCAAGCCTTCCGCTACAACGCCCATCTCGGCGCCCGCCACGTGATGCTCACCAACGGCCTCGAACACTTCCTCTACGAAGTCACCCCCGCAGGCGAGTATCTTCCCCTGAAGGATTTACCGTTTTAACTCTCCGCCGAGAAAGCATAAACAATCTTCTGAATATACCGCTCACCAGGCCGCAGCGTTTGCGAGGGGAAGTTGGGATGATTTGGAGCATCAGGAAAACCCTGACACTCGAGCGCCACCCCAGTGCGGTTGGCATAAGGCGCGCCGCTCTTACCGACGGGCGAACCCTTAAGGAAGTTGCCCGAATAGAGCTGAATTCCCGGCTGCGACGAAAGAATCGTCATCTTCCGGCCCGAAACCGGGTCGTACAAAAATCCCGCCTCGCCCAGAATATTACGTCTCCAACCGTCGATCACCCAGCAGCGGTCATACCCGGCGGCATCGGTTATCTGCGGATAATCTGCGTCGATATCGCGCCCGAGAGGCTTTGCCTTGCGAAAATCCATCGGCGTGCCCTCCACCGGCCACAGTTCGCCCGTGGGGATGTTGTCGGGTCGTGTGGGAATGAAAGTCGATGCGTTCAACTGCAATTCATGACCCATCGCGCTCCCCGAAGCCTCGCCTGCAAGGTTGAAGTAGGCATGGTTGGTCATGTTGACCACAGTGGGAGCGTCGGTCTCGGCGGAGTATACTATCTCCAACTCGCACTCGTCGCTCCAGTGGTAGGCCGTCTCGGCGGTCATATTGCCGGGATAGCCTCCTTCGCCGTCGGGACTCGCGATCGAAAAGACCACGCGGTTGCCTTCGACCCTGCCTTCCCAAATTCTGTCGGCCCACGTCGCACGGCCTCCGTGCAGTTGGTTTCGTCCTTCGTTGGGTGGGAGCAGGTACTCTTTCCCGTCGAGGGTGAATTTTGCGTCGCCCATGCGGTTGGCGTAGCGTCCCACGCTCTTGCCCATGTAGGGTGCGTCGGCAATGTAGCTTTGCCAATCCTTGTAGCCGAGCACCACGTCGGCAAGCGCGCCTTTGCGGTCGGGCACGCGCGCCGAAATGAGCGACGCACCGAGATTTGTAACTTCGACCGATGCGCCCGAGGCGTTGGTCAGAGTGTAAAGAATTACGGCTTCTCCTTCGGGGGTGAAACCCCACGATCTTTGAGTGATTCCCATATTTAATCGAGTTTGCAGTGAGCAATGAGGGAAATTATTCCGCCGCGGCCGTTGCCGCCCATAAGTTAGCGGGGTATTCGCCGGCGTCGACCAGTTTGCGCAGACGCGCTTCGACATCGGGTTTATCTGCTTTGTATGTGACGCCGAACCACACCGCCGGCGTGGGCAACACCTTCATGGTCGCCACTCCGCGTTTGATAAGCGTGTCGACCATCAGCGGAATGTAGAA
>DBDQ01000061.1 GCA_002293665.1 Alistipes sp. UBA928 | reverse complement strand
CGGATACGTTCTTTTCGACCAACCATTAAGTTTAATGGTTTACACGTCTGCCCCGAACCTCACTGCGTCCGGTAGCGTCAAAACCAAGTAACAGCACAGCAGAATAATAAGGTAATCGCACGACGGATAGAATAATTTCAACTCGCTGGTCAACACCATCATCATCTCTCCTCGACGTTGGGGAAAGAGTTCGCTTGTGGCTAAAGCGGTGGAGATCGCCGATGGCGGGAATGACAGGCTTTGTATCTGCAAGATCGATCTGTTCAATGTCCGCAATGAGGAGCATTTCTACGAATCGTTGGCTCATAACGTGTTGAAACCAACCTCCTCGAAGTGGGAAGAGGGTGATGAAAGTTATCTTTTGATTTGAGCCCCCTACAGATATGACTCTTTCTCGCCGATACTGCCATTCTTCATCGTGTTGTAGTATTCGAAGGAGTCGGACATGGGGGCGCTCATAGCCGAACAATGAACCGCACCCCAAAAGTCTTTGTCCAACTTTTGGGGTGCACTTCAGTGTTACCTTCCCTTTTAGGTAACCCGTAACCAATCGGTACGGCGGTATTTACTTAGAACGAGAACATTACCTTCATCTGCACCGTGTGGAACGCCTTGTCCATCGGGAAGTAGACGTTGTTCAGCCTGGCGAACTGGTACTCGGCCAGGAATTTCAGGTAGGCGTTGGGCGAATAGTTCAGGCCCACCGTCGCGGCGTGCATCCGGCCGCCGCCAACGCTGGTCGACACGGCCGGGTAATCCGACACCGTGCCGCCGGGATAGAACTGGTTGCGGCCGATGAGGAAGTAGTCACCCTTGTTGATGTCGTTCAGGTTGGTGTAGCTGTAACGCGCCACGACCTCCCACGATTTATCGCTCATCCCGCCGAGTTGCGCCCCTTCGTCGTTGTAGGTGTAGCCGGCACCCTTGAGCAGATAGCCCAGTTCAAGATATGCTCCGTCGAAGTTCGAGGTGCGCAGAGGGTTGCCCTTCTGCCACGATTCCAAAGTGGTCCAACTCCACACGCCGCCCAATTGGCCGACGAAGATTTCCTGATCGGGGCGTTGCTTGTAAACGCGTTTGAACAGGTACTCGCCGCGGGCGAAGAATCGGTTGGTACGCAGCAGCGCTTCCCCGCCGAGGTTGAGGTTTTTGCGTGCCCACGGCAGATCGGCGTTCAGGTAGCGGGTCACCGGATCGACAGAGGTCTGCATCGGGGCGGAAAGCACCTGGTGGGTGGTGAAGATGTTGTTCGTCACCACACCCGTGTTCATCTGTGCGTAACGTGCCGTAGCCCCGATGTGAAGCGTCGTAGATTTGTTGTTAATCGCCTTCCAGACCCAGCGGCCGCCAACCGAAATCCCCTGGTTACCGGCTGTCTGGTTGTTGTAGCGGTTTTCGGCGAACAGGCCCTGTTCGAGCATCAAGGCGGTATTGAAAAATTTGTAGGTAAAGCCCAGAGCACGTCCCGGAGCGAGTGCCTGCACCGGCGAGGGGCGCGAAACGAAGTGGTAGGCGTAGCGGCTCGTCTGCATGCTCATCGAGGTGGGCTCGGCGTAGTAACCCGCCTTCAGGCTGTGGATGCCGCGCGCGTTTTCGCGCAGGTTGTAGCGCAGGAACAGGTCTTTTTGGGTGAACCTGCCGCCGGAGAAATCGAAGTCGCCGTAGAAATAAAATTGTTTGTATTTCAGCGAGGCGCGAATGCGTGCATCGGTAATTGCCGCCCCCGATTTCATCGGAGTGAAATCGCTGTGGTAATAGGCCACGTCGGCCATCAGGCGGGCACCGGCGGTGAAGGTAAGTCCCGTCTCCCGGTTGGTGTATTTCAGCAGCGGATTCTCAACATCGGGTGCCTGAGCGTATACGGCTGCGGTCGAGCAAAGCATGAAGGCTGTTGCAAGCAAAGCTATCTGTTTTTTCATTGGACTGTTCTGTTTTAAATAATTCAAACGGTTCATCGGGGGACTATTTCGTGTATCCGAGCCGGATCAGCAGCTCTTCGGAATTGGGCACGGTCTGCGGGGCCGGCGTTTGACGCACACCCCGGTCGATAAAGTATTGGCAGGTCATCTCCGCACGGTTGGTGAACATCGCGTCGAGGTAGGGGGCGGGATAGACGTTCTCCGTGTTGCCGAAGTTGTACTCGCCATAGTATTTGTCCATCTGGGCGCGGGTGTCGAACGAATAGGGGTGGTTGAGCATTCCCGATTTGCGGATCAGATAAGCCTGCCAGGGCTTGTTGGTATCATAATAGTTGTTCGGGGCGCCGGCGATGCTCGGGCCGATGATGTGTGCCTTGTACTGCACTCCCAGGTTGATGAACGAGGCGTAGCCGAGCGGCGTTTCGTTTTTCAGGTCGGTCGCTCCGGTGCCATACCACAACAGGAAGCACATCGGCACCTTGCCCTCATAGAATTCGGCGACCCGTTTCAGGCTTTCGAGCGAGAATGTTTGCAGGATCACCTTGCCGTTTGTGTTGCCCACGTTCACCTTGCCGTTCACGTAGAATGGAGCACCGTCGGCTTCGGGTTTGGTGACCACGTTCATGCCGAGGCGGTCGAGTTCGTCGTATACGATCTTTTCGAAGTTACCCGGGTTGAGCCACGGCTCCTTGAATTCAATGTAAATACCGGGGCGGTGGCCGGTGTCCTGCGGGTCGTCCTCATATTCGAGTTTGTACTCTGCCACGTCCGACGTACCGCTCAGGCCCGAGATCGTCGTGCCCGTCTTGCGAACGAGAGTGTAGATGCGCTGGCCGTTGGCGTCGCGTTTGAGGCGTTTGCCCCGCGCGTACATCACAAGGTCTTCGAGAGCCGAGATGTACTGCCTCTGCCCTGCGAAACTGCTACGCGCCTCGTTAGGGCTGGCGGTGTTGAACCACGAACCGGCATCGAGCATCTGGAGCTCCTGGAAGGTGTAGTAATTGGTCAAAAGCGGAATGAACGCCTTCTTGTCGGCATCATACTTCGCCTGCGCCTCGGCGGGCGTATAGCCCAGCGAGAGGTAATAATCGTAGCGTACCCGTGGCAGATCCTGTCCGAAGACCTGCTCAATGTTGGTCGTGCGCGACAGGTTGTCGTCGTGCAGCGCGAGTACCACGCCGTCCTTGGTCACCTGCATGTCGCATTCCAGATAGTCGGCGCCGATTTCTCTGGCCCAGCGGTAGGCCGACTCGGTCTCTTCGGGCGTCCAAAAGGTTGAGCCGCGGTGGGCGATCACGGCGAATTTGGGTACGTAGTCCCGGACCTTTTGCATCTCCGGTGAGAGTTTGTCGATCGCCACGCGATCCACATCCACGTTCAGGTTGTTGTAGACCTGATCCTCGCATGAGGTGGCGATAAGTATCACCGAGCAACATGCAGTCGCTGTTCTGATAAATGTTTTAAACATAGCTGAATTAATTTTGATCCGTTTCGATTTTTGTTCGTTTAAGAAGATATTTTTCGTCTTTGTACGTGAATCCCACGAAGAGGAGCGACAATGCGCAGGCGGCGAGCAGGATGATGAAGCCGTAATCCCACCCCAGTGTTTCGACCACGTAGCCCATCACGATGTTGGCCAGGATGGCCGTGCCGAAGAAGTAGCCGAAGAATCCCGTCAGCCCGGCTGCGGTGCCGGCGGCCTTTTTCGGGGCGAGATCGAGCGCCTGCACGCCGATGAGCATCACCGGCCCATAGATCAGGAAGCCGATGGCAATCAGCGAGATGCTGTCGAGCATTATGCTGCCTCGGTTCTGCCAGTAGATGACCACGAAGACGGCCACGAGCGCCATGTAGATCATCGTCGTGATGGCCCGGCGTCCTTTGAACACTTTGTCGCTAATCCAGCCGCAGATGATCGTGCCTGGAATGGCCGCGAATTCGTAGGCCGAGTAGGCCCAGCCCACGCTTTTGATGTCGTAGCCCTTCACGTCGCTCAGATAGGTCGGCGCCCAGTCGAGCACCCCGTAGCGTACCAGGTAGATGAAGGCGTTGGCAATGGCGATGTACCAAAGAGTTTTGTTGTTGAGCACGTATTTGAAGAATATCTCCCGTGCCGAAAGCTCTTTTTCGGAATCCTTGTTGTAGTTCTTGGGATAGTCGTTGTGGTACTGCTCGATCGGAGGCAGGCCGCACGACTGCGGTGTATCACGCACCGTCAGCCAGGCCAGCACGGCTATAATTACCGCCACGGCCGCCGGGAACCAGAATATCCCTGCCTGCCATCCCCCGAACCAGATCACCCCGTAGGCCGCCATGGGCCCCAACAATCCTCCGCCCACGTTGTGGGCCACGTTCCAGATCGACATTTTGGTACCCCGTTCGCGCAGCGAAAACCAGTGGGTCATCACCCGTCCGCTCGGAGGCCATCCCATGCCCTGGAACCAACCGATCATAAATTGCATGATAAACATCATGGCGATCGTCGAAACACCGGCCCGGGTTCCCATGAAGACCGTCGCCAGAGCCGAGAGGATAAGCCCCAGCGGCAGGAACTTGCGAGCGCTGCTGCGGTCGGACACCCCGCCCATCAGGAATTTCGACAGCCCGTAGGCAATGGCGTTGGCCGAGAGCGCCACTCCGAGCGCCCCCTTGTCGAACCCCTCGTCGATCAGATAGGGCATGGCCAGCGTAAAGTTTTTGCGAACGAGGTAATAACCGGCATACCCTACGAAAATCCCGATAAAAACCTGCCAGCGCAACCGGGTGTATTGTGCATCTATCTCCTCCTTCGGAAGCAGAGGCTTGTGTGGTTCTGGTCTTAGAAATTTCCACATATTCTTAATTGTTTTAGGTTTATGTCGCAGTACGACCGTTTTCGTTATTATACCCTTATATAATATAACGCTTTGCCAGGGCGGTAAACTCTTTCACCTGCCCGTCGACCCAATCCTGATCGCGGCCAAGTTCTGCAGCCAAAATCCGTGCTGTTGCCGGAGCGGCCCGTATCGCTTCGGCGGCATCGACATAGAGCAGTCGTACCCGGCGGGCCAACACATCCTCCACGTCGCGCGCCATCTCATGCCGCGCGGCCCAAACGACCTCGGCGGCCGTGTAGGGGTAGCGGTCGGATATCCGCTCGGCCATCGCGGGGTCGCTTGCGGCCAGGGCCACGATCGCATCGCGGTCGCTGCCATATACATACAGGTGGTCGGTCAGATCGGGATTCGGGCGGTAACCGTGGATTTTCAGTTTTCGGGTGACGCAACGCTGTTTCGGGAGCAGTCCGAGTTTGATCGCCCGGTCGACTGTATCCTCGGCCATCAGGCGGTAGGAAGTCCACTTGCCGCCCGTGATGGTTATCATCCGCGAGGGCGAAACTATGATCTTGTGGCTGCGCGAAATCTCTTTCGTGCTTTTACTCTCCTTTTTGGGCACTGCCAGCGGACGCTGCCCGGCGAAGACGGAGAGTATGTCCGAGCGCCCGGGCGGATGGGCGAAATAGAGCGCCGCCGTGCCGAGAATGAAGTCTATCTCTTCTTTCAGCGGCCGGGGTTCGAGTTCGGCCTTCGGGCGCGGTATGTCGGTAGTGCCCACCACCACCTTGTCGTGCCACGGCACGGCGAACAGTACCCGCCCGTCGCTCGTTTTGGGGATCATCACGGCGTGGTCGCCCGGCAGGAATTTCTTGTCGAAGACCAGGTGAACCCCCTGACTCGGGGCCACCATGCGCCGGTGGTCGGCCGAGTCCATCGACATTACGTCGTCCACGAACACCCCGCAGGCGTTGATCACGCAGGGCGCTTCGACCTCTATCGGCCGGTTGCTCTCCAGATCGGTGAAGCGCACCCCGCGAACAGCCCCGTGGCCGTCGTGCAGTACACCCGTGACCTCCGCCTTGTTGAGCACGATCGCACCGTGCTCCGCGGCGGTCTGCGCCAGATTCACGGCCATGCGCGAATCGTCGAATTGGCCGTCGTGGTAGACGATCCCTCCCTTGAGCCCGCTCTTTTTCATGGTGGGCACTTCACGAAGCACCCGGCTCGGGGAAATAAAACGGCTGCGACCAAAACCGAAACCGAACGACAGCATGTCGTATAGCGTCAGTCCGCAGAAATAGAGCAGGTTATCCCACCAGCGGTAGTTCGAGATCACGAACGCCTGATCCTTAACCAAGTGGGGCGCGTTGAGTTTCATAAACCCCCGTTCGCGAAGCGCCTCCAAGACGAGCAGCACGTCGCCGTTCTGCAAATAGCGAACCCCGCCGTGGACAAGTTTCGTGCTTTTGCTCGAAGTCCCTTTTGCAAAATCGGCCTTTTCCAGCAGCAGCACATCGTACCCCCGCGTTGCGGCGTCCACGGCAATCCCGAGTCCGGTCGCGCCGCCTCCTATTACAATGACATCCGTTTTACCTCTCTGCTCCGCAAACCGCTCGAGCATTTTTTTCCGATCCATAATTCTCCTCTATTTTTTCGAAACAAAGATAGAGCAATAAAATTTCATTTCAATGCCTTTTTGTTGTTTTTTCGAAACTTTATTTGTTCCGATTCGAAATGCTACTCTAAAGAATAATTTCGATAAAGTATTGCAATTCGCAAATAACATGCTATATTTGCCTCGAAAGTGCAAAATACAATCGGGTCATTATCTCAATTTGTTTGCCTTTTAACGACAAAAGTAATGAAGAAACGGCTTTGCCGCATTACAAAACATTGCGATTTATACTATTTTATGTTTCATTTTTAACCAGACCGAATCGGCCATGTCGAACGAAGAAACAATCTCCGGGCTTGCCCAGAGACATAAACAGATACTCGATCTGCTGCTCGAGAAAGGTTCCGTTTCCGTAAGCGCCCTCGCCGAGCGACTTAAGGTATCGGAAGTCACCCTGCGCAAAGACCTGAGTGCGCTCGAACAGCAAAAGAAGCTCTACCGCACCCACGGAAGCGCCATCCTGGCCAGTCCCTATATCAGCGACCGGCACGTCAACGAAAAAGAGAAACAGAACGTGAACGAGAAGCGAGCCATAGCAGCACACGCGGCCCGGATGGTCTCCGCCAACGACTCGATCATCATAGCCTCCGGCACAACGATGACTTTTCTCGCCCGCGGCCTGTACGATTTTTCCGATCGCCTGACGGTGATCACGTCGGCTTTGCAGGTCACCTCCATTCTTTCGCAGAACCGGGAGATCGAGGTGATTCAGTTGGGTGGTTTCGTGAGGCCGAGTTCCATGTCGGTGGTGGGCAACTCTGCCGAGGAGATGTTGCGCGACTTTCATTGCAGCAAGTTGTTCCTCGGGGTCGACGGGATAACTCCCGACTTCGGCCTCACCACAACAAACGTGATGGAGGCAAACCTGAACCGGACTATGATCCGCACAGCCCAAAAGGTGGTGGTGCTGGCCGACAGCATGAAATTCGGTCGCATCGGATTCAGCAAGATCTGCGAGACGTCCGACATAGACGAGATCATCACCGACGAGGGCATTTCGCCGCTCATGCGGAAGCAGTTGTCGGAAATGGGAATCGAAACGACTGTGGTTTCGATCTGATCGAAAGGCTGCCGACGGTTTTGTTTTCACAACTGGCAGGAGGCTCGTTTTTCTCCCGTTCTTGCACATAACCTTTGGCCATTGACGAGTTTTTTCGTATCTTTAGCCGATGTCGATAAAAATAGCTGCTGCCATGAAACCGAAAACCTATCAAGGCTACTCCCTGCACAACTACCGCCAGATCCCGCAGGTCGCCCGACTCTCCGCCGAAGCCATCGAGGCCATCGAAGTGGTTGGGCAGGTGCTGCCCTTCAAAACCAACAACTACGTCACCGAAGAGCTCATCGACTGGAGCCGCGTGCCCGACGACCCCATCTTCACCCTCACGTTCCCGCGCCGTGGGCTCCTCACCGCAAGGCACTACACCCAGATCAGGCACCTCACCGAGACCGGCGCTCCGCCCGAAAGGCTCAAAGAGACCGTCGACGCCATCCGCCTGTCGCTCAACCCCAACCCCGCCGGCCAGGAGCACAACGTTCCCACGCTGGGCGACATACGGCTCAAAGGCGTGCAGCACAAATACCGCGAAACGGTGCTCTTCTTCCCGTCGCAGGGACAAACCTGCCACGCCTACTGCACGTTCTGTTTCCGGTGGCCGCAGTTCTCGGGGATGACGGGCTACAAGTTCGCCATGAAGGAGGGTGACCTGCTGAGGAGTTACCTTCGCCTGCACCGCGGCGTGACAGACATACTTTTCACCGGCGGCGACCCTATGACAATGTCGGCCTCCGTGCTCGCCGGGTACATCGAGCCGCTGCTCGCGCCCGAGTTCACACACATCCGCACCATCCGCATCGGCACAAAGGCGCTCGCCTACTGGCCCTATCGTTTCCTCACCGACAGCGACTCCGACGATTTGATGCGCCTTTTCGAACGGGTTGCGGCGGCGGGTAAGAACCTCGCCATCCAGGCCCATTTCAACCATCCGGTCGAGCTGTCGACCGAAGCCGTGGCGGCAGCCATAAGGCGCATACGGAGCACTGGGGCGCAGATACGCACCCAGTCACCGGTGCTGCGCCACATCAACGACTCGCCCGATGTGTGGGCGCAAATGTGGCGCCGGCAGGTCGATTTGGGATGCATACCCTACTACATGTTCGTGGCGAGGGACACGGGGGCGAAACACTTTTTCGAGGTGCCGCTGGAGCGCTGTTGGGAGATTTTCCGAAAAGCCTACCGGAGTGTCAGCGGGGTGTGCCGCACGGTACGCGGCCCGAGCATGAGCGACACGCCGGGAAAGATACAGTTGTTAGGCGTTGCGCGGGTGTGGGGCGAGAAGGTGTTCGTGCTGAGGTTTTTGCAGGGACGCGATCCGCGCTGGGTCGACATCCCGTTCTTCGCGCGCTACGATCCGCGGGCAACGTGGTTCGACCAGTTGGAGCCCGCCTTCGGCGAGGAACACTTCTTCTTCGAGACCGACCGCGCGTTCGAACGCGCCCGCCACGACTCGGCCCTCACGCTCTTCGAGTAATCATTTTTTGAAGGGCCAAGTGTAAGTAGCGGTAGCAATGGGTTGTGACGGTGGGCCTGCGCGTCGGCTTATTGCCTTATGGCGTAGTAGACTTCGTCCTCGCGGCGGCCGTTTTTCATGACCGTTCCTTCAAAGCTCGCCTCAAGGGTGAATCCGGCTTTCTGCAAAACACGCTGCGAGCGTTCGTTTGAGCCGAAAGGACGGGCAAAGATGCGGTCGATGTCGAAGGTGCGGAAACCGTATTCGACGATCAGGCGGATCGCTTCGGGTACAATGCCGCGTCCCCAATACTCCTCTGCAAGACAGTAGCCCAACTCGGCGTTCCGGCGATAGATGTCCTCCTGCGGATAGATACTTATCGACCCAACGACGCGCCCGTCGACCTCGATGGCGAACATGTTCACAGGCTCTTTGCCGGATACAGATGCGAGGAGCGCCCGTCCATCGGCCTCGGTATAGGGGTTCGGGAAATCATTGGTCAGCCACTGCGCAATTTTCGGGTTGTCGGCGAAACGCACCAGATCGGCGAGGTCGGCGGCATATCCCGCAGGGTCGACTGTTTCGTCGGCCCTCCAGGGCCTTATCCCGATACTGATCGCAGCCGTCATAATCACCGCCGACCCCGGCCGCGCATTGCTGCCTGGGCCATGTTTTTCATGCTGCCCATGCTCACGGCCGAACGCATCGTCTTGCGGCTCAGTTCGAACTGCTTCATCAGGCGGTTGACGTCGGGGAGGCTCGTGCCACTGCCGCGAGCGATACGCTCACGCCTCGATGCGTTGATAAGCGCCGGATTCGACCGTTCTGCGGGGGTCATCGACCCGATTATCGCCTCGGTCTGCTTGAACACGTCATCCGAAATCTCCACGTCTTTCATCGCCTTGCCCACTCCGGGGATCATCGACATGAGTTCCTTCATGTTGCCCATCTTTTTGACCTGCGCGATNNGAAGTCGTTGAAGTCGAACGTGTCCTTGTACAGTTTTTTGCGTGTGCGCCGTGCCTCCTCCTCGTCGTACTGTTCCTGGGCGCGCTCGACGAGCGACACCACGTCGCCCATGCCGAGTATTCGGTCGGCCATGCGTTCGGGGTGGAACACCTGAAGGGCGTCCATCTTCTCGCCCGACGAGATGAATTTGAGAGGTTTGTTGACCACGCTGCGGATCGAGATCGCCGCCCCGCCGCGTGTGTCGCCGTCCAACTTTGTGAGCACCACGCCGTCGAAGTCGAGCCTGTCGTTAAACTCCTTTGCCGTGTTGACCGCATCCTGCCCCGTCATGGAGTCGACCACGAAGAGTGTCTCGGAGGGTTTCACGGCGGCTTTTATCGCGGTGATCTCCTGCATCATCGCCTCGTCGACGGCCAGACGGCCCGCCGTGTCGACGATCACGGTGTTGATGCCACGGGTCTTGGCATACTTTATGGCGTTTTCGGCTATCTGCACGGGGTTTTTGCTGCCCTCCTCGGTGTAGACCTCCACGCCGACGCCCTGGCCAAGAATTTTCAACTGCTCGATCGCCGCCGGGCGGTAGACGTCGCCCGCAACGAGCAGCACCTGCCGGCCGCGTTTGCTTTTGATCTGCGCCGCGAGTTTGCCCGAGAAAGTGGTCTTACCCGAACCCTGGAGCCCGGCGATGAGGATCACGGCAGGCGAGCCGCCGAGGTTTATGTCGGTAGCAGTACCGCCCATCAGCACGGCGAGTTCGTCGCGCACGATCTTGGTCATCATCTGCCCTGGTTTGACGGCTTTGATGACGTTTTCGCCGAGGGCTTTTTGTTTGACGGTGTCGGTGAAGGCTTTGGCGACCTTGTAGTTGACGTCGGCGTCGATGAGGGCGCGCCGAATCTCCTTGAGCGTTTCGGCAACGTTTATTTCGGTTATTTTTCCCTCGCCCTTGAGAATTTTGAACGATCTCTCGAGCTTGTCTGTCAGGTTTTCGAACATAATGTGCTATAAATACTGTGCTATGACGTAGTTATTGGTGATGTGACGGATTTGATATTCAATATCTCCATCCACTTCATATTCATCAAAAAAGATATACCAGTGAGTGTGTTTGCTTTTGCGAATGGTGAAATATCTCTTGCCGTGGCGGAGGAGATTTTGTGGAGCATCTCTTTTGAGGGCGGTCGGCAGGCTGGTTACTATCTCGTTGACAAGTCCATCCACATATTCATGAGCTGATTCTCTCGAACCAAAATAGTGGTTATAATAAAGGATGTGGTTCAGTTCTTCCAAATAGAAAAAAGCGTCCGGCAGGAATATTACTTTCATCTCGGCAGCTCATACATTTTGTCGATACTCTCATGCAGCCTTTTGCGAAACTCATCCACGGAGACGGAGCGATAGTAATCGGCATCGGGTTTTTTGTATTGACGTTTGACGAGTTCGAAAGATTCGTCCTTACCTCTTTGAATAAGAACCTGTTCGGTACTCGCAAGGTCGAGGTACTTTTTCATGTTGCCGCGAAATTCGGCGGTGCTGATAGCTATCATGATCGTGATTATTTTTTTATGTACATTACCGCGTACAAAGATAAATATTTTACAATGAACCTGCAACAAAAAGAGCGGAAAATTTTACCTTTGCCCCGTATCCGGGGAGAGTCCCCGGAACGGAAAACCCAATTAAAACAAAAAAACAGAGATGAAAAACAACTCGCAACCCGAAACCGTCTGGTGTTTCCGGCGTTGGTCCCGCAAGCCCTGGGCGGCTTTTGCGGGCATTTGCCGGTTCAGGTACGGACACCTCAGCGTTGCGATGTCGATCATCCTGCTTGCGACACAGATCGCAGGTGCGCAAACCGCTTCGAGGGACACCATCGAACAGTACCGCACCCTGCATCTCGATGCCGTGAGTGTCACCGCGCGTCAGAACGGCGCCGCGGCCAACTCGCTGTGGAAAGTGTCGCAAACCCGTTTTCTTGTCGATCAAAAGGGAAAGGCCCCTCTCGGAAACCCCGAGGCGGTGCTGCGCCTGCTCCCTTCTGTCGACATTCGCGAACGGGGAGGCAGGAGCACCCAGGCCGACATCGCGATCCGCGGAGGATCGTTCGATCAAACGATGGTGATGCTCAACGGCATCGACTTTTCCGACGCCCGCACCGGGCATCAATCACACTCACTGCCCGTCGATCTCGAC
>DBDQ01000028.1 GCA_002293665.1 Alistipes sp. UBA928 | reverse complement strand
CGGCTCATGCGGTCGAAGTCGGCAATCTGCCGCCGGGTGAAATCGTCGTGCGCGGGATCGTCGGCCGCGGCGAGATGCGAAAAAACAGTCGCCATGCGCACCCAGCGATCGGCGGCGGCAAGTTCGCAGGCCAGTGCGTCGAGTTCTTCCTTGCGGAAACCCAGCCGGTGCATTCCCGTGTCGAGCTTCAGGTGGATCGGGTAGCGCACCTCGCCGTGGCGCTTGACGAGTGCGGTGAACTCGGCCAGCGACGTGAAGTTGTATATCTCGGGTTCGAGCCTCGCGCGAATCATCGGCTCGAAACTGCCGGAGTCGGCGTTGAGTACCATGATGGGGGTGGTGATGCCCGCCTCGCGCAGGGCGATCCCCTCGTCGGCAAACGCCACGGCGAGGTAGTCGACCCCCTGTTGGCCGAGTGTGCGTGCCACTTCGAACGTTCCGTGGCCGTAGCCGTTGGCCTTTATCATGGGGATTATGCCGGTGCCGGGCGAAAGGTGCGAGCGGCACACGCGCAGATTGTGGATCATGGCGTCGAGGTCTATCTCCATCACCGTGGTGTGACTGCGGCGCTCGAGGGCGCGGCTCAGGCGGTCGAAACCGAGTCTCGCACCACCTTTTATAAGTATCGCCCGGCCCCTTATGTCGGCCGGGGAGAGGCTGCGCAGGGCCTCCTCTATTCTGTTCGCAGGGCCGATCTCCACAAGGCGTTCCACCCCTGCCGCCTTCACGAGCGCCGATGCATCGGAGTTTCCTGCCGGCATGATGACTATGCGTGGTCGCGGGCCCGCCACCCTTGCCAGATAGTCGAGCGCTATGGCGAGCGAGGCGATGCCCGAGTTGTAGGTGTCGTTGACTATCACCGAGTCGTGAATGCCCTCCTTCACTTCGAGCCTCATGGCGGGGGGCTCGAGTGCGGCGATGGCTGCGGGCGATACCTCGTGGCCCTCGCGGCGCCAGAAGGCGGCGGCGAGATCGGCGTTGCGTTTTTCAAAGTCGTTCTTCTCGCCCTCGCCAGTCAGAACATCGGGGCAGTTGCGGAAAAGCACCATCTTCTCGGCGCGAAGTTCGCCCGGCGAGGCGAAATTCTCCTCGTGGGCGCCGCCTACCGAGGTGAGAATGCCGACGTCGGGCCGGATGATGCGCTCCAACGCCTCCATCTCGCCCGGTTGGCTGATGCCCGCCTCGATCAATATGTGGTTTTCGTCGCCACTCGCCGCAAGCACCGACAGCGGCACCCCGATCTGCGAATTCCAACTCTTCGGGCTGCGGTAGACAGTCACGCCCGGCGGTGCGAGTTGCACTATCCACTCCTTGACCGTCGTTTTGCCCCCGCTGCCTGTAATGCCTGTCACTTTGCCTGTGAACCCCCCGCGGTAGTGCGCCGCCAGCGCCTGCAATGCAGCCACGGTGTCGCCCACTGCCACGAAACCCGCCTCGGGGTAATTCCGGATTGCTTCGTCTCCTGCGGCTCCTCGCAATCCAGACAGCCACTCCTCGTTGACGAGAAACGCTCTCACGCCTCGGGCATAGAGGTCGCCGATGTAGGCGGCTCCGTCGCGGTTTGAGGTACGGATGGCTACAAACATCACTTCGTCGGTTCCGTTGCCCGTTTCGCTGCCTGCATCTCGCTGTCGGCGTTCCGACCGGCTGTCCGTTATGACACGGGTGACGACCCTGTCGCGTCCGACGAGCGTTCCTTCGCAGATGGTGGCTATTTCGCTTAACGTGTATCTCATTGCCTGAACGTTATTACGGTTATGCCTGCGCCGCCGCGGTCGGCGTGGTCATCCACGGCGTTCTCCACGGCGGGTATACCTTTCAGATAACGTCGGATTTCGGTTTTTAGCGTCCCTGTGCCCTTGCCGTGCAGGATCGACACCTCGCCGATTCCTATCATCAGCGCGTTGTCGATAAACTCCTCCACCGCCTCGATCGCCTCGCTCGGACGCATGCCCCGCACGTTGAGCCGCGGCGAGAATTGCAGACGCCGCTCGACTACTGCCGCGTCGATCTTCGTGCGTGGCGCGGTAGGGCGGGTGGCGGTTTTATACTCGCTGTTCGAGATCGTCTCGAGGCGGTCGACGGCCACGGTCGACAGTATCTGGCCAAAAGCAACGGTGGCTTTCGCCCCCTTCACCGCGGTCACTTCGCCCACCGTGTCCTGGCCTTTGATGCGCACTTTGGAGCCTGTGGCAATGGCGGCTGGTTTGGGTGGCGGCGGGGCGGCTTGCGCGGCTGCGGCCTGCTCTTTCCTCTCGGCCTTGCGCTTTTCGCGGTTCTGCTGACGGCGCAGAATCCGTTCCATCTCCGCGTCGGCGGCAACGGCCGCGGCGGATTTTTTTTCGGCCTCGACAGCATCGAGAGTTTCCCGGAAGCTATCTATCTCGCGGCGGGCCAAACGAGTGAGCTCTTTCTCGGCCTGCGATTCGCGGATCACTTTGATCGTGTTCTCGATCTGCTTGTTGGCCTCGGCCACAAGGGCTTTCGCCTCGGCGCGGGCGGTGGCCATGATCTCGACGCGCTGGTTCTTGATGGCGGCGAGGCGCGAGGCGTAGTCGGCCTCCAACTCCTCGACGCGCCGATCCGCAATGCGGATCTTCTCCCGTTTGGTCTCCCAGTAGCGGCGGTCTCGCGCAATCTCGCGCAGCTGCCGCTCAAGGTTTATGTGGTCGGTGCCCGCTTTGTCGGCGGCGGCGCGTATTATCTGGTCGGGAAGACCTATCTTGCGCGCGATCTCCACGGCGAACGAACTCCCCGGCTCGCCCCGGATCAGGCGAAAGAGCGGACGTATCGCCGCCACGTCAAAAGCCATCGCACCGTTTACCACCCCGGAGTGGTTCGACGCAAAGTACTTGATGTTGGAGTAGTGGGTGGTTACGACTCCATAGACGCCCCTCTCCACGAAACGCTCCAGAACGCTCTCGGCTATGGCGCCGCCTATGACGGGCTCGGTGCCGGTGCCGAACTCGTCGATGAACACCATCGAGCGGCTGTCGGCTCCCGAGAGCATCGCTTTCATGTTGAGAAGATGCGAGCTGTATGTGCTCAGGTCGCTCTCGATGCTCTGTTCGTCGCCTATGTCGATGAACAGACTCCCGAAGATCGGCATCTCGGAGTTTTCGAGCACCGGCACGGGAAATCCGCACTGGAACATGTATTGCAGCAGCGCCACGGTCTTCAGGCACACCGACTTGCCGCCGGCGTTGGGGCCCGAGATCACCATTATGCGCTCCTGTGGCGACAGGGTGAGATCGAGCGGCACGAGCTCCTTTTTTTCGCGCGCGAGGGTCTGGGCCAGCAGCGGATGGCGGGCCTGGCGCAGCACGAGCCTGCCGTCATCGGATATTATCGGCTTCACGGCCCCGTTGGCCGCGGCCCATTGCGCCTTGGCGCGTATGAAATCCACTTCGCACAGGTAGGTACCCGCGGCGGCTATGCCGTCGAGATCGGGCCTGATGCTCTCGGTGAATGAGGTGAGGATGCGCACCGTCTCGCGGCGCTCGGCGTACTCCAGTTCCTTGAGTTCGTTGTTGATCTCCACTATCTCCACCGGCTCGATGTAGAATGTGCGGCCGCTGGCGCTTTCGTCGTGTATGAATCCGGGGAGTTTCTTCTTGTTGCCCGCCGCCACGGGAATTACCGTGCGACCGTCCCTTACGCTCAGGCTCGCGTCGGCGTCTACAATCCCCGCGCTTTGGGCCTGGGCCAGGATGCGCTGCATGCGTTTGGCCACGTCGCCCTCTCGCGAGCGGATCGTGCGGCGGATTTCGTAAAGTTCTGGCGAGGCGCTGTCCTTCAGGCCGCCCGTGCGGTCTATGAGTGTGTCGATGTGGCCCGTGATGGCGGGATAGCTGTCGATGCCCTCGCCGAGCGCCCGCAGCAGCGGATATGCCCGGGCGTCTCTCGACCCCACGTAGGTCAGCACTTCGGCCACCGACGAGAGGGCGTGGTGGAGCGTGCGCAGTTCATCTACTTCGAGAAAAGCCCCTTCGATACGCGCCTTGGCTGTGAGCAAGGCGGTGTCGACGAACTCGCCGCCGGGGAATCCTCCCTCCGTGACGAGCAGCAGACGCAACTCATCGGCAAGGCCCAACCGCCGCGACAGATCGGGGGCGGAGGTCGTGAAGTCCTCGGCCTCGACCATCTCGCGTGCCGCAGCCGTGGTACACATCCCGATCACCTGCCGCCGCACCCGGTCGAAACCGGTCTTCTCCTCGAAATTTGCGGGATATATCATTTTTTTGCGTAGCTACTGCCGCTGTCGGCGTTCCGACCTGCCGAAGAGGGAGAAGTGGACGTAGCGTTTCGGATTGGCCTTGAGGTCTTCGAGCAGCGTGGCGAGGTTGCCCGTGGCGACGGTGAGGGAGTCGTACAGGGCGGGATCGCCTATGAGTCTGGCGGCCGTGCCGTCACCCTCGCTCACTGCGGCCAGTACACGGTTGAGGTGTGCAATGCTTGCCCCGAGCGAGTCGACTGTGCCGCGCAGATCGGCCTCGGCGAGCGAGCCCGTCACCTGATCGAGATTGCCCACTATCGAATCGAAACGGTCGGCGTTATTGCGCAGCATGGCCGTGAAACTCTCCAGATCGCCGAGCATGGCGTCGATCTTCGCGTCCGACAGTTGTCCCGTCAGGCTCTCCACGTTGTTGATTATGCCGGTGAATGCGTCGGCGTTGCGGTCGAGCACATTGCCCAAAGTGGTTGAGGTGTTCTCCAACGAGTGCATCACCGCCTTGGCCTCGGCCACAAGCTCCTCGATGTTGGTGGAGGCGCTCTCGAAGAGTCCCGAGGCTATCTGCGAGGGGATTATCACCCCGCGTTCGAAGTAGCTGCCCGACGAACCGAGCACGAGTTCGATGGCCTTGTCGCCCATCAGTCCGTTTGCGAAGAGCACGAGATGGGAGTCGCTGGGGATGTCGACGCTCTTTTTGATGCCCACCTTCACCACCACCTTGTCGGGGTGTGCGCCGTCGAGGTAGATGTCGGTCACCGAGCCCACCTTCACCCCGCGCAGCAACAGCGGGGCCGAGGTTTGCAGGCCGTTGGTCTGGTCGAACAGTGCGTAGTAAAACCTGTCGCCGCTGAAAATCTCCCGCCCCTTGAGGTAGTTCACCCCTAGATAGAGGCACACTATCATCACAAGGGCGAAAAGACCTATTTTTACTTCTCTGCTCAGTCTCAGTTTCATGTTTGTTTTATCTTACTATAAAGGCGTCGCGGAACTTCGTTCTGCGCACTTCGGCGAGTTTCGCCGCCGCCTCACTTTCGGTATATGGCCCCAGAGCATACTTGAACCAGCCGTCGATCTGGCGTTCCACCACCTCACCGCGATATGGCGTCCACCGGTTGTCGAGCACCGAAACACTGGTGCGCGCCGCGGCCAACTGCACGTAGAACTCACGAATTACGGTGGGAGCGGGAGGCGCGGTCTGTACCGGCGGGACGACAATCACCGGAGCCGGGGGCGCGGTTGTCACTGGGGGCGTGGTAGTTACCAGAGGAGTAGCCGTCACAGGTGGCGCGGCTGTTACTGGCGGAGCGGCTGTCACGGGAGCCGCCGGAGGAGTCGTCTGTGTGAAAACGGGCGCCGGGACGGGTGCCGGAGCAGGCGTTATACCCGAATCGAGACCCTCTTTGTATTCGCGGAAGGCACCGTAAAGCACCTCCACTATCGCCGCCTTCCCCTTGTCGGAGTATAGGTAACGGCGGTCGGAGTCGTTGGATATAAAACCCATCTCGACCAGCACGCGCGGCATGGTGGGTTTCCACAGCACCGCGAAGGGGCCCTGTTTGGCGCCGCGGTCGCGCAGGGGGGTGTCGGCGGCAAAACGCCTCTGCACCATGCGCGCAAACTCTAAGCTGCTCTCGAAGTGGGCGTACTGCATCATGCCCATGATGATTGACATCTCGGTCGAGGCGGGATCGAACGCGGCGTAGGTCGTGGTGTAGTCCTTTTCGTAGCGCATCACGTCGTTCTCGAGTTTTGCCACTGCAAGGTTGTCGTCGCTCTTGTCCATACCCATCACGTATGTCTCAGAACCGTTGGGCGACGAGCTTGCGTTGGAGTTGGTGTGGATCGACAGGAACAGGTCGGCGCCCGCCCGGTTGGCAAAGTCGCCCCGGGCGGCGAGTCCCACGGCGCGATCCTCGGTGCGGGTGTAGAGCACGTCGACCCCGGGGAGGCTGCGCGTGATTAGCGAGCCCAGCGAGAGAGCTATCTCCAGATTAATATCCTTCTCAAGGTAGCGACTGCGTGTGGCGCCGGGGTCTTCGCCTCCGTGGCCTGCGTCGATTACGAGGATAAAATTTTTGTGCTGTGCTGTGACCGTACCGCATATCGAAAATGCGAGAAACGCCGTTAGCACCATAGACAGGAGTGTGCGGGGGATATTCATTATTATTCTTTCTTTAGGCTACTTGCAAAAAATGTTCTACTTTTGTCAGCAAAATTAACGATTTATCTCGGAACATTGGCCATCGGCAGCAAAAAATATCTTATTCGCAGTTTCATGACGGCTCTCGTCGCGGTTGCGGGAGTGGTCACGGCGTGCTCGCCCATAGGGACTCCATCGGGGTCGAGGCGTGGGCCGGGAGCTGTTTTCGAGCCTTCTCCGGCACCGGCGGCCGGTTCCGCACCGTCTGTTGTTCACCCGGTCGCTCCGCCTGTGGATTCCGTACTTTTTGCCGTCGAACCATCTCTTCCTTCGTTCGATCCCGCTCTGCCACCCGTCGATTCAGCTCTGCTGGCAGGCCGGGCCGACACGCTGCTCGCCGATTCTACGCTGCTTGCCGGGCGGATTTCCGACTCCGCCGGCCGGGCCGACTCTCTCACACTCGACTCCCTTTCGCTGGCTTCACTCCCCGTCGACTCCCTCGCCCTCGACAGCCTGACACCACCTGCGAGACGGGGGCCGAGAAGGCGCGACGAGCCGTTCCTCGATGCGCCCGTGGTGGCTCATGCGCAGGACTCGGTGGTGTACGACCGCAGGCTCAACTACATATTCCACTACAATCTGGGAGACCTCACCTACGAAGACAACAACCTCAAAGCCGACTTTATAGTGGTGAACGCCACCACCAAAGAGATTTCGGGAACGGGTGTGCCCGACTCGCTCGGAGTGGTGACGCGCCCCGAATTCCTTCAGGCCGGCACGAGTTATACGATGGTCACCGTCAAATACAACCTCGAGTCGAGAAAGGCCCTCGTGCAGGGAGTCGCCACGCAGGACGGCGAGGGATTCATGCTCGCCCGACGCATGAAACGAATGCCCGACGGCTCGATGAACGGCGAACAGTTGAAATACACCACCTGCGACCTGGTGGAGCATCCTCACTTCTACATAGCGATGACCAAGGCGAGGGTGATTCCCGGTAAAAAGATAATCACGGGCTACGCCTACTTCGTGATGGAGGATGTGCCGATCTATTTTCCCGGTATTCCGGGCGGGTTCTTCCCAATGTCGGTTGGGCCGACAGCGGGGATCATAATGCCAACCTGGGGTGAGGAGGTCAACCGAGGATTCTACCTGCGCGGCGGCGGTTACTACTTCACCTTCGGCGACCACCTCGACCTGAACCTCACCGCCGACATCTACACCCTTGGGTCGTGGGGCATCAACGCCGCCAGCCGCTACATCAAACGCTACAAGTTCAGCGGCGGGTTGAGCGCCTCCTACAACATACTCAAGATGGGCGACCCCAACCCGCAGAGGAGCAACACCATTGCCATCACGTGGAACCACACGCAAGACCCCAAGGCCAATCCGCGGCAAACCTTCTCGGCCAATGTCAACTTCCAGACCGCGGGACAGCGGCAACTTGCCACAACCTCGCTGCAGGATCACCTTAATACAAGTACCACCTCGTCGGTGTCGTACTCCCGGAACTGGGACGTGGGGCAGACCACGGTCAACCTCACCACCGCGTTCAACATGACCACCAACTCGCGCGACTCCACCATCAACGTCACCCTGCCCAACATAAGCCTCAGCGTCGGGTCGTTCGCCCCGTTTAAACGCAAAAACGCAGTGGGTAAACAGCGTTGGTACGAAAAGATCACCGTGGACTACTCTATGCAGGCCCAAAATCAAACTTCGGCCCGGCCTGGTGCAACGGGCAACGGCCCCAAGGAGCATGAGTTCTTTACGAAAGAGACGCTCCAAAACCTTCAAAACGGAGTGAGCCACAGGGTGGGAGTAAAAACGTCGCTCAACCTGTTGGGATACATAAACTTCTCGCCGTCGCTCAGCTACAACGAGGCGTGGAACTTCCGCCGGCAGATGCAGGCGTGGGATCCCACGGGCGGTACCCAGGGAACAGGAGCGGCCGTGCCTATCGAGGATATTCCACCCGAATTCGGGTTCTACCGTACATACGACTGGAGGGTCAACGGATCGTTCTCGACGAAACTCTACGGCGTGTTCGAGGTGAAACAGCGCGAGGGGAAGACCAAATGGCTGCAGGCCTTCCGCCACATGATCACGCCCACCATCAGCTTCACCTACGCTCCCGACTTCACCCACCCCCGGTACGGGTTCTACGAAAACGTGCAGAGCAGTCCCGACGGCAGTGTGACATCTTATCTGCCCGTGAAGGGATCGCCGACGATCACCCCTGGCGGGCCGCAGGCGTCGATCAACGGGTCGATCTCGAACCAGCTCGAGATCAAGGTGAGGGACGGCCGCGACTCAACCGGGGTGAAAAAGATCACCGTCATAGAGCAACTCTCGCTGAGCGGACTGTCGTGGAACTTCCTGAAAGACTCGATGCACATGGGCGACGTGGGCATCTCGTTCCGCACGGGCGAGATATTCAAAGGATTTGCCCTGCAACTGAGCGGAAACTGGACTCCATACCGGTTTATCGACGACGGACGCGGTGGGGTGAGGCAGATAGGGAAATACGCCATAGGCAAGGGTAAGTTCGGACGAATAACCGCCACGAGTTGGTCGTTCGGCAAGACCTTCAACTCGCCCCAGGGAGCCTCACCGGGCCAGGGAAGTCTCCAGAATCAGTACGTGAACCCCTACGATCCAGCCTACAATCCATACAACTTCGGCAACGGTCTCGATCCCGCCACGCGGCGGGCATACATGGTGCGCGGATACTACGACTTCAACGTCCCGTGGTCGTTCACGTTCAATTACAGCATCAACTACCAACACCGCGGGCGACGGCCCGAGATAACCCAAAACCTGGGATTCAACGGCAACGTCACCCTCACCGAAAAATGGGGTTTCCACTTCGACAGCGGCTACGACTTCACGCGGCGAAAACTGTCGCACATGCAGTTGAGCCTCAATCGCGACCTGCACTGTTGGGAGATGTCGTTCAACTGGGTGCCGATGGGCCGCACTAAAATGTACTCCTTCCACATCGGCATCAAGGCCGGCATGCTCCGCGACATAAAATACGATAAATCGAGCAACTCCTACGACGGACTCGTCTATTGATTTAGCATGGAATCCCGCCCGGCAGAGTGCCCGACGGCAGAGCCATATCTGTTTGTTATCCTCAGCTTCCCGGCCGATACTTTCTCAACTCTCGATTGAGCGCCTTGCTGTGGCCGCCGGTGACGCGATCCAAAAGGGCGTGAAAACGCGGCGAATGGTTGCGGTGAACCGTGTGGCACAACTCGTGCAGCACGATGTACTCCGCGAGATGGTCGGGCAGCGCCGCCAGTGAAAGCGACAGATTGATGTCGCCGCGAGCCGTGCAGCTTCCCCAGCGACTGCGTGTTGCCTTGATCCTCACCGCGCCGTGGCAGAAACCATGTTCGGCTGCCAAACGCGCCACCAACGGCGGAAGTTTGGCCTTCGCCTCGGCCCGCAGCGCCTCACGGGCCCGTTTCGCGGCGGCTATTCTGGCGGCGGTTTCCGCGGCGCTCTCTCCGGGTATGGCTCCTCCGGCAGCCGAAACTCCCGCTCCCGGGATGGCCGCGTCGGGATATTTCTCAGCCATTTTCCGACGCGCGGCGACGATCCAGTCGACCTTTTCGGCCAGGAATTTAAGCGCCCGCGTTTGCGTCACCCGGATCGGAAAAGATAATCGTACTGCTCCGTTGGGCCTGACAGAGAGCGATATACGTGTCGACCGGCGGGTGCTCGACAGCGTGACTTCGCCCACGGACGGATATGTTATGACTTTTTGCATCACCCGGCACACTCAAAAACGCCCGGTACCCTCATTCTATGATTCCACTATCGAGAACGCCGCTCAACTCCGCCTCGGCCTGCTCGACCTTTTCGAATCCGAACTGCGCGAGGGTAGCCTCCATCAGCGCGGCGATCTGCGCGGTCGCAAGGTTGCCAATGCTGCCTATATGGGTGTGGTGAACCTGCTTTTCGGGACGAAACTCACCAGCCTCTATTTGTGCGCCGACGGTGCGATAGGCGTCGCGGAACGGCACACCTTTCAGAACGAGCGCATTAACGCTTTCGACACTAAACAAATATGCGTAGCGCGGATCGTCCAGAATATCGGTCTTGACCTCGATGTGGGCAAGCATCATCTCGGCCATCTCCAAAACCTGCCGCATGTCTTGAAGTGCAGGGAAAAGCGCCTCTTTAAGAAGCTGAAGATCACGGTTGTACCCGAGCGGAAGGTTCGTTGTCAGCATCGCCACTGTGCCGGGCAGCGCTTGCAAAAGGTTACACTTTCCGCGCGCGATCTCCCACACGTCGGGGTTCTTTTTGTGCGGCATGATGCTCGACCCAGTCGTCAGCGTGTCGGGGTAAGAGATGAACCCGAAGTTCTGGTTGAGCCACATCGTGTTGTCCATTGCAAGCCGGCCGACAGTCGCTGCGAGCGACGAAACGGCCTGTGCGACAATGCGTTCCGTCTTGCCGCGCCCCATCTGTGCGTACACGGCGTTGTAGTCTGGCGAGTCGAAACCCAATAGGCGCGTGGTCATCTCGCGGTCGAGCGGGAACGACGAACCGTATCCGGCGGCCGATCCGAGCGGGTTACGGTTGGTGATGCGCCACGCCGCAAGCATCATCTGCATGTCGTCGGCCAGGCTCTCGGCGTAGGCTCCGAACCAGAGGCCGAATGACGATGGCATGGCGATTTGCATGTGGGTGTAGCCCGGCATCAGCACGTCTTTGTGCTCCTCCGAAAGCGTTTGCAGGCGGTCGAAAAGCCGTTTTGCACTCCTCACGATAGAAGCGATCTCATGCCTCAGAAATATGCGTAAATCAACGAGTACCTGATCGTTACGTGAGCGGCCGCTGTGGATTTTCTTGCCCGTGTCGCCGAGGCGTTCGGTGAGGATCCACTCGACCTGAGAGTGGATGTCCTCGATGCCCGGTGTGATGGCGAACTCGCCGCGGCGAATGTCGGCGAGGATGTTCTTCAACTCGCTCTGAACGCTTTCGAGTTCGTCGGACGTGAGAAGGCCTATGCTTTCCAGCATGCGCGTATGTGCCAACGAACCAAGTACATCGGCCTCGGCCAACAGCTCGTCCATCTCCCTGTCGCGCCCCACCGTGAAAGCATCGACCTTCTCGACGGCATTCGTTACCTCATTCGATCCGCCGTCGGTGTTCCGACTGTTTTTCGCCCAGATTTTCATAATATGATCTTCTCTAAAAGATTTATATATAGTTCGATACCCTGTTCGATCTCAGCCAGTTCAACATATTCGTCTGCCGAGTGGGAGCGCGCGCTCTGACCGGGGCCGATCTTCACCGACGGAATGGCCGTGAGGGCCACCTGGTCGGAGGTGGTCGGCGAGCCGAAAGTGCTGAGCCCAAGCGATATGCCCGCATGCACGACTGGATGGTCGAGCGCAATCGACGACGAACGCAGGTGGAGCGAACGCGGAGTGACGTCGCACTTAACATGCTCACGCACAATATCCAACACCTCTTCATTGGTGTAACGTTCGGTCACGCGGCAATCGACCACAAAACGGCACTCGGCTGGTACGACGTTATGTCCGACGCCCGCCGAGATCATCGTGACGCTCATTTTGACCTCTCCGAAAAGCTCGCTTTTGAGCGGAAAACGGTAATCGCGAAACCACTCTATGTCTTTGAGCGCGCGATAGATAGCGTTATCGCCTTCATCTCGTGCCGCGTGGCCTGCGCGGCCCTTCGCCGTGCAGTCGAGCACCATCAGCCCCCTTTCGGCAACGGCGAGCTGCATACCCGTCGGCTCACCCACGATCGCGAAGTCGGCGCTCCGTGCCGGGGCCGAGTCGCCTCCGAGCTCGAGCTCCGGCAAAATGCTGCGCACTCCACCTGCACCGCTGATCTCCTCCTCGCCGACGATTGCAAGTATCAGATTGTATTTCAGATCATTGCATTCGAAAAAATGTCGGAACACCGCGATCAACGACACAGCGCTTGCTCCCGCGTCGTTGCTCCCGAGGCCGTACAATCTGCCCTTCTCGATCGCCGGATCGAACGGGTCGCGAGTCCACGCCTCGCTGGGGCGCACAGTGTCGTGGTGCGAGCACAGGAGGATCGTCGGTTTCGCCGGATCGAAGTGCAAATTGCTTATCCACACGTTGTTACCATGCCGGTGCGCACCCGCCAAACCTTTG
This sequence comes from Alistipes sp. UBA928, assembly GCA_002293665.1. Taxonomy (GTDB): domain Bacteria; phylum Bacteroidota; class Bacteroidia; order Bacteroidales; family Rikenellaceae; genus UBA940. Next base: position 4,975 of record DBDQ01000028.1, on the reverse strand, counting down.
TTTGCAAGCCACTTAGCAACGATGTCCGCCGTAGCGCTCTCTTCGCGGCTGAAAGAGGGCGTGCGGATCAGTTCGCACAAAAGCGCGATGGCGCTATCATATAATTCGTTGTTTTTCACGATCTTACTTTTCATATTGCTATGACGCTCCTGCTAAATCGCCGTGGCCGTTGCCACACGTTGTCTTACGACTTCGAAGAGCATGACGGCGGCGGCAGCTCCAACGTTCAGTGACTCGATCCTGCCGCGCAAAGGTATGGAAACCTGTTCGTTACACAGTTTCAGCACCTCTTTTGAAATACCGTCATCCTCGCTACCCATCACTATGGCGGTCGGTCGGGTGAAGTCGGCGGCATAAAGCGCCTTCGGGGCTTTTTCCGTTGCTGCAACCACCTGAAAACCTTCCGCTTGCAGCAGTTTAAGCGTGTTGCGGATACTGCCGACCCGGCTCACGGGAATTATATTCAGCGCCCCGGCCGAGGCTTTCAGCGCGTCGGCGTTCACAGGGGCGGCATTCTTGATTGGCACGATAAGCCCGTGGGCACCGGCGCATTCGGCCGACCGCGCGATGGCGCCGAAGTTGCGCACGTCGGTCACGCCGTCGAAAACCACCACAAGACCCGGCACACCTTCGGGCACAGCCGCGAGAATCTCGTCGATATCGGCGTAGACGATAGCCGAAATCTGCGCCACGACTCCCTGATGGTTTGCGCTTTGCCCCCAACGTCCGTTCTTGGTGAGCCTGTCTAATTTCTCGACCGGAACCTCCTGAATGTGGACGTGTTGGGCACGGGCAATCTCTCGCAACTCGCCCAAAAGAACGCCCTCTGCGCCCTTTTTCATGTATATTTTTTCTATCTGCCTGCCTGCCTCGATCGCCTCGATCACGGGACGCAGGCCAAAAATTATGTTATCCATCGGTCAAAATTTCGAGTTCGTAATTCAGTTTTTCCCATTCGTGCATCTCGTGCGACAGGTTGGATTTCAGGTTGTTGTATGTCTGAAAAACATTGCTGTCGGAGAGGTCTATGCCATGAGCGGCGGGGGCGGCCAGTCGCACGTCCCAGTCGGCGATCGCGTCCTCGAGTTCCGTCACGCGCTTTTCGGTCGCGGCAATGGCGTTCTCAATCTTGCGCACCTCTTTTTCGGCCTCTTTTTTGCGTTGGTAATCCTCTTTGCCAACAGGTTTAGCCACCTCTTTCGGGGCAGCATCCGATTTTGTCGACACCGCACCCTGTTTAGCCGGCACAGCCTTTACTTCCACTTCGCGCAGCGATTCGAGCTTGCGTTTTTCGAGAAAATACCAGATGTCGCCTAGGTATTCGCGCACCCCGCCGTCGCGAAACTCATACACTTTATCTATCAGCCCGTCGAGAAATTCACGGTCGTGCGACACCACCACCACCGTTCCGTCGTACTTCATCAGCGCGCGCTTCAGAATGTCTTTCGAACGCATGTCCATGTGGTTGGTCGGTTCGTCGAGCACCAGCAGGTTGTAGGGCTCGAGCATGAGACGCGCCATTGCCAGACGCGACCTCTCGCCACCGCTCAACACCTTGACTTTCTTGTCGATGTCATCGCCGCGAAACAGAAAGGCGGCCAAAATATCGCGCAGCCGTGTGCGGATGTCGCCCACCGCCACCCGGTCGAGCGTGTCGTAGACGGTGAAATTGCCGTCCATCAGGTCGTCCTGGTTCTGGGCGTAGTAGCCGATGTTGACGTTGGCACCCACGCGGATCGAACCCTCCGACGGCTCCAACTCGCCGATCAGTATCCGCGACAAAGTCGTCTTGCCCTCGCCGTTGCGCCCCACAAGAGCAATCTTGTCGCCGCGCTCTATCACAAAGTCGGCACCCGAAAAAACATGTTTCTCCCCGCCGCCGCGACCTTCCCGAGGAGGGAAAGTCTTACCCACCTCCTTGATCTCGGCCACCACTTGGCCGGAGCGAGGCGCGGGCGGAAATTTTATATTCAAAGTCGCGGTATCCTCCTCGTCGACCTCCAGCCGCTCCAATTTTTCGAGTTGCTTGACGCGCGACTGCACCTGGTTACTCTTGGTGGGCTTGTATCGAAATTTTTCGATAAACTCCTCGGTCTTTTCGATCATGCGCTGCTGGTTGGCGTAGGCGGCCATCTGCTGTTCTCGCCGTTCGCGCCGCAACTCCACATACTTCGAGTAGGGCACCTTGTAGTCGTACAGCTTGCCGAGCGAGATTTCGACCGTCCGGTTGGTGACGTTATCGAGGAACGCCCTGTCGTGCGAGATCACCACCACGGCGCCGGGGTAGTCGCGCAGGTACCCCTCGAGCCACTGTATACTCTCGATGTCGAGATGGTTGGTCGGTTCGTCGAGCAGAAACACGCTCGGGCGGGCCAACAGCAGTTTCGCCAGCTCGATGCGCATTCGCCACCCGCCGCTGAACTCTCTCGTGGGCCGCCCGAAGTCCTCGCGGCGGAACCCGAGGCCGAGCAGGGTTCGTTCGATATCGGCATCGCGCGTTTCGCCGCCCAGTATGTGGTAGCGGTCGGTGGCGTCGCTCAGGCGGTGCAACAGCGCCTCATAGGACTCGCTTTCGTAGTCGTCGCGCTCGGCGAGCGAGGCGTTGATCTCGGCGATCTCGGCCTCGAGGGCCAGCACCTCGCCGAACGCCCGGGCGGTCTCCTCCACCAAAGAGGTGGTATCGGCCACCTTCATCTGTTGCGGCAGGTAGCCGATGGTCTCACCCTCGCTTTTCGACACGACGCCCGAAGTCGGCACCTGCTCACCCGTGATGATCTTGAGCAGAGTGGTCTTACCCGCCCCGTTCTTGCCCACGAGCCCTATTCTGTCGCGCGGATTGACGAGCAGCGACACCTCGCTGAACAGATCCCACCCGCCATACGACACGGTTATGTTGTCTACTGAAATCACTTTTTTCTTCTTTGCAAAACGATGTGGAGGGGAAAGAAGTCGAATTTTTCGTAAAAATCCAAAACCTGCTCATTGCCGACGCCGACCAACAATTTTTGCGATTCGACGCCATTGGAATCGAACCACGCCACGGCATTTTCAACGAACCGCCGCCCTGTTCCCGATCCTCTGTATTTTTCGTCGACGTATATCGACTCGATCTCGCCCGTCGGATTGTCGCCTTTCGATATCGTGCTGATGCAATATCCGATAACGCCGTCGTAGGCGGGATCGATCGCGTATTCGAACAGAACCTCACCCGAATTTCCCAGGAGCGCCTGTTTCCGCCCGGCCCAGGTCATGTTTTCGAACCTCTCCCTGAAATGTGGCGACAGCCCGTGATGCAACCGCCTCAGACCTTCCCACAGCGGTTCGATCATGTCAATGTCTGCGGCGCTTCCCCGTCTTATATCACATTTGGTCATCGGCGCACCTCCTTGTCTATCGTGGCGATGACGGTGCGGGTGGCGGCGATTATCTCGTCGAACTGAGCCTCCAAGCCGTATGGGTTGTCCTCCTGGGCGGTGGATACTATGTAGTTGCGCACGGCCTGATTGCCCGTCAGCTCGGCGAAACGCTCACGCATCGCCTCGGTTTCGGTGGGGAAGGAGAGGTAGGTTTCCTTGTCGAGGGTGCCCAGAAAATCGCGGGCCTCGCGTTTGACGCTCGTGTAGTACACTCCCACCTGCTCCACGCATTTGTTCATGGCGCTGTATACGCTGAAAATCTCGCGCAACAGATCTTTGTTTCTCACGTGGGGTATGAGCGGCGACTGTTTGAACACCTCGAAAGCGTCGGTTTCGACACCCAGATAGCGTATCGTTTCGAGCACATGTATATGCCGGCGGAGAGTGTCGGCAGGGATGCTCTCCGGGTCGTTGATGTATGGTCGCAGGGCGATCGTACCGGCCTGTTCATCGAGAAGCCACCCTTTTTGAATCTCTATCTCGACAAGGTTCTCACCAAGCTCCTCTTTGACCATCGCCAATATCCGCGAGGCCTCCCTGCGGTGGGAGCGTTGTTGGATCAACTCACTGATGCCGAATGTGAGCGCGATGCCGATGACCACGGTGGCAAGGTCGATCACGAAGCCGGTTATCTCTCTCTTTGTCATCATGCTCTTAGCATTTTTTCGATTTCGGCGGTGGGGTCGGGTGCGCCGAAGACGGCGGCACCGGCCACGAGCACGTTGGCCCCGGCGTCGAACAGATCGCGGGCGTTGGCAACCGATATTCCGCCGTCGACCTCGATCAGTGTGTCGAGACTGCGGGCGTCGATCATGCTCCGTAGCTCGCGTATCTTGTCGAGCGATCCCGGAATGAAACTTTGGCCGCCGAAACCAGGTTCGACGCTCATTATCAAAACCATGTCGAGCCGATCGAGCCAAGGTTCCAGCACCGACACCGGTGTGGCGGGACGGATCGAAACCCCAGTCTGCACGCCGTACTCACGCATAAGGTTCAGGCAGACGTCCAGGTCGTCGGTCGCCTCGAAGTGCACGGTGATGAGGCCCGCCCCGTCGCGTGCGAAACGCTCTATGTACTTCTCGGGCTCTACGATCATCAGGTGTACGTCGAGCATCTTGTCGGTCGCTCGGCGGATGGCCTTCAGCACTGGAAATCCGAACGAGATGTTGGGCACGAACACCCCGTCCATCACATCTATGTGTATCCAACCGGCGGCGCTCGCATTCACCATCTGCGTGTCGCGGTACAAGTGGCCGAAGTCGGCCGAAAGCATCGAAGGCGAAATAATTCTTTTCATGGCAGGGCAAAGATACGACATTTTTGGCTATCTTTACAAGATAAAAAATCGGATAATTCTATCATGACAATCCTCTATATAGTGGCGATGGTGGCGCTCGTAGCGCTGTGTGTGCTGTTTTTCATGCGTTGGCAGCGGTCGGCGGCCGAGGCGGCGGGCCTGCGCGAGTCGGCTGAGAAGGAGAGCGCCCTTCGTCGCGAAGCCGACGAGGCCGCGCGCCGCGACCGCGAGCAGATGCAGGAGGCTTTCCGCGCCGAGTTCG
>DBDQ01000049.1 GCA_002293665.1 Alistipes sp. UBA928 | reverse complement strand
GACTCCTCCTTGGCGTCGCCGATGAAGCCGCAGGTGTTGATCACCACCACACGTGCGTCGGTGTCGTTGCTGTCGAACACCACGCCGTAGCCCGCCGCTGCGGCTCTTGCCGCCAGGTGCTCCGAGTCGACGAGATTCTTCGAGCAGCCCATAGTTATGATGTTGATCGTTTTCAAGGCGCAGGAAATTGTTCGTAGAAGATGGATTTGTGGTAGAATTTCGCTCCGGGGGTCACTTCGAATTCAGTCCAGCGGTTGTCCCAAAGGAACCGGTCGCCGATCCCGAGGCCCAGTTCGAGCATCGTGTAGGTGTACATGTCCATGTCCCACACCACCCTGAAGGCTGTGGGGGGCGAGGTGCCGTCGCCGCTGAGCGAGATTATGTGGGTGAGATTGTTGTAGCGTCCCTTCAGTGAGTTGCGCACCTCCCACGGCTGGCGGGTTTCGGTGGCGGCGAAAAGAGTCCAGTAGAGTGCGGTGAGGTTGACGGGCGCGTGGCGCAGTATCTCCGTTCCGAGCGCGTAGGCCGAGGCGTAGTCTTCTGCCATTATGGCGCGCTGCATGTCGCTCTCGCCCGCCACTTGGGGTGTGAACCCCGGCTGCATGGGGAAACCCCAGTAGGCTATGGCGCAGTCGCGGGCCGACATCCACACCACGCCATCCGAGAATTTGTCGAGCAGCTTTCTGTACTCCACGGAGTTGTGCACCACGGTGTCGAATCCCGGAGCGATTGTTTCCAGCCACTGCGGTGTGGATGCAGGCTGCACCTGTTCTTGCGCCTGCGCCGTCGCACCGCCTGCCGCCGTCAACATCGAGATCAATATTGCCAATCGCCGCATCATGCTCATTCCCCGAAAAGTGCGTTGACGAAGGTGCGGCGGTCGAAGGTCTGAAGGTCGTCGATGCCCTCGCCAACGCCGATCCAGCGTACCGGCACGCGGAAACGGTCGCTGATGCCGACCACGACTCCCCCCTTGGCCGTGCCGTCGAGTTTGGTGATGGCGAGCGAGTTGACCTTGGTGGCGGCGGTGAACTGGGCGGCCTGTTCGAAGGCGTTCTGTCCCGTCGAGCCGTCCAACACGAGCATCACTTCGTGGGGCGCCGAGGGGATCACCTTGGCCATCACGTTGCGTATCTTGGTGAGCTCGTTCATCAGCCCCACCTTGTTGTGGAGCCTGCCTGCTGTGTCGATCAGCACCACGTCGGCGTCGTTGGCCACGGCCGAGCGCAGTGTGTCGTAGGCCACCGAGGCGGGATCGGAGCCCATCTGTTGGCGAATCATCGTGGCCCCTGCGCGATCGGCCCACACCTGAAGCTGGTCGATGGCGGCCGCGCGGAAGGTGTCGGCGGCACCGATGTAGACCTTTTTTCCGGCGCGCGTGAGTTTGGCCGCGAGCTTGCCTATCGTCGTGGTCTTGCCTACGCCGTTGACCCCCACCACCATCAGAACGTAGGGCTCGCCCTCGTCCGGTGCGGTGCCGAATTCGCCCGATGTGTCGTTTTCCTCTAACAGCGCTGCGATCTCCTCGCGCAGAATGCCCTGGAGCTCGGCGGCGTTCATGTATTTGTCGCGCGCCACGCGATCCTCGATGCGGCGGATTATCGACACGGTGGTGTCGACCCCCACGTCGGACGAGATGAGTATCTCCTCCAGTTCGTCGAGCATCTCGTCGTCGATCTTCGAGCGGCCGGCTACAGCGCGAGTCAGGCGCGAGAAGAGTCCCTGCCGTGTTTTTTCGAGACCCGCATCGAGGGCTTTTTTCTCCTCTTTTTGCGTAGCCGAATCCGCCGCCGGCGTTCCGGCCGTCGCCGGGGGGGCCGATTTCTTTTTGAATATGTCGAACAATGCCATAATGGATCGGTTTTGTCGTGCAAATATACTATCTTTGGCCCGATTATGGAAGATTTGAAGAGAGAAAAGGAGCGCATTCTGGTGCGCACGTCGTGGGTGAGCACCATCGGTAACGCTGTGCTGGCATCCTCGAAGGTGGTGGTGGGGCTTATAGCCGGCAGTATGGCCGTATTGGGCGACGGGATCGATACGACGATCGACGTGGTGATATCGTTGGTGATGCTCACCACGGCCTATATAATCCGCCGTCCGCCGAGCCGCCGCTATCCGTTTGGTTTCGACAAGGCCGAGAGCGTGGCTTCGATAGTGCTGGGCCTCGTGGTGCTTTTCGCCGGGGTGCAGATGTTCATACCGTCGATGAAGATGATATTCTCGGGCGAGGAGAGGGAACTGCCGGGCATGCTGTCGATATGGGTGACGATGTTTTCCATTGCCGGCAAGTTCGCGCTGTCGTGGTACCAGTTCAGGGTGGGCAGGCGCAGCGGCTCGGAGTTGATAATTGCCAACGCAAAGAATATGCAGGGCGACGTGATGATCTCGGTGGGGGTACTTGCCGGGTTGTTCTTCACCTATGTGCTGAAGATGCCGATACTCGATACCGTTACAAGTCTTGTTATCAGCGTGTGGATCGTGAAGATCGGCGTAGGGATAGTGCTCGAATCGGCGAGCGATCTGATGGACGGCGTGAAGGACGAAACCGTCTATCGGCAGGTGTTCGACGCCGTGGGCCGCGTCGACGAGGCTCAAAATCCGCACCATCTGCGTATCCGCTCCATAGGCGGGAAGTGGATGATAGACCTCGACATTGAGCTCGAGGGAGAGATGAGCGTGGCTGCCGCTCACGCAATAGCCGACCGTGTGGAGGAGAGCATACGTGCCGAGGTGGTCGATGTATACGACATCGAGGTGCATGTCGAACCGCTCGGGGCGCGTCATAAGGCGGAGCCCTTTGGGGTAGATTTTGACAACAGGCACTAATTTGGCCGGAACGCTGGCAGCGGATTTGCTTTTTTTGCCCAATTTTTGTATCTTCGGGGGGTAAATTCTTGCCGTTCTGAGGGTTTTCGGGAAGATAATCGGGGTCTTGGTGTGGACGCTCACGGGGGTGTTCGCGCTTGTTATGTTGTGTTGTATGGCCGTGTATGTGCCGGCGGTTCAGCGGTTTGCGATAGAGAAGGGATCGGAGGCGGTGACCCGGGCGACGGGTTGGCACCTGACGGTGGAGAGCTTCAGGCTGCGTTTCCCGCTGGGGCTATCGGTGCGCGGGGCGACGGTGGTGACGCCC
>DBDQ01000039.1 GCA_002293665.1 Alistipes sp. UBA928 | reverse complement strand
CGGGGATCAGCACCGTCATGCGCCAGTAGTTCTCGCCGTCGAAGTGAAACAGCCTCCCGTCGCGCGCCGGCACTATCCTCAACGCCCGCCTCGCGATGTCGCTCTCGCCACGTGCGGCGAGCTTCGAGCGGATGTGGTCGGTGATGCGGGCGATGTTGCGCTGCAAAAGTTCCACATTGTGAAAAATGGCGTGGTTCACGCGTTGCAGTACGTAGCTGCGAGTGTCGCCAGCATCACCCGAGCCGGTAGTAGTGACGCGAAAAGTGTCGTTAATAAGGCCCGCTCCGAAAGGAGCAACAGTATTAACGGCACCCTTGATGGCAAATTTTGTGATTATATCGCCCTGTATTTTCATAAAAATTCACAACAACCTTGCCCGTCTTTGGCGCGAAGATTGTAATAATCCATGTCAGAAATTTTGTAATTATCAAAACAAAAGCATATCTTCGCATCATCTTCACGGAACCCTAAACCTGCCGCCCCAAAATGAACAAGACTCAACTCATCGACGCCATCGCCGAAAGGTCGGGTGTCACCAAAGCCAACACAAAGAAGAGCATCGACGCTTTCATAGAGGTCGCCTCTGAAACATTGCGCGCGGGAGAGAAGATCGCCATCTCGGGATTCGGCTCGTTCGAAGTCACCAGAAAACCCGCCCGTATTGGCCGCAACTTCCTTACCGGCACTCCGGTGGAGATACCCCCAAAATCGGTGGTCAAATTCCGGTGCACGGCACTCGTCATTAACGATTAATCATTGGCAACGAACCTGAGCGGTCTGCCCGTAGAGGAGGGGGCCGCCACTCCGTCGACGAAGTGATCTTCGACGAGTTCTACCCGTATGCCTTCGTGGGTGTAGAGGTTGATCTGGCGCTTGTTGTCGATCCCGGTCTGAATACCGTCATTGCGACATCCTTCGGGCAGCGCGCGCGTCGAAAGTATACGTTGCGCTTCATCCACGTCGCTCACAAGCAGGCAGATATGATTCATCACCCCGCGGTAGGAGGGCGACGGGGGGCTGTCGTAGAGCATGTACTCGATCGTCTGTTCGCTGTCGGGCAGTTTCATATGCACCCACTGCACGATGTCGGGCCGCGAGCCTCCGCGCCACGTTTCGAGCATGCCGAACACCTCGGTGTAGAAGGGGTTGACCTTGTCCATGTCGGCCACCATGAATCCCACGTGCCCCAGCCGGTCGGAGATGCGCCCCTCGGGCAGGAATTTGCCGTAGGCGGCGGCGATCATCCCTTCGGGCAAGTACTGGATAAATTCGCAGGCGATGCCGCCGGGCATGGGGACGAAAAAGTTAAGATTGCCGGTACGGCCGGGGGCGAGGGGCTCTTTCGGCACGTTGTAGCCGAGCGCCAAAAGGTAGCGGCGCCAAGCCTCGGTGTCGTCGGTCTCAAGGCAGTAGTGCATGGCCTGATTGCGGGTTCCCTCGGGATCGGGGAAGAGTTCGATGAACTGCCGGTCGTTGAACTTGATGATCGTGCACGCGGGGATCGAAAGCCCTCCGCCGGCGATCTCGTAGCCGAGGTAGTCGGTAAAGAAGGCGGCGGTGCGCGCCATGTTGTCCGTGTAGTAGCAGGCGTGGGAGACTCCGGTGATGCGGGGTCTTTGCGGGGTTTGCGGGCTCTGTCCGAGGGAGTGTACGGTGGTCGAGGTCATTGTCAATAGTAGTAAGCAGGTCGATAAAACGGTCTTTTTCATGTAGGTGCGGATTGGTTTTTAAGGTTGCAAGATAGGAATAAACTATGACATATTAATGGATAAAGCACCCCGTAGGGTGCTTTATTGTTTTTTACGGTTAAAGTATGGATTAGAACTTTACGCCGATGCCGAGCGAAAGACCCAAGTTGTTGCCGCCACCGTCTCCGAGGCCTCTCCTGTACTCCAAGGCCGGTTCGAAAAATACCTTTTCCGAAAGGAACCAGTCGTAACCGACAGCAACCCCAAGGCTGGAAGACAAATCATCGACACCTTCCAACTTCGTACCGAGATACCTGGCTCTGGCGAAGAGATTGCTCACAGGATAGTAACGGACACCGGCGCCAAACGCAAAATTTGTAGCGCCATCCACGTTGTCCAACTTTGTGTAATCAACACCCAACTGGGCCTCGACAGCGAACTTGTTGGAGATGAAATAACCAGCATTGGCTCCGATGTTGAGTGATGTGGCCGAGGAAGAGAAGTCCAAATTCAGTTCCGAAACGCTGGCATTCAGCATCCAGTCGCCCTTGCTAAAGTCTTGCGCGTTTGCGCCGATCGACAACGCCACTGCGGCCATTGTCAGGAGAAATAGTTTTTTCATAATCTAATAAATAATGTTTTTGATACAATTCGCATAGTAAACGCAATTCCCGGGCATATATTATACGGAAATTTAAAAAACGCGAATATTATTTTCCGAACGATCGCGGCACGGTTTCGGAACCATGCGCCGGTAGGAGCCGTAAAAACACAATAGAGCGCCCCGCAGGGTGCTCTATTGTGTTTTTATTACGGTAACGGGTTCGGGTCAGTTTACCGTGGCGACGTTGAGTATGCGCATTGCTGCATCAAGGATTGCGGTGTCGTCGAGCGTAACTACGCCCCCGTCGGGGCCCTTTTCTATGTGGATTCCGATGCTGCCGACAGCGTCGTAGTGTTTCCCTCCGAAATAGTTGCGCACCGTGGCGACATCTATGCCAAGTTCTTCAGCGATTCGCTGTGAGCTGCCACTTGGCAACCGATCCTTGATGCGGCGCAGCTCATTGAATGTTATAACCATGATCTCTAAGTGTTTTATTTAACCAGTTAGCGTTAAGAATTATCTTTTCGTGTGGATAAAATTAAACATAAAAAACATTACGGCCAAATATTCGACACCAAAATGTGATATTTTTATTCGCGGCCCCCTGCCGACGTGCCATTTTGTCGCTCCGGGCTGACAAAATGGTGCGGCATGTCACCCCGTTCGGCCATTTTGGGCGTCAGTCCCCGGTTGGCACACCGTTTGATGATACAACGCCGAAAACGTGAAAACTCATATAAAAAATTAATAAAAAAGATTACGACTATGGCAAAAATCATTGGAATCGACCTGGGAACGACCAACTCGTGTGTGTCGGTGATGGAGGGCACCGAGCCCGTCGTCATTCCCAACAGCGAAGGACACAGAACAACCCCCTCGATCGTCGCATTTACCGACAGCGGCGAACGCAAGGTGGGCGAGCCCGCCAAAAGGCAGGCTATCACCAACCCCGAACGCACGATATTCTCGATCAAGCGTTTCATGGGTGAAACTTACGATCAGGTGAAGGGCGACGCCGAAAGGGTACCTTATAAAGTGGTACGCGGCGCCAACAATACCCCGCGCGTGGAGGTCGACGGACGGCAGTACACTCCGCAGGAGATCTCGGCGATGGTGCTTCAGAAGATGAAGAAGACCGCCGAGGATTATCTGGGTACGACCGTCAGCGAGGCCGTCATCACCGTGCCCGCCTACTTCAGCGACTCGCAGCGCCAGGCCNNCGCGGGCCTCAAGGTGAGCCGAATAATCAACGAACCAACCGCTGCCGCGCTGGCCTACGGGTTGGACAAGGCTCAGGGCGACAAGAAGATCGCCGTGTATGACCTTGGGGGCGGTACGTTTGATATTTCGATACTGGAACTCGGCGACGGTGTATTCGAAGTGAAATCGACCAACGGCGACACTCATCTGGGGGGCGACGACTTCGACCACGTNNTATCATAGACTTCCTGGCCCAGACTTTCGAAAGCGAGCACAAGATCGACCTGCGTAAAGACCCGATGGCGTTGCAGCGTCTGAAAGAGGCGGCCGAAAAGGCGAAGATCGAGCTCTCTTCGAGTGTTTCCACCGAGATCAACCTGCCCTACATCGCTCCTGTGAACGGCACCCCGCAACACCTTGTGGTGACGCTCACCCGCGCCAAGTTCGAGCAGTTGGCCGACACTCTGATCCGCAAGACCGTCGCCCCGTGTGAAAAGGCGATGAAAGATGCCGGACTTAAGGCTGCCGACATCGACGAGGTGATCCTCGTGGGTGGTTCGACCCGTATTCCGGCAATTCAGAAAAAAGTGGAGGAGATTTTCGGCAAATCGCCGAGCAAGGGGGTAAACCCCGACGAAGTCGTGGCGATCGGCGCGGCCATTCAGGGCGGTGTGCTCACGGGTGAGGTGAAAGATGTGTTGCTGTTGGACGTCACTCCGCTGTCGCTCGGTATCGAAACCCTCGGCGGTGTGTTCACGCGCCTCATCGACGCCAACACCACAATCCCGGCGCGCAAGAGCGAGACTTTTTCGACGGCGGCCGACAACCAACCTTCGGTTGAGATCAACATATTGCAGGGTGAACGCCCCATGGCCCGCGACAACAAGAGCATCGGACGTTTCCACCTCGACGGCATTCCCTCGGCTCCGCGCGGTGTGCCTCAGATCGAGGTGACTTTCGACATCGACGCCAACGGTATCCTCAACGTGAGCGCCAAGGACAAAGGCACCGGCAAGGAGCAGAAGATACGCATCGAAGCTTCGAGCGGTCTCACCGACGCCGAGATCGAACGTATGCGCAACGAAGCCAAAGCCAATGAGGCCGCCGACCGTGCCGAGCGCGAGAAGGTGGACAAGGTGAACGCCGCCGACTCGATGATCTTCAGCTCCGAAAAGCAGCTCAAGGAGTATGGCGACAAGATACCTGCCGAAAAGAAGGGTGCGATCGAGACGGCCCTGGCCGCACTGAAGGAGGCTCACAAGAGCGCCGACCTCGACGCCATCGACCGCACGACAAAGGAGCTCAACGATGCATGGCAGGCCGCATCGGCCGATATGTATGCCCAGGGCCAACCCTCGGGCGGTGGCGAGGCTCCGGGCGGTGACGCGGGTGCGGGAGCCGGTTCGGGAGCGGGCGCAGGCGCGGGCAACTCCGGCGACAATGTCACCGATGTCGAGTTCGAAGAGGTGAATTGAGGCAAGTCCGCAAGGGTTTGAATGATAATTGAGAACGGGCGGGCCTTTTAAGGCTCGCCTGTTTTTTTGTGGATATTGAAAATGTTTTGTATCTTTGGAGCGTATTATAATCTCAAAAATCCCAAACTTATGAAGAAACACTTTATTTATCTACTTCCAGCGCTGTTTTTAGCAGCATGTGCCCAATCCCCGGAGATTGACATGGGGGGGGGCGCCCCTGACTTCTGACGAAGCCAAATTTCTGGCCGAAACACAAATGCCTGAGAAATTAGACCAAACAGAAATCGACCGCATCGTCGGCGACGTCACATCTCTATTGGGGAGTTCGTCTCCTACGCGTTCGGGCAATACACGAACTGTTGCAGAGATTCGCCCCTTGACTATGAGTATCGCCAACACTTCGACTCGATCCGGAGAAAGCACCGAAGAAGAGTTGTTTTACGTCGTGAATTTTGAGAATGACGAAGGCTATTCCGTGATTGCGGCCGATCGGCGCATTAAAGATGAGATCGCTCTTTTTGTCGGTCATGGCAACTTCGACGAAAATGCAGTCGAGAATCCCGGCTTTCAGATTATGATGTCGAATCTCGATGGCTACGCAACCCGCTCTATCGTAGAGCATGAAAAATGGAGAGATTCCGTAGAGGTGGCTTTGCTTGAGCGGATGGATGCGGAATCGGTCGCGGAGGTTTTAGCTTCTCTCGATATTACCCCTGCGTCCACGGATACAAGAGTTGTCGGTGAAGTCTATGCCCCCTCATGGCAAACCATCTATCAGGTGGGGCCGTTGATCCCTGTGGAGTGGGGCCAGGAATCAGTCTTTAATGACAGAGCAACCGCAGAAATAGGAAGTTATGTTGTGGCTGGATGCGTGGCAGTATCAACAGTACAATTAATGGCCTATTGGAAGTGGCCGAAATCGTACTATGAATATTCAAATATTGACTGGAATACACTCTGTAAATACACTGGCGTAAAAGGGAATCGGGCCGGTACTTATAAAACATGGACGGATAAAATGAGCAATGCCCCGTCCCATATTCAACAAATGTGCACGGATATTCTTTGGCATATTGGAGATGACGTCGATATGAATTGGGGTTCTAATATTAGTACTGCACGTAACTCTGATGCCGTGCGCCTACTCTCTCGATTAGGTTTTTGGACACCAGAAGCAGTCGGAGGTTCTCGTTACGTCAAATCTGATGTAGAACTCTCAATAAAAAATCATCGTCCGGTCTTATTCACAGGATATAGTTACATAACCGATGATGGGCGTTTAACAGACAACGGCCACTCATGGCTTATAGACGGCTATCTCGAACAGCGCTGGTGGGACGCCTTCATTATTGATGGCCATGTCTATAAAGTAGAGCTATTCCGCGACTTTTTTCACAACAATTTCGGCTGGGATGGAGAGGATAGCGGATATTACGCTTGTGGACTGTTCAATACGAACATCGGCCCCGATCTGCCGTCGAACACGAGAGCATGGATGGGCGAAGAATATAATTATCAATATGACTGGTGGGTGTGGCCCAATATCCACAGATAATCAAGAAAAATATCAATTTGGTTATGAGAAAAATCGTCCTGCTACCATTTCTATTCATTCCTCTGTTTTGGGCTTGCGGCGAAAAATTTCCGCCGGAACCAGAGCCGGAGCCTGTTTATTTCGATATTTGCATGTTTCCGACCATTCGAGGAATAAACATGCTCGATGACTATTACTTCGACAACACGATCGTCAGTTTCGGGGATGAACTTGCTACCTGTGGGGTCACAATCGAGCATAACGGCGAGATATACCCCCTCGAATGGCCCGAGACTTATTCGGAATCCGGCGGCGGCAAGGGTTTCAGGGTGGAGCCATATATTCCCGGTGTGGACGAGACCCCGGTGATGAGGTTCGGAAAGTTCGAGTTGGGAAAGGGCGGTTATCATGGCGAGGAGTTTACGATAGATTGGGGAGAGAGCCTGTTGGATCGGGATGTGGTGAAGTTCGATTTCTATCTGACTGAGCGCGGGCGGGACGGATATTCCAACGTCGAAATAAAGATTTGGGTTAACGAAACGTTGATGTCCGAAGGTTCGCTGGATGTCGATATTGCCAATTACACCGAGTCTCCGATAATCGAATATGGCCAGTTTGATTTCATAATGTTCGTAAATAACTCCGCGGGAGAGAACCTTCTCGATCCCGCCACGGAGGGCAACATTCCTGGACGTGACATTAAGGTCGAATACAACGGCGAAATATGGCCACTCGCGGCGCGCACAAGGTATTATCCTCCCCAGTGGAACGGCCTCAGAATCGAACCGCTCAATCCTTACAAAGACGATTCCCCCACGGTACTGAAATTCGGAGAGTTTCCCACAGGCGGCGAAGGGTGTCGCGGCGAGAAGTTCACGATCGACTGGGGCGACGGCACGACGAGCCATGTGAAATTCGACTGTTACCTGGTTCACGGGCTGATAAGTCCTGTAACGGGTAATGACCTCATCCCCACCACATGGCCTACGAAAATTTGGGTCGACGGCGAATTGGTCTCCGAGGGTCTGCACCCCAAATACGGCCTTGCGGTCGAGATCGTGAAATGATCGCCGAATTGCGGCGTGGACAGACGGGCGGGCCTGAAAAAGCCCGCCCGTTTTTTTGTGGATATTGAAAATGTTTTGTATCTTTGGGATATGTTTTAACCTCAAAAATTCCAAACTTATGAAGAAACACTTTATTTATCTGCTTCCTGCGCTGTTTTTAGCAGCATGTGCCCAAGATGATGCCGTGCTCTCCGGAGAGAGAGAGAAAGAGTCCAAACTTTCACTGCCGACGAGATGAAATTTCTCTCGACAGTGGGCAAGGAGACTAAATTGGGTCAGGAAGAGGTCGACCGCATCGTCGGAGATGCGATCAGCTTTTGGGATACCGAAAGTCCCACACGTTCCGGTGGCACACGCTCTGTTGCCGAAATTTACCCCTTGTCCGTGAGTGTCCCCAATTCGCCGACCCGCTTGGGCGGCGAAACCGGCGAAGACACCGAGGAGGAATTATTTTATGTCGTGAACTTTGCGGATGACGAAGGCTACTCGGTGATTGCCGCCGACCGGCGTATTAAAGATGAGATCGCCATTTCAGTCGGACAAGGCAACTTCGATGAAGATTCGGACAATCCTGGACTTGCGGTGATGCTCTCCCGTCTCGATGCTTACGCTGCCCGTTCGATCGCCGAGCACGAAAAATGGCGAGACTCTGTGGAGGTAGCAATGCTCGCCCGACTTGCGAACGAAAATCCGGCGATTGCAGAGTACATCGCCGAGTATTTGGCATCCCTCGAAAAACAGTCGACAGAGACACGTGTTATTAATGAGCATACTCTCATCAACACATCGTACTCATACGGGCCGTGGATAATCGATGATGCAAGCAGGATTAGGCCTATGATTCCCGTAACTTGGGGGCAGGGAGGCTATGACGGCCGTAGTAATGTATTCGATCGAAGTGTGGAAGCGACTTTCTCCACAGATTATTTGAATGAAGTGCGTAGTCATAGGAGCGGAGGATACATCCCTGCCGGATGTGTTGCGATAGCCACAGTACAACTTATGCTGTATTGGGAGCACTCGGATCGGATTTATCATCAACGTTTCATAGTTAAAGATGACTGGAACAATCTTCGTTCAGGCCACAGTCTTGGAATTATGTATAATGCTCCCCCTGAGATTCAAAAACTGTGTTCCGACCTGATACTTTGGGTCGGGCAAGATATTGGCACTAAATACTGCCCTTCTTACGAAGGCGGAAGTACAGCCCACTCTCAAGATGCGATCAATTTTTTGGGACGATCGGGGTACCGCGGCACGTCTTCCGGAAGAAGTTACAGTTACACTCCTGCCAAAAGCTCACTTGATGCCGGAAGGCCGGTGTACATGTCGGGGCGTGACGGAAACGATGATGGACACTCCTGGTTAATGGACGGTTATCTCAAACAATCACGGACAGTCACTGTCACATCTACATGGGACCCCACCCCTGGGATCATAAAAGATGATGATATGGAAATATCGTTGCCATACACCACCATCCATACGTATACCGGAACCCGTGATTTGCTTCATAACAATTTCGGATGGTTCGGAACGGACAACGGATATTATGTTGCCGGTATCTTCGACACTACGGGTGATTACACTGATGACTTGCCCTCGTGGACCAGATCAGGAGAACCTGATAATTATGAATTCGACCTGAAAATGTGGCCCAATATTTACAAATAACCCATAAATACTATGAAAAGAATTTTATTGATCGCTGCATTGACATTAGTTGCTTGTGACTCAAACAATGATCGGCCAACATGGGATGTTATGTCCGCCGCCGACGTTGTCATATTGGTCTACAACGCCAATGGAGATAATCTGCTCGATCCTGATTTCGAAGGTAACATACTCGACAATAATATAACCATCGAATATGAAGACGAGGTATATGCTATAATGACTAATAATGAAGAAGAAACCGCTACAAGAGCTTTGCCGCCCCCGGAATGGTATGGACTTAGGCTACATTATAGCGAGCGGTTTGATACCCACGAGTTACTGTTCGGAGAGTTCGGTCGTTGTCTTGGCAACGTCATTACGATAAATTGGGGCGACGGAACGAGCGACGAAGTGAAATTCGATTTTGACGTCGAATACAAGGGGAGTGGAAAAAAATACAGACCGTATGTCTATCTTCGTGCGTGGCTCAATGGCGAACTACAATCGGACGACTCTCTCGTGGTCGAGATAGTGAAATGATTGCCGAATCGTGCTGTGAACCGGCAAGCCCCATCGAGGCTTGCCGGTTTTTTATGTGCGGGCGGTGCGATTTTGCGCGTTCTGTTTTCCAATTTCAATTAATTTAACTACATTTGCGCCCTATTGTGCCCGGCTAACACAAAAATTATAAAATATAACGATCAACAGCAATGCAAAACAAAGGCTTCATCAGGTTCATTACCGTCCTTTTGGTACTCGCCTGTGCTTACCAACTATCTTTCACGCTCGCCACCAAACTGACCGAACGCAAGGCCGATCAGTATGCCGCATCGCTCCCCGAGGAGCAGCGTGACGCTGCCCGAACCGCATGGCTCGACAGTATCTCGACCCAAAAGATCTATCTGGGACACACCTACAAGGAGACTCAGGAGAAGGAGATCAACCTCGGCCTCGACCTGCGCGGAGGGATGAACGTGATGATGCAGATCCAGGTCGAAGACGTGGTGCGCGCAATGTCTGGCGGTTCGCAAGACCCCGTGTTCAACGCCGCCATCGCCCAGGCGCGTCAACGGCAGAGGGAGTCGGGCAACGACTTCATCTCGCTGTTCGCCTCGGCCTACAACGAACTGTCGGGCGGCGCTCCCCTCGCCTACATCTTCAACACTCCCGACCTGAAGGAGGAGATACTGCCCACCAGCACCAACGATCAGGTGATCGCCGTGCTCAGGGTGCAGACCGAAGGGGCGATCTCCAACTCGTTCAACGTGCTCAGGAACCGTATCGACCGTTTCGGCGTNNCAACGGCCGCGTGCTGATCGAACTGCCGGGTGTCAAGGAGCCCGAGCGCGTGCGTAAACTGTTGCAGGGAACCGCCTCGCTCGAGTTCTGGGCCACGTTCGACAACAGCGAGATATTCGGCGCCCTGCTCGAGGCCAACGAAGAGGTGGCTCGCCTCAACGCCGTGACCACCACAACCCCGCAGGTCGGTGCAACACCCCGGGATTTACCCGCCGCTGACAGTGCGGGCGTGTTCACACCCGAAACACCCGAAATAGACGCGGCGCTTCTCGACGAGATAGCCGCTGCGGGCGCTGTCACCCCCGAAATCGGTGCCGCGGGCCGCAATGACCTGTTCGCCAAGTTGTTGCCGATGGGCAACGGCATTAGTGGCCCCGTGATCGGTATGGCCGCCACCTACGACACCGCCGCCGTCAACCGCATGCTGGCACTGCCGCAGGTGAAGGCGATGTTGCCGCGCGAGTTGAAACTGCTGTGGGGCGTCAACCCTTCGGAGCAGATGGAGAATATGTTCGAGCTCTACGCCATAAACGCCAACACTCGTGACAGACGCGCCCCGCTCGACGGTGGTGTGATCACCGACGCCGTGGGCCAGTTCGGCCAAAGCGGATCGAATGCTGAGGTGAGCGTGACGATGAACTCCACCGGCGCGCGTACATGGGCAAACCTCACGCGCGACAACGTGGGCAAGAGCGTCGCCATCGTACTCGACGGCTATGTCTACTCGGCGCCACGAATCCAGGAAGAAATTCCCGGCGGTCGCACACAGATAACCGGTAATTTTACCATAGAACAGGCGACCGACCTTGCCAACGTGCTCAAGTCGGGCAAACTGCCCGCTCCGGCACACATTATCCAAGACCAGGTGGTGGGCCCGTCGTTGGGCCGCGACTCGATCAACTCGGGTATGATGTCGTTCCTGTTGGCGTTTGCGCTCGTGCTGCTCTACATGATACTCTACTATAACAGGGGCGGTTGGTTCTCGGCCATCGCGTTGATGTTGAACCTGTTCCTGCTGTTCGGAGTACTTGTGTCGTTCGGAGCGGTGCTCACGCTGCCCGGTATTGCAGGTATCGTGCTAACGATGGGTATGGCGGTCGACGCAAACGTCATTATATATGAACGCATAAAAGAGGAACTGCTCGCCGGCAAGGGGCTCGGCCTCTCGGTGGTCGAAGGGTATAGGAACGCCATGTCGGCGATCATCGACGGTAACCTGACTACGATCATAACGGGTGTCGTGCTCTTTGTGTTCGGAACGGGCCCCGTGCAGGGCTTTGCAACGACCCTCATCATTGGTATCCTCACCTCGCTCGGCACCTCGATCTTCGTGACGAGACTGATGATCGACGGCCGCGTGTCGAAAGGTAAAAACGTTAGTTTCTCACGCTCGTGGAATGTCAATTTCCTGACCGACACCAAGTTCAACTTCATCGATAAACGCCGTGTGTCATATCTCATTTCGGGAGTGCTGATCCTGGTGACTTTTGCCTCGATCGCCCTGCAAGGGTTCAACTACGGGGTGGACTTCACCGGTGGCCGCGCCTACGTCGTGGAATTCGACCGTCAGGTGGGCGACGAAGATGTTCGCGCGGCGCTCGACGGCGTGAGCGAAGGCTCCGAGATGTCGTTCAGCGTTCAGGCTTACGGCACCGAGGGAAATCAGAAACGTATCGTCACCCAATATCTGGTGGACGACGACAGCGACGAGGCAACCGCGCAGGTGAACGAAAAACTGTGGGAGGCACTAAACCCGCTCTTCACGCAGTCGCTGACCCTCGATCAGTTCAACAGCACCCAGGAGGTGACCACTGGTATCATTCAGAGCAACAAAGTGGGTGCCGCAGTGGCGAGCGAAACAATTGCCCGCGCGGCATGGGCTGTAATCCTGTCGCTGCTTGCGATAGGGCTCTACATCCTGATCCGTTTCCGCCAGTGGCAGTGGGGCATGGGCGCCGTGGTGTCGCTCACCCACAATGCGATCATTGTGTTCGGCCTCTACTCGCTGTTCCACAACCTGCTGCCTTTCTCGCTCGAGATCGACCAGTCGTTCATTGCGGCTATCCTGACTATCATCGGTTACTCGATCAACGACACGGTGGTGATCTTCGACCGTATCCGCGAATACCACGTGCTCTATCCCAAGCGCTCAATGAAGGATAACATCAACTGCGCGATCAACTCGACTCTGAGCCGCACGCTCAACACGTCGGGTACGACGATCGTGACGCTGCTTGCGATCTTCCTGTTCGGCGGCACGGTAATCCGCGGGTTCATTTTGGCGCTGCTGGTGGGTGTGATCGTGGGTACTTACTCGTCGGTGTTTGTGGCTACGCCTGTTGCCTTCGATATGATGCGCAAGAGCAAGGGGGCTAAGAAGTAGTTTATAAATAATACGTCCCATATCGAATACCCCGCAAAGCAAGTTTGCGGGGTATTCGTTTTTTTGTGCCGAAAATTTTGCGTACCTTTGTTCGGATATGGGATTTATCCACATAGGGACGATGGATTATTTCGACATCCTGGCGGTGGCGGTGCTTTTGTACTACCTCTACAAGATGGCCAAGGGCACCAATGTGCCCAATATCGTGGTCGGGATCGTCATACTCTATCTGATCTGGCAGCTCACGAGTTCGATCGGCCTCGACATGTTCTCGTCGATACTCGGCAAGGTGCTCGGCGTGGGGTTGATCGCCATCGTCATTATTTTCCAGCCCGAGATACGTCAGTTTCTCCAGACCATAGGTCTCAAACAGCGCAACGGGAAACACGGATTCGCCTTCTGGCGCCGTCTGTTCGGCGCGGGGACCGGCTCCGGGGCGAAGATCGACATTACGCCCATCGTGCGCGCCGCCATAGACATGTCGGTAGGCAAGGTTGGGGCGCTCATCGTGATCCGCCGTGAGACCGACCTGGCGTTCATCGTCGAGACCGGTATCGCCGTCGACGCACAGACCTCGGCACCGTTGCTCGAAAATATATTCTTTAAGAATGCTCCGCTGCACGACGGTGCGGTGATAATCGACGGCAACAGGGTAGTTGCCGCGAAGTGTGTGTTACCATCCACCGCGGCGCGCGTACCTAAAAACTATGGCATGAGGCATCGTGCGGCCCTTGGCATCAGCGAGATCTCCGACGCCGTTGTGGTCGTGGTATCGGAAGAGACCGGGGGCATATCCATTGCCCGCGAGGGTACGATCGAGCGCGGCATCTCGCGCGAAAGTTTCGAAGCCCGCCTTACCTCGGCTCTTGGCAAGGGGGTGCAGGCCGTCGAGAAGTGATCGGATTTCACCCATTTTCCTGCGCACGTTCTTATGCTCCCGCTCCGGGGAATGCGTTCGTCTGACGCTACGTTTCACTCCGCAGTTGCGCCGCCCACATTTCCCTGCGCTTTTCCATCGCGCATCCCTGCGCGCGTTATGCGCTTTCGGCTCTCGGCCCCCTCTGTGCCCGGCTCAAGAGGTCAGAATCGGCCGGCCAGGAGGTAGCCGACGACGGTGAGTGTGGCGAGGATCAGGCCGATGAGGCTTTCGTAGGGGATCAGTTTCAGACGTTCGCTCATTTTCATCTCGACCGATCCGCCCGTGGCGTGGAAGAACGACCCGTGTGGCAGGTGGTCGAGCACTGTGGCGCCCGAGTTTATCATTGCCGCGCCCCACACCGCGCTCACTCCGGCTGCGAGGATGGTCTCGGCGAACGACGACGAAGCGAT
>DBDQ01000051.1:35459-37927 GCA_002293665.1 Alistipes sp. UBA928 | reverse complement strand
CGCCATGCACAGCGGCCTCACCGCTGATTGCACGAGCCTCGTGATAGGCGACCACAAAGACGCCAAGAGCGGCAAAGAATATAAGGGCCTGTTGTACCAGATCCGCCCCGCGTTCGGCGGCAACATCATAGCCACCATCATCAACCCCGACTGCCGCCCCCAAATGGCAACGGTGCGCGAGGGTGTGATGAAGAAGGAGTACGCCGCCAAACCCGGCGCAGGCGAGGTAAAAAAAGTCGATTGGAAGAAGATGACCTCGCCGGAAGATTTCGTGGTGAAGATCATCGAGCGCCACATCGAGGAGCGCAAGATCAACATCAAAAACGCCGGCATCATCGTGGCCGGAGGCTACGGAATGGGCAGCAAGGAGAACTTCAAGCTCTGCTTCGACCTCGCCGAAACCCTTGGCGGTGAAGTCGGCGCTTCGCGTGCAGCGGTCGACTCCGGTTTCTGCGAACACGCGCGCCAGGTGGGCCAGACGGGTGTCACGGTTCGTCCTAAACTCTACATCGCCTGCGGCGTGTCGGGCCAGATACAGCACACTGCCGGGATGGACGGCTCGGCGATGATAATAGCCATCAACACCGACCCCGAAGCTCCGATCAACAAGATCGCCGACTACACCATCATCGGCGACGTGAACGAGGTGATCCCGCGCATGATAAAGTCGTATAAACAAAACAGCAAGTAATCCCGCAGGTGAAGATCTTGTTCGACATAGGTATTGAGGATTCGATGGCGTTTTACCGCCACTTCTTCGACACCGACCCGAATGTCCGCAAGCAGTGGAGATCGGCTCATTTCATCGGGCCCGTGCTGTTCATGCTTCTGGGGCTGGTCCTGACCATGATCGGTATGTGGTTTCCGCTCATTATATCTGGCGTGGCCGCGATCGGTTGGTTGCTGTTCTATCCGCGTTTTATCCGCTCGCTGTGGCTGAAAAAGACGCGGGAGCAACTCCTCAGCGGCGGCGGTTTGCCCGAGAACAGGATGATGGAGTTCACCGGGGAGCAGGTTACGAACGAGATACCCGGCAAGGCCCACGAAACTTTGCAGTGGGGGCTGTTCATCAAATATGTGGAGACGGCCGACCACTTTTTTCTCTACGTTTCGGGTACGCAGGTGGTGATCGTTCCCAAACGGGCGATGGACGCCGCCAAGGTCGACGAGCTGACACAACTTCTGAATAATAAAATTAAAAAATAAGCTGTTATGGCAAATTTCTTTTTAGATAACAAGGACATCCAGTTTCAACTGCGCCACCCGCTGATGCGCAAGATCGTGGAGCTGAAAGAGCGCGGGTTCGCCGAAAAGGATAAATATGACTACGCGCCCAAGAATTTCGACGACGCGATGGACAATTACCTGCGCGTGATGACCATCACCGGCGAAGTGGCCGCCGACGTCGTGGCCCCCAACGCCGAGGGGGTCGATGAAGAAAAACCCAAAGTTGTGGACGATCACGTGGTCTACGCCAGTGGCACCAAGGCCAATCTCGACGCAGTCACCGCGGCCGGACTGGGAGGAATGACCCTTCCGCGCAAATACAATGGCCTCAACTTCCCGCTCGTCTGCTTCGTGATGGCCAACGAAATGGTCTCGCGCGCCGACGCGGGTTTCGAAAACCTGTGGGGCTTGCAGGACTGCGCCGAAACCCTCAACGAGTTCGGCAGCGAGGAGCTGAAGATGAAGTACCTGCCCCGCACAGCCGATGGCGCGACCTGGGCAATGACGCTCACGGAACCCGACGCAGGCAGTGACCTCGGAGCCGTGATGCTCAAAGCACATTACGATGAGAAGCAGGGAACATGGCTGCTCAACGGCGTAAAGAGGTTCATCACCAATGGCGACGGCGACATCTCGCTCGTGCTGGCACGCACCGAAGACGGCACGAAAGACGCGCGCGGACTGTCGATGCTCGTTTACGACCGCAAGAGCATGTGCCACAAGGTGCGCCGCATCGAGAACAAATTCGGTATCAAAGGATCGCCCACATGCGAACTCGTCTTCACGAACGCCCCGGCGGAACTCGTGGGCGACCGCAAGATGGGTCTTATCAAATATGTGATGGCACTGATGAACGCCGCCCGCCTCGGGATCGGCGCCCAGAGCATCGGCCTGTGCGAGGCCGCCTACCGCGAAGGGCTCAAATACGCCAACGAGCGCGCCCAGTTCGGCAAGACGATCATCAACTTTCCGGCCGTCTACGAAATGCTGGGTAACGCCAAGGCGCGCATCGCAGCCGGCCGCGCACTGCTCTACGAGACAACCCGTTTCGTGGAAATTTACAAGCAATATGAGCACATCGCTCACGAACGCGAACTGACCTCCGAGGAGCGCACCGAAATGAGGTTCTACTCGCGTCTGGCCGACGCCTTCACCCCGATGCAGAAACTCTTCCTGAGCGAATACGCCAACTCGATCGCCTACGACTCGCTCCAGATTCACGGCGGCAGCGGCTACATGAA
>DBDQ01000051.1:13554-35451 GCA_002293665.1 Alistipes sp. UBA928 | reverse complement strand
TCGCAGTTGCAGGTCGTGGCGGCCATTAACCACGTAACGAAGGGCACCTATATGTCGCAGATCGAAGCCTACGAAGCCACCGAACTCCCCGCAACGGGTGAGTTCGCCGAGGCATTCGCCCCCATCCGCGAAAAACTCACCGCGATGAAGGCAAAGTTCGCCGCGATGATAGCCCGCGTCGAAGAGATCGAGGCCGCCCACAAGGGCGAAGGATTCAAAGACTTCCACGCCCGGAGGCTCGTAGAAACCGCGGGCCACATCTGCATGACGTGGGTGCTGGCTTTGGAGGCCGCCGTCGAGCCCGCCGACTATTTGCAGCAACTGCGCACCTTCGCCCTCATCGCCGAAGCCGAGGTTGCCCGCGCGTCGGCCGCCATAGAAAACTCCTCGTGGGATGACATTGCGCTCTACCGCACTGTGATGGCCGATCCGATCGAATAGATTTTCAACAAGGGGGAGGGAGAGATATGAGTTCGGAAGTGCTGTTCATGGGAGGCTTCCTGTTGTTGGTGGCGGCGATGCTCGCCATCGACTTGGGACTGGTCAACAAGAAAGACCACGTGGTGTCAGTCAAAGAGGCGCTGGTGTGGACGTGCGTGTGGATCGGAACGGCAATGCTGTTCTGGCTCTTCATCGCGTTCCGCGCCGAATGGATCCACGGCATCACCACCTTCGAGCATCTGGCGGAGATCAACGCCCTGCACAACCACCGCCTCGAACTCGATCCCGCCGCCCCGCTCGAAGAGAACATCAGGCTGTACAGACACGCCATGTCGCTCGAGTATCTGACAGGCTATCTGATCGAAAAGGCGCTGTCGGTCGACAATATCTTCGTGATGATAATGATCTTCCTGAGTTTCCGCGTCGACCCGAAGTACTACCACAAGATTCTCTTTTGGGGCATTCTCGGGGCCGTGGTAATGAGGTTTGCATTTATCTTCGCCGCCGCCGCACTGGTTCAGCGTTTCGCGTGGGTGTTGTGGATATTCGGCGGGATACTTATCGTGTCGGGAATTAAGCTGCTGTTCGAGAAAGAAGAGGGTGAGGAGAAAGACATGCGTAAGCACCCTGTAGTACGTTTCATCTCCAAGCGTTTCCGCATGACACGCACCGACTACAACGGGCGTTTCTTCGTGAAACTGCGCCGCCACTGGTACATTACTCCGCTGTTTCTGGTGCTGATAGTGATCGAGGGGAGCGACGTGATCTTCGCCGTCGACTCAATCCCCGCCATCTTTTCGGTCACGCTCGACCCCTACATAGTCTTCTTCTCCAACATCTTCGCCATACTGGGTCTGCGCTCACTCTTCTTCGTGCTGAGCGGTGTGCTGGGCAAGTTCGCCTATCTGAAAATTGGGCTCGCTGTGCTGTTGACCTTTATCGGGGCGAAGATGCTGCTCCACGGTATATTCCATGTGTCGATCTCCACGGGGACGTCTCTGTTGATCATAGTGGGGATTCTCGCGGTGAGCATAGTGGCCTCGCTGATCTTCCCGCCTAAAGAGGTAGCGCAAGCGGAGGGTTGATTCACCGTCCGCCCTCGATTTGGGCGCGCGACTTGCTACGGGTCACAATCCACACTCCGACAAAGACCAACAGCGTCGCAAGACCTTTCGTCGGGCCGAAAGTGTCCATGCCCGCAACCACGGCCACGACGGCGGCAACGGTCGGTTGCAGATAGTTGTACATGCTCAGAACCGTCGGACGCAGATAACGCTGGCCTATCGGTAACAGGAAGAAGGTGAGGAACGTCGCACCGCCGACGATAAACGCAATGGTCGCCCAAACTTTCCAGCCGAGCGAGGCATAATCGACCGCGGCCACATCGCCCCAACAGACGGGAAACGACAGCACGGCGGCGAACAGAAACATCCACTTCATGAGCGTCACGGGAGAATAGGTTGTGAAAAGGCGCTTGAATGCCGTCAGATAGATCGCAAACGACATGCAGCTCGCCACACATAGCAGGTCGCCCGTCACGCTCGCGCCTCCGCGTCCGGCCGCCGCACCCCCACCGAGTATCAGCAGCAATGCTCCCGCGGCTCCTACGGCAACACCGCCCGCCTTTATCCACGTGATCGGTTCGCGCAGGAACAGCGCCGCCAGCACCATGGTCAGCATCGGGCCGATAGTCGTAATCACGCCAGCGTCGATGGCTGAAGTGAGCGACACCCCCACAATGAAGGGCATCTGGTTGAGGAATATGCAGAAAAGCGAGGCGATAAACATCATCCCTATGTCGCGCAGAGGAACATGTTGTTTTTTGGCGAAGATCGAGGCGATCCAGAAAAGCACCGCCGCCCCGGCCATGCGATAGAACGTCACCGACAGTCCCGTGATACCAACCACCCCGATTATGGATTTTACAGCGGGAATATTCAGTCCGAAGACCGTGTAGGCAACCACCATCAGGAGGTGGCCCGTGTAGCTTTTTTCGTTGAAACTCATTTCGATTCAGTGTCGGTTTCTGTTACGACGGCGCAAATGTAGGAAAATTTATCGCAACAACAGCGAACTGTCACCGTAACTGAGAAAACGGAAGCCGTGCGCCAGGGCGTGGTCGTAGATTCGATGCCACTCGCCGTGAGCATTCCCACCGTCGCCCTCCGTGAAGGCGGCTATGAGCAGCAACAGTGTACTCTTAGGTTGGTGGAAGTTTGTAACGAGACCGCACACTATGCGGAAACGAAATCCGGCCGGGGTAATCATGATGCGGGTCGAGGCGGTGATCTTGTCGAGGCCACGTGCGCGCATCCAAGCGGCGAGAATTTCCAAAGCGCGGGAGCCGTCGAAATCTTCCGGAATGTAGTAGGGCTCGAACTGTCCCACGGGGCGATCGGGCTTCGCGTCGCCCTTTTCGGGGCCGCCGCTCCGCTCTATCCTCCACGCCAGGGCGGGCAGCGACTCGAGCGTCCGCACCGAAGTGGTACCAACGGCCACAACACTGCCCGATTTTTCGAGCAGATGTTCGAGAGTGGCGAGCGTAACCTCGAAATGTTCTGTGTGCATCGGATGGTCGAGCGCATCCTCGCTCTTCACCGGCAAGAAAGTTCCCGCACCGACGTGCAGCGTCACCTCGTCGGTCTCGGCACCTCCGGCCCGCAGTCGTTCGATCAACTCCGGCGTGAAATGCAGACCCGCTGTGGGCGCCGCCACCGAACCTTCGACGGTAGCGTAGACAGTCTGATAACGTGTGTTGTCGATGGCCTCGCTGTCGCGGTTCAGATAGGGTGGAATAGGCACCCGACCCAACAGTTCGAGCAGTTCACCGAAAGTAAGATCGGCATCCCATTCGAAACGGACGGTCTGCCCGCCGCCGTTTTGTTCTCCTTCTCGCCAGGCACGCAAAGTATGCTCCCGGTCGCCGTATGTAAAAGGTATCGTGATCGGCCCGGCCTTCCACTTCTTCGAGTTACCCACCATGCAACTCCACTCGCACCGGCCGCGGGCGGCGAAGGCGCGTTCATAGTCAGCGGGATAGGAAGGTTCGAGGCAGAGAATTTCTATACGCGCGCCGCTTTCACGGTGCATGATCAACCGCGCCCTCACGACCCTGGTGTTGTTGAAAACGAGCAGGCTGCCGCGCGGCAACACCCGGCCTATCTCCGCAAACCCCGTCTCCGAAATCTCACCATCCCTCCAAACCAACAGACGCGACGCATCGCGCTCTCCCAAAGGAAACCGCGCGATCCGCTCCTCGGGCAGGTCGTAATCGAAATCGGTGATGTTGACGGATGGTTTCCTCACACTTCGCTACGCTTCGGAATTACACGCCGACTCACCGCCGGCGTTCCGGCTTCACTTTTTGACCTTCGGGGCGAGCATCATGGTCATGCGTTTACCTTCGAGTTTGGGCATCATCTCCACTTTGGCCAACTCTTCGAGATCGGTGGCGAAACGCAGCAGCAAAATCTCGCCCTGCTCTTTGAAGACGATCGAGCGGCCACGGAAGAAGACATACGACTTCACTTTAGCTCCCTCTTTGAGGAAGTTCTCGGCATGCTTCAGCTTGAAGTTGTAGTCGTGGTCATCGGTCTGCGGGCCGAACCTGATCTCCTTGATAACCACTTTGACAGCCTTGGCCTTGATCTCCTTAGCGCGCTTTTTCTGCTGATAGAGAAACTTCTGGTAGTCGACAATGCGCACTACGGGCGGGTCGGCGTTGGGCGAGATTTCGACCAGGTCGAGATCCATCTCGTCGGCCTTTCGCAGAGCCTCGCGGGTGGACATCACGACCGATCCATCCTCGTCGCCCACCAACCTCACCTGAGGTGCGGTGATGTGCTCGTTGATCTTGTGCAGTGCCTCTTTTTCGGGCATTCTGCGTCCCCGGTCCCTGCCGCCGCCTCCAAAAGGGCGCGGCTTGGGTGGTACATACGGTTTTTTTACGGGTGGCAAGCGGTATCGTTTTAATTGTTAATTGGCTCTGTCTCTTTGGCTACCCGGTCGGCCACAAACGCGGCGAACTCCGCCGGTGTCATCTGCCCCTTGTCGCCCTCTCCCTGAATCCTCAACGAGACGACTCCTTCGGCCTGCTCCTTCTCCCCGACGATCAGCATGAACGGTATCCGCTTCAGCTCGTTGTCCCGTATCTTACGCCCTATCTTCTCGTTGCGGGTGTCGGTGATGGTGCGAATATCGGAATTATTTAGCAATTTCGAAACATTTTCCGCGTAATCGTTAAATTTTTCGCTGNNAGCACCACGGCCTGTTCGGGCGTGAGCCACAGCGGGAATTTCCCGGCGGTGTGTTCCAACAATACTGCCACGAATCGCTCCATTGAACCGAATGGTGCGCGGTGGATCATGATCGGGCGATGGGGCTTGTCATCGGCCCCGGTGTAGGTGAGGTCGAACCTTTCGGGCAGGTTGTAGTCGACCTGAATAGTGCCCAACTGCCACTTGCGTCCGATGGCATCCTTCACCATGAAGTCGAGCTTGGGGCCGTAGAAAGCAGCCTCGCCGTACTCGACGGTGGCCTGCAGCCCCTTGTTCTTCACCGCCTGCACGATCGCGTTCTCGGCCTTTTCCCAATTCTCGTCGCTGCCGATATATTTTTCGCGGTTGTGCGGATCGCGCAGCGAAATCTGAGCCGTGAAGTTGTCGAACTTCAGCGTCTTGAAGATGTAGAGCACAATGTCGATCACCTTCTCGAACTCATCCAGCAACTGGTCGGGACGCACGAACAGGTGGGCGTCGTCCTGGGTAAACCCGCGGACGCGGGTCAGGCCGTGCAGCTCGCCACTCTGCTCGTAGCGATAGACCTGTCCGAACTCGGCAAACCTCACCGGCAGGTCTTTATATGACCTCGGCTTGAGGCGGTATATCTCGCAGTGGTGCGGACAGTTCATCGGCTTGAGCAGGAACTCCTCGCCCTCCTGCGGAGTACTGATCGGCTGGAACGAGTCCTTGCCGTATTTCGCATAGTGGCCGCTCGTCACCCACAAATCTTTAAGCCCTATGTGCGGGGTGATGACCTGTTCGTAACCATATTTCTTTTGAATCTCGCGCAGGAAGTTTTCGAGCCGGTTCCTCAGCGCCGCCCCCTTGGGCAGCCACATGGGCAGGCCCTGCCCCACCCTTTGCGAGAAGGCGAACAGTTCGAGTTCACGGCCCAACTTGCGGTGGTCACGTTTCTTGGCCTCCTCCATCATGGCGAGGTATTCGTCGAGCATGCTCTTCTTGGGGAACGACACGCCGTAGATACGGGTGAGCATCTTGCGCTTCTCGTCGCCGCGCCAGTACGCTCCTGCCACACTGGTGAGTTTAAGCGCCTTGATGTGACTCGTATCGGGCAGGTGAGGCCCGCGGCACAGGTCGGTGAAACAGCCGTTGGTGTAGAACGTGATCGTGCCGTCCTCAAGGTCACCTATCAACTCGGTCTTATATTCGTCGCCCTTTTCGGTGAAGGTCTTCATCGCCTCGGCCTTGCTCACTTCGTGGCGCACAAGGGGCGATTTCACCTTCGCAAGCTCCATCATTTTAGCCTCGATCTTGGGCAGATCGGCCTCGGTAATAGGTGTGGGCGAATCTATGTCGTAGTAGAAACCCGTCTCGATGCTCGGCCCGATGCCGAACTTGATGCCGGGATAGAGCGATTCCAACGCCTCGGCCAACAGGTGCGACGAGGTGTGCCAAAACACCTGTTTCGCCTCGTCGTCGTCCCACTTGAGGAGTTTGACGGTGCTGTTTTCGGTGATCGGGATTTGGAGGTCCTGTACCTTGTCGTTCACTTTGGCGGCGAGCACCTCGCTCGCCAGTCGCGGGGAGATGCTCTCCGCAATGCCCATCGCAGTTACCGGGGCTTCGTACTCTCTTTGGTTTCCGTCCGGGAAAGTTATCTTTATCTTGCTCATGTAATTATAACTCCGATTTCGATAAATCTATTGTCCTTTCGTCGCCTTTTTCGCGTTCGTAGTGTTTGAGTGGGTTACGCGAGGCTTCGGCGTAGGCGGTACGGCTACGGTATATGTCGATCGCCATATATATCGCGTTGCGCATCGAGTCGGGACGGGCCATGCCCTTGCCCGCAATGTCGAACGCCGTACCGTGGTCGGGGCTCGTGCGCACTACGTTCAGACCCGCGGTGAAGTTCACCCCGTCGGGTTCGAGCGCCTTGAACGGCGCCAGACCCTGATCGTGGTACATGGCCAACAGGGCATCGTACTTCGCAAACTCGCCGCTCAGGAAGAGTCCGTCGGCCGCAAAGGGGCCGAACGCGAGGATACCCTCGCCCCGCGCCTCGTCGATGGCGGGTTTGATGACCTCGGCCTCGTCGGTACCCATCAGTCCGCCTTCGCCCGCGTGGGGATTGAGCGCCAACACGGCTATCTTTGGCGCAACTACGGCAAAATCCTGCGTGAGCGTGCGTTGCAGCGTGCGCAGCTTGTCGACTATCTTCTCTTTCGAGATCGCGCCCGGCACGTCGGCCAACGCCATGTGGGCCGTCACCAGCGCCACCTTCAGTCCATCGCCGCACATCGTCATCACGGGAGTTCCCTCGAACTCGGCCGCGAGAAACTCGGTGTGTCCGGCGTGTTTGAAGTCTGCCCCCTGTGAGTTCTCTTTGCTTATGGGAGCAGTCACGAGCACGTCGATGGCGCCGCTTTTCAGGTCGGCCGCCGCAAGCTGCAACGCCTTCACAGCGGTGGCTCCTGTCGCAGTGGTCGGCACTCCGGGTTCGAAAGGTTCGAGAGCGCCGCTGTCGGTGTTCACAAGGTTGATGCCCTTGCCCGTCGCCTGACGTGCCGACTGCACGGTTTGCAGCGACATACGGTCGGCATTGCGACCTTCTGTCGATTCGCCGTTACCGCCCGCGCCCTCCGACAATTTTTTGTAAACCTCCGCGGCTCCGCGCGAACCATACACCACAAACGTGGCCAGATCGTTCATTCGCGGATCCCCGAGTGCGCCCAGGATCACTTCCCAGCCCACTCCGGCGCTGTCGCCCTGGGTTATCCCTACCTTTATCTTGCCTGCCATATAGCTTTCTCTACGTGTTCTAACCCACAAAGATAGGTTTTTTAATTAAAAAAAGCCCCGGTCGGGGCTTTTTTTGTTACAGGCTATCGCCGAAGTCCTTACGGAATTTCTCCATCAGGCGGTGGGGCCAGTCGGAGGTTGGTTCCATCTTGCCGAGGAAGAATCGCAGTACGCGCGGTTCGTATACCCACTTCAGACCACCGATCAGCTTACGGTTGTCGTGCAGCCACTCGAGGCGGTCGACTATGTAGTTCATCTGCGACAGAGTGAACACGCGTCTCGGAACGGCCAGGCGCAACAACTCTACGTCCGAAGGAACCTCCACCCCGTTCTCATCCCTCACGCTCGACATCAACCCGCGCTCCATGCCGCGAATACCGCCGCACAGGTAGACCGCCGCACCCAGGGATGCCGCCGGATACTGGCTCATATCGAGGTGGTCGCAAAACTTCGCCGCGTTAACATGCGCCCCGAGAACCCCCGGAGGCGTCACCATCGGAACACCTTTCGATTCGGCCGTCTCTACCAAATATTTGATGAACGTCGGGCTTTGNNCACGGCGATCGCCTCGATCTCGCGTACCGACATGCCGCCGTAGGTGAGGAACCCCTCGAACAGCGGAATGATAACCTCCATCTTCTGGTGCAGTTCCGCACGGTTGGTGCAGATGCCGCCCCCGCGCGACGACGACAGTTTGCGCGCCGAAAAGTAGACTATGTCGGCCAGACCAGTCATCATCTTTATGATGTCGCCCAGCGTGTTCTCTTTCCACTTGTCTTCGCGCTGTTTCACGAGGTAGGCGTTCTCGCCCAATAGGCTCGCGTCGAGCACCAGCAGCAGGCCGTATTTGTCGGCCACGCGGCGCACATCCATCATGTTGGCGATCGAAAAAGGCTGGCCGCCGATCAGGTTGGTCGACGCCTCCATGCGTATGAAAGGTATGCGGTCTACCCCCGTCTTTTCGATGAACTCCACGAGTTTGTCGACGTCGATGTTGCCCTTGAACGAATTGGTCGAGGTGGTCTCGAAAGCGTCGGGGTGAAGTATCTCGGCTATGTTGGCCCCCACTTCGAGAGTGTGCGCCAAAAAAGTCGTGAAATGGTAGTTCATCGGGATGATGTCGCCCGGCTTGGCGAATGTGCGCACAAGCACGTTCTCGGCCGCGCGGCCCTGGTGCACGGGCAGCAGATATTTCTTGCCCAGCACATCTTCGACCGCCTTCTGCATCCTCACGAACGACTGCGATCCGGCGTANNGTCGTCGGCCTTCATCATGGCGGCAAGCTGGTTGTCGCTCATGGCGTTGGTGCCGCTGTCGGTGAGCATGTCGAGGAACACGTCGTTCGTCGACAGGCCGTAGGTGTTGTAACCCGCGTCTTTAAGCGCCTCCAGGCGTCGTTCGATCGGGACAAGGTGGAGTTTCTGAACGATACGCACCTTGTGCATTTCAAGGGGCAGATCGTCGTTTTTGTAAAACTTTACGTTGGGCATATAGCTTTCGATTTTTTGGTTTTTCTCGCAAACTGCAAATAAACGAAAAAATGGCCGGAAATGGAATATTTCGGGGAATAATAACAGTTTTTTCACAAAATGTGAAAAAACTTACTTCACCATCTCCCTCCGGCGGAACTCGGCACAGACTATGGCGGCAGCGACGGCAACGTTGAGCGATTCCGAGCCTGTGTTCTCCGGAGGGAATGGGGGTATGAACAACTTCCGCGTCACGAGCCGCTCGGTCTCCGGCGATATGCCGCGCCCCTCGCTCCCAAGCACGATGACGCCCCCATGCGTCAGGGTGGCGTCGTAGATCGGCTCGCCCTCCAAAAAAGTGCCGTACACAGGACCCCCGACGGCCTCGATCATAGCCTTCAAATCTCCGTAATTAACTGCCACGCGCGTAATGGCTCCCATCGTGGCCTGCACCACCTTCGGGCTCCAGCAGTCGGCGCAATCTGCACTGCACAGCACATCACGGATGCCGAACCAGTCGGCCAAGCGGATGATCGTGCCCATGTTTCCGGGATTTTGCACACCGTCGAGTGCCAAAGTGAGGCGCCCTTTCAGCGCAACAGGGTCGAAACGTCGGCGCGGAATCTCGACAAGAGAAAGAACGTTGGTCGGAGTTTTCAGATAGCTTATCCGCTCCATCTCTTTGGGCGAGACGCGTTCGGTGTCGGGGCCGAAATCTCCTTCCGTGTAATAAACCCGCTGTGCCCGAAAATCCGACGCCATCAGTTCGCGCACAAGTTTCTCGCCCTCGGCAACGAACAGCCCCGTCTCCTCTCTGACGCGCTTATCCCCCAGCGAGCGGATCTGTTGAATCTCATCTCTTGTCATTTTTCGAGTTCTATTTTATCGCCGCCGGCGTTCCGGCTTTTTCTTCTCGGCCAACCACAGCCCGGCAGCAATCAATAGCAATCCCACCACCGCGATCCATGTTATCCTCTCGCCCAACACCAACGCCGCGGCAGCCATTGTGAAGACGGGGTTAAGGTAGATGTAGTTCGACGAGGCGACTACCCCGATCTCCTTCAACACCTTGTTCCACACCGCGAAACAGACAAACGACGCCACCAACCCCAGGAACAGCAGATTGCCCCACACGGCAGGCTTGGCCAACGCCGCCGGATTGTAGTCCGCACCCGGCAGCAGCAAAAACGGCGCGAGGGTCACGAGGCCGTAGAAAAACACCTTGCGTGTGATGAACATCGTAGTATACTTACGCCCCAGACCTCTCATCAGCACACTGTACACCGCCCACGACAGCGCCGCGGCGATCGACAGTGCGTCACCCGTGGGATTGAGCTCGAGCACGAAACTGCCGTTGAAGATCACCAGCGCACTTCCCGCCATCGCGGCCAGTGTTCCGAGCCACAGCCGGCTTCCGAACCTCTCCTCGTGCGGCACGAATATCCTCGACAGCAGGGCCGTCCAGATCGGCGCCGTACACACCAACAGCGACACGTTCGAGGCAAGCGTCGTCTCGAGCGCCGTGTTCTCGGTGATGAAGTACAACGATCCTCCGGTGAGACCCACTGCGGCCATCAACAGTTCGTCCTTCCACGAATCACACCACAACCTGCGCGGCGAAAACCACCAGATCACGACATACGCCAGCAGAAACCGGTAGGTAAATATCTCGGTGGGCGACAATCCGTTCTGGATCAACACTTTCGTCGACACGAACGTGATTCCCCACACGGCGATCGTTACGATGGCCGCAACGTGCCACCAATATTTTGCGGAACGTTTCAGGGTCGGTCGGGTGGTAGTGTCAAAAAACCTAAAAAATAAACTGCGAACTGATCTCGCGGTAGCTGTAAACGCGGTCTATGGTGTCGGCGAAGATGTCGGCCACTCCCAGCACCGTGAACTTTCTCGTATCCTCGCCCTTCTTCAGAGGAATGGTGTCGGTCACCAGCACCTCCGACAGGGGACTTTCATTGATCCTGTCGTAGGCGGGGCCCGATAGCACAGCGTGGGTCGCCGCCGCGCGAACGCTCGCCGCCCCCTTGTCCATCAACATTTGCGCGGCAAGGGTGAGCGTACCTGCGGTGTCGATCATATCGTCGATTATGAGCACATTTCGGCCCTCTACCTCGCCGATCGCCGTGATACCCGACACTTCGCCCGGTTTCTCGCGCTGCTTGTGGCTGATTATCATCGGGGCGTCGAGATGCTTGGCATAAGCGCCGGCCCGCTTCGCGCCGCCCATGTCGGGTGCGGCGATCGACAGGTTCTCTATCTCGAGCGACTTGACATAGGGCACGAATATCTTGCTCGCGTAGAGATGATCTACCGGAATGTCGAAGAATCCCTGTATCTGGTCGGCATGCAGATCCATGGTCATCACTCTGTCGACCCCTGCGGCCTTAAGCAGGTTGGCCACAAGCTTGGCGCCGATCGAGACTCGCGGACGGTCTTTGCGATCCTGCCGCGCCCAACCGAAATAGGGGATCACCGCCACCACTCTGTGGGCCGAGGCCCTGCGCGCGGCGTCGATCATCAGCAACAGCTCCATCAGGTTGTCGGCGGGCGGAAAGGTGCTCTGCACGATGAAGACCGTGCAGCCACGGATCGTCTCGTTGAACGAGGGCTGGTATTCGCCGTCGTTAAAGTCTATGCAGGCCGACTCGCCGAGCGTAGTGCGGTACGACGCGGCGATCTTTTCGGCCAGCGGCCACGAGTTGCGGCAAGAGAAAATCTTGAGTGTGTGGTGTCCCATTGCTTTATTTGTGCGCTATGTGAGGTTGTTTTCGATGAATTCGATTATCTCTTCGCCGCCCGTGCGGTTCTCGGAGGAGCTGACGAAGACGGGAGGGAGCTCCTCCCACTGCTTCAGCAACTCCTGTTTATAGTTCGCCACGTTCGCGGCCAGGGCATTGGTGCCCAGCTTGTCGGCCTTAGTGAACACTATACCGAATGGTACACCTTCCGTGCCGAGCATCTCCATGAACTCCATGTCTATCTTCTGCGGGGCGTGCCTCGCGTCGACGAGCACGAACAGGAACCAGAGCTTTTCGGCTTTCGTAACGTAGTCGGTGATCAGCCGGTCGAACCCCGCCCTCACACTCTTCGACGCCCTCGCGTAGCCGTAGCCCGGCAGGTCGACCATATACCAGGCCGAAACGCCGGCGCCCACCACGAAATGGTTGATGAGCCTCGTCTTGCCCGGCGTGCCCGACACCTTGGCGAGCCCCTTTTGGCCAGTCAGCATGTTGATGAGCGACGACTTGCCCACGTTGCTTCGTCCTATGAACGCAAACTCACGCAGACCGTCCCCCGGTATCTGCGAGAGCTTACCCGAACTGAACGCGAACTTTGCCGAAACGATCTTCATATCCTCCCCTTTATCGCCCTGCCCGGGCGACGCCGCAAAGATAGTAAAAAAACAATCATGAGTCGATTACGCACAATATCTCGCGATTAGGTTTCGAGGGAGAATCGTCTCCTACAAAATTCGCCGCCGGCGTTCCGGCTTATTTTATACGGAGGTTGCGGCCGAGACGCAGGGTTGTCGTGCGGGTAATGTGGTTCAGGTCGCACAGTTTCGCCACGGTCGTGTCATAGTGCAGCGCGAGCGCCAAAAGCGTGTCGCCGCTCACTATCTTGTGGTAGACGGGGGCCCCCGACGCGGTCGGCGGCAGATCGGCCGGAGCCGGGGCCGGGGAGGCCGTAGATGAATCCGCGGAAGAGTCGGCGGCGGGCAGGGCACCCGTCACGACGGCAAGCGAATCGGCCGGAGACAGCACGGCAAGCAGCGGCTCCTCTGTCTCCTCACCATCTATCTCCTCGCTGGCCCGCGAGCGGATGTTAAAATATTCTTTGCGCAGGGCGAAATCGCGGCGGCGCAACGTACCCTCTTCGAAGTCGATGAGGCGCTCGGGATCGAAACTCTGGTCGGCGTAGCGTGTCTCGAAGTGGAGATGCAGTGCCGAGGCGCGTCCCGTGCGGCCGCCATATCCTATCACCTGGCCCGCGCGCACCCACTCATCAGCCTCCACGGCACGTCGCGAAAGGTGCGCGTAGTAGGTCTCGAGTCCGTTGGGGTGTCGCACTATCACAATATTGCCGTATCCTCCCGAGTTCCAGCGCGAATGGCGCACCACGCCGTCGAAAGCCGCGAATATGGGTTGGCCGTGATCGACGCGAATATCGACCCCGTTGTGATTGCGCCCGCTGCGCCGTCCGTAGCGCGAGAGCACCCGCCCGGTGACCGGAGCGCGAAAACCTTGACTCTCAAAGAACTCGATGTCGACCACCGCCGGCAACTCGTCCAGCGGCACCGCACGATAAGCGAACAGGTTTAGCGTATCCCAATGCGAGTCATAGGCCGGTGCGCTGTGAAAGTTGTAGGGATTGGTGGGGATGTAGCGGAAAGTGCCGTCGGTAAATGTCACCAACCGCACCTCGTCGCGGTCGGTCGGCAGCGTGTCGACCGGCAGGCGGGGAATGTCTTCGCGCGCAAGGGTCGTCCGTTGCGCCGACGCCTGCCACACCGTCACACACAACATTGCCACACACCCCACAAACGCCCGTATCGCCCCCCTTCTCATCTGACGTTAGCTATGCTGATTATATCCGCAAAAACCCCCGCGGCGGTGACGTCAGCTCCGGCGCCGTAGCCCTTTATCTCCATCGGGTAGTCTTTGTATCGCTCGGTGGTGAGCAGGATCACGTTGTTCGAACCGTCGAGTTCGTAGAAAGGACTCTCGGGCCCCACCTCGCGCAGGGCAACGCTTGCGCGGCCATCCTGCATGGTGGCCACGAACCTTTGGCGCAGACCCTTGGCCGCAAGTTCGCGGCGATGCTGTTCGAACTGCGCGTCGAGCTCGGGTACGGCGGCCCAGAACTCGTCGAGCGTGCCGGCGAAATATTTGTCGGCTATGAAGAGCGAAGCCTCTATGTCGCCCATGTCGAGCCGGTAGCCCGCCTCGCGCGAGAGGATCACGAGTTTGCGCATCACATCTTTTCCGCTCAGGTCGATCCGCGGATCGGGCTCGGCGTATCCCGCCTCCACCGCCTTGCGAATCGCAACACTAAATGGTATTTCGGCGCTCATCACGTTGAATATAAAGTTGAGCGTGCCGCTCACCACCGCCTCGATACCGAGAATGCGGTCGCCGCTGCCCACCAAATCGCCTATCGTCTTGATGATCGGCAGGCCCGCGCCCACATTGGTCTCGAACAGGAATTTCGCTCCCTGCTTGCGCGATATGGATTTGAGTTTCCGATAGTTGTCGTAGTCGCCCGACGCCGCCACTTTATTGGCCGTCACCACCGACACGTTGTTGCTCAACAACTCTCGATACGTTCCGGCTATCGCCTCGTTGGCTGTGCAGTCCACGAACACCGGATTGAATATGTTCATCCCCACTATGGCATCGCGATAGCTCTCTGTGGTGGAAGGTTCGCCCTCCGCATCGAGCTCTGCACGCCACGTGGCGAGGTCTATCCCCGCGCGGTTCATGATGTGTTTGCGCGAATTCGCGATGCCCACCACGCGCACCTGCAACGAGTTTTCTTTCAGAAATTTGGGCTGCTGCTGCCGGATCTGCTCCAACAGGCTGCGCCCGACGGTGCCGACCCCGGCGATAAAGAGGTTGAGCACCTGGTAGTCCCACAACAGGAACGAGTCGTGGAGCGCGTTGAGGGCCTTGCGCAGGTTCACCGCGTCGATGACGAACGAGATGTTGGTCTCCAACGCCCCTTGCGCACACGATATGACGCTGATGCCACTTCGACCGAGGGTCTCGAAAAGTTTCGCCGACACTCCGACGCGTCCCCTCATGTTCTCGCCCACGACCGCCACCGTGGCGAGGTCGTAGGTGGGAATTATCTCGTTGATCTCACCCTGCTCTATCTCGCGGGCGAATTCGTCGGAGAGCACCCGCACCGACACCTCTCCGTCGACGTGCCTCACCCCGATCGAGGTGCTGCTCTCGCTCGACGCCTGCGACACGAAGAACACGCTTATGCCCGCCTTCGACAGCGCCTTGAATATACGATAGTTGACCCCTATCACGCCCACCATGCCGAGCCCCTTGACGGTTATCAGGCAGGTGTCGCCGATAGATGAGATACCCTTAATTATCTTCACCGCTCCGGGGCGTTCAGACAAAATATTATCGCCGTGGCCGTTGCCACCACTATCGGACGAGATATACGTTCCGGGCGAGGCGGGGTTGAAGGTGTTGCGGACACGGATCGGGATATTCTTTTGATAGACCGGGAAGATGGTCGATGGGAACAGCACCTTCGCGCCGAAGTTACAAAGTTCCATCGCCTCGGAGAAAGTGAGGCGTTCTATGAGGTAGGTGTTGTCGATGATGCGCGGATCGGCGCTCATGAAACCATCGACGTCTGTCCATATCTCAAGCACACCGGCGTCGAGCGCCGCGGCCACTATCGCTCCCGTATAGTCCGAACCGCCCCGGCCGAGGGTCGTGGCATCGCCCGTCACGGCATCCGTAGCTATGAAACCTCCCATGACGGCGATCCCTTTCAGACCGGCGAAAGCCTCGCGCACGAGTGCGTCGGTCAGGGCAAAGTCCACCACATGCTTCGAGAAGTAGGGCCGGGTTTTGATAATATCCCGCGCGTCGAACAGCTCTGCGCCTGGTATCATGCCGGCGATAAGCACCGCCGAGAGCCTCTCGCCGTAGCTCACCACCGTGTCGCGAGTCTTGGGCGACAGGTCGCGTATCAGGAAAACACCCCTGAGTATGTTACCCAATTCGCCGAGGAGCATTGCGACGGCAGCGGCGGTCGATTTGCGTTTTTCGGGCAGTACGGTGTGCTCCATCTGGGCCGTATGACGCTCCGCGAGCGAAGCTAAGGCGGTTTCGTAGGAAGCGTCGCCCCGGTGGGCGGTCTGTGCGATCTCTATCAGCGAGTCGGTCACTCCACCGAGCGCCGACACCACCACCACCACGTCGTCGCCCGCTTCCGAAACTATCTTTTTAACTCTTCCGGCAGCCTCGGCGCTTCCCACCGAACTGCCCCCGAACTTCATTACTTTCATTATGGAACACTTTTTTGTGCACTCTGCGAAAGTGCAAGTTTACGAAAAAAATCGCAATTCCGGAATTTTCGCCTATCTTTGTCGTCGAACGATCTCAACGTTTTAGTCCGATATTTGTAAAAAGAATCACCGAAGGCTTGGGCCTCCGGGGTGGTTGTTTTTGCAAGTATCCATGCTAAATCAGTTGAGATCGTTTTAGTAACGGGGGCCCTTTTTCATTCTTCCCCCTATGCTGAGCCCAACCATTACCGACTACATACACGCCCTCGACAGCGATCACGCGACTCTCCGAACTATAAGGGCGCCTCTTTTGCAGCGCGACGAATACGGCGTGCCGGAGATAATCGCCGGCAACAGCGCCGTCATCTTTCCCTATACCGACCGGGACGGCCGCAGGCGATTCTTCAAATGCCACATCCGACCCAATCCTCATCTCCGCACGATCTACGAATATGTATGGCATCACCGGCCGACGATCCTGCCCGAGGCGAGGCTGCTGCCCGGTGAACTGTTCGTCCACACCACCGACGGCCGGTCTGGGTGGATCGACGTGGTGGAGGGCGCCTGGATCGAGGGAGAAACTCTCGCCCGTGCGATCTCCGGAGCCGCAAAGGCGCGCGACAGGCAACGCCTCGGAGCGCTGGCCGACGCTTTCGACCGTCTGCTGTGCACTCTCCGGGAGTGCGAGTGGGCCCACGGCGACATTAAACCCGAGAACATAGTAGTCGGCACCAGCGGCGAACTCACGCTGATAGATTGCGACGCGATGTGGATTCCCGCGCTCGAGGGACACCGCGCTGTGGAGCTCGGCACACCTCCCTGGCGCCATCCCGCACGAGAAGCTAACGTTTTCGACAAGTCGATCGACGACTATCCCGCCCACCTCATATCGATTACGCTACGGCTTCTATCGCTCAACCCCGCCCTGTGGCCCGGATACTCCCGCTTCGAGGAGCTTGTCTCCACATCAGCACAAGTTGATAAACTTGCGCCACAAATGGCCAAAACCGCGATCTATAACATCCCCTGAAGAATGCGAATCCGGACGTCGAGGTCGGGCGTCGACATCAGATAGCGCACGAGGCTGAAACTTCGCGCCCCCGTCGCCAGCACATCCGGAAGATTCTCTGGAAATATCCCCCCGATAGCCACCACCGGCACAGGCGAAAAACCGACCACCTGCCTCAACAGTTCGAGCCCAACTACTTCATCGGGCACATCCTTGGTGGGCGTGGCCCACACCGGGCCGAAACCTATGTAGTCGGCACCGGCGGCGATAGCATCGCGCGCCTGCTGCAAAGTGTGTGTCGACAGCCCGATCTTCATCTCCGGCCCCACGATGCGGCGCGCGTCGGCGAGCGATATGTCGCCCTGGCCGAGGTGCACCACATCGGCACCGGCCAACATAGCGAGGTCGGCCCGGTCGTTCATCACAAAGAGCGTCTCCGTTCCGCGCGTCACGGCGGTGATCTCGGCCGCAGCGGCCAGCACCGCCTTGTCGTCCAACCTTTTCTCGCGCAGTTGCAGCATCCTCACACCGCGCTCCACACAAATCTCCGCGATGCGGCGATAAGGCAACACCGGATCGGTAATGATCACATAAGGCCCGAAATCGTTCATTTCAGGCGACCCTCCCCGATAAGGTACTCCGCTATCTGCACGGCGTTCAAAGCCGCACCCTTGCGTATCTGGTCGGCCACGCACCAGAATGTTATGCCGTTCGGATCGGCGATGTCGGCCCTGATGCGGCCCACGTAAACGTCGTCGGTACCGGCAATGAACAGCGGCATCGGATATACTTTTTCGGCAGGGATGTCCTGCACCGTGATACCGTCGAAAGCCTCGAAAGCCTCGTGCACCTGCTCCGGCGTCAGCGGTTTTTCGGTCTCCACCCACACGCTCTCTGAATGGGCCCTCATGACCGGCACGCGAACGCAGGTGGCACTCACGGCAACGTCGCTGTGCATGATCTTACGCGTCTCGAAGTGCATCTTCAGCTCCTCCTTCGTGTAGCCGTTGTCGGTAAAGACGTCGATGTGCGGAATTACGTTGAAGGCCAACTGATGCGCGAATTTAGATACGGTCGGCTCCTCACCGCGGGTAATCTGACAGATTTGCTCCTCCAACTCGGCCATTGCCGCCGCTCCCGCGCCGCTCGACGCCTGATAGGTCGCCACGTGAACACGCTTGATATGCGACAACTGCTCGATGGCCTGAAGCGCCACCACCATCTGGATCGTGGAACAGTTGGGATTGGCGATCACTCCGCGGGGAGCGTCGAGTGCATCGGCGCCGTTCACCTCGGGCACTACCAGAGGCACGTCGTCGTCCATGCGGAAAGCGCTCGAGTTGTCGATCATTATCGTGCCGTGGCGCGTGATGTCTTTCTCGAACTCCTTCGAGGTGCCGCCGCCCGCGCTTACAAACGCCACGTCGATACCCTTGAAGTCGTCGCCGTGACGCAACAGTTGCACCTTTATCTTCTTGCCGCGAAACTCATACTCGCGCCCCGCGCTGCGCTCCGACCCGAAAAGTACGAGTTCGTCACACGGAAAATTCCTTTCTGCAAGGATTCGCAGGAACTCCTGCCCAACGGCGCCGCTAACGCCTACGATTGCTGCTTTCATCTCAATATACTATTTAGTTTGGGCGCAAAAATAACGCACCTAAGCTAATTTTAACAAAAAATTGGGAAATTTAACACATTAGTCGAAAAACTCATCGTTTTCAACAGTCTCGCTGGCCGGAGGGATATTGGCGGTGCCGGTGCAGCCGAAGCCTCCTCCGGGTGGCACTTCGAACGTGTCGGTCTGACGCACACCCAATTTGGGATCGTTGTAGACCTGTTTCATGAACTCGCCGTAAATAGGCAACGCCATAATCGACCCTTCGCCGGCAACTCTCGGGTGGACGCTTTGGTCTTCGCCTCCGACCCATGCTCCGGCCACTAAGTTGGGCGTGACTCCGACGAACCATGCGTCGCGGTTCTCCTGCGACGTTCCGGTCTTGCCGCCGATCTCGCCCGTGAAAGCGAAGGGCGCACGGCGCAGGCGGTTTCCGGTCCCGTAGTTCACCACATCTTCCAGAACCTGAAGCGTTGTGTATGCGGCCTGCTCTTTGATCGCCTCGCGCGTCTCGGGCAGGAACGACGAGATTAGGTTACCCTGCCTGTCCTCGATCCTCACCACGAATATCGGCTCGGTGCTCATCCCCTTGTTGGCAAAAGTGGTGTATGCGCCCACGAGTTCGAACAGCGACACATCCATCGTACCCAACGCAAGAGCATAAGCGGGGTAGATGTAGCTGCGAATACCCATGCCATTGATGAAATCGGCCACCGCCTCGGGCGAACCGATCTGTTTCATCACCCACGCCGTGTAGTTGTTACGGCTATTCTGAAGGCCCCATTTCAACGGGTGCATCGCCCCGTCGTACTCCACGCTGCCCGCCTCTTTGGGCGTCCACGGTGTACCGGTGGTGGTTTCGATCGTCACCTGATAGTTGGGCACGGG
This sequence comes from Alistipes sp. UBA928, assembly GCA_002293665.1. GTDB lineage: Bacteria > Bacteroidota > Bacteroidia > Bacteroidales > Rikenellaceae > UBA940. Next base: position 15,935 of record DBDQ01000051.1, on the reverse strand, counting down.
GGTACAGGGATCGAGCCCCAGCTGCGAGAAGGCAAAAGTGTAGACAAACGGCTTGATGGTCGATCCGCACTGCCGCTTGCCCTGCGTCGCCATATCGTACTTGAAGTAGCGAAAGTCGGGCCCGCCGACATAAGCCTTTACGTGCGCCGTGCTCGGCTCGATCGCCACAAACGACGCCCTCATAAGTTTCTTGAAGTGGATGATCGAGTCGCGCGGAGTGAGCACCGTGTCACGCGTGCCGCTGTAAGAGAAGAGTTTCATCGCCACGGGGGTATCGAACGCGGCGTCGATCTGCTCGCGGCTCGCTCCCGCCTCCTCCATAGCCTGGTAGCGGTCGGAGTAGCGCATGGCGTTGTTCACTATGGTGGCGATCTGCTCTTTGGATTGGTCTATGAATATCGTTCGCGAGTTGCGGTATTGCCGCTCCATAGCGGGCTGGATTGCGTCGCGCAGTTGCTGTTCGACCGCCTCCTCGGCGTAGCGCTGCATCGACGAATTAATTGTCGTGTATATCTTCAGCCCGTCGCGGTAGATGTCGTAGGTCGTTCCGTCGGCCTTCCTGTTTTTGTTCACCCAACCGTAAAGTGGGTTTGTGCGCCAACGGTTAAGGGCATACTGGTAGTCGTAGTCGTTGTTGAACTGTCGGCGCGAGGGCTCCTCGGCCTGCATCACGAGGCGCAGCATCTCGCCGAAGTAAGTTCCCGACCCCTCATCGTGCGAAACGGGGTGGTAGTCGAGCACGATGGGAAGTGCGGCGAGCGAGTCGCGTTCGCTGCCGGAGATGTACCCCACGCTCTCCATACGGTTGAGCACGGTGTTTCGACGGCTCGCCGACCTCTCGGGATTTATCACGGGGCTGTACCTCGTGGGGGCGTTCACCACGCCGACAAGCAGTGCGCTTTCCTGGATGTTTAGCTCCGAGGGGGTTTTACCGAAGAATGTGTGTGCCGCCGTTTTGATGCCGTAGGCGTTGTGGCCGTAAAACATCGTGTTGAGGTACATGGCGATGATCTCCTCCTTGGTGTAGTTGTACTCCAGCTTGATGGCTATCACCCACTCCTTGAGTTTGTCGGTGACTATCCATCCGCGCCTTTTGAAGAGGTTCTTGGCCAACTGCTGTGTTATGGTCGAGCCACCGCCCTGCCTTTGGCCGAGGCCCACGGTGCGCAGGGCCACACGGGCCAGCGAGATGTAGTCGATGCCGCTGTGGCCGTAATAGCGCACATCTTCGGTCGATACGAGTGCGGCGACGATGTCGGGAGTGAGGTCTTCGTACCCCACGAACGTGCGGTTCTCGATGTAGAATGTGCGCAGCAGTTTCCCGTCTTCGGAGATGATCTCCGAAGCGACGTTGCTCTTGGGGTTTTCAAGCTCCTCGAACGACGGCAGCCGTCCGAATGTCCCGATCGCCGTGAGTCCCAGCAGAAACAACAGCAGTGCGAACGGCGCCGTGATCACGAGCCAAAACAGTCTCACCGCCCTTTTCGTCGTCAACTTCTCATATAACGTGGGCTCTTTCGATGCAGCCTTTCTCTTTGCCATTTCTCAAAAAAGATAATACGGCACAAAGATAAGCATTAATAGCGATTATCAACTACATTCCGGGCCGGGCGTCGAGCACGAACGCCCTCATTCCCTGCTGCGGAGCCTCGGCATCGAGCTCCCGCAGGGCGTCGAGAAGGGGTTCGACCCCCTTCTCTTCGAGAAAAACCAGCAGCGACGAGTTCATCGACGGCCACGCGTGGGTGCCGTAGTGGGGTTCGCCCTCCTCCGAACCGCGACCCTCGGTGAGGGCCCAGCGGGTGAATCCGCGGATACCCAGCCGGTCGAGGAGTTCGTTCACTTGCAGCGTGTGCGCCTGATTGTATGATATGAATACAGCTTTCATGATCTTGATCCGATTAAGATTTTTGAGTGGCAAGGCGCCGGCGTTCTTTCTCCGCCTGACGCATCCGGCGGGTGCGGAGGCTTTCGGCCTTGTTGTCTTTACGCAACTGGAACATGGTGTATATCACCGGAATTACGAACAGCGTGAGCAGGGTCGAGAATATCATCCCGCCGATGATGGCGATACCCATCGGCTGCCACAACTCCGATCCGTCGCCCAAGCCGAGGGCCATGGGCAACATCCCGAGAATAGTCGTGACCGAAGTCATAAGCACGGGCCTCAGACGGCTCTTTCCCGACGCCACCACAGCCTGCCGCGTGGGCATACCACGCTCGATGAGCAGGTTGGTGTAGTCGACCATCACAATACCGTTCTTGGTCACGATCCCCACGAGCATGATGGCGCCGATCATGGCGATCATCGACAGCGGCGTGTTGGTGATGAGCAGAGCGAAGAACACCCCGGTGAAGGCGAACGGCAGCGTGAACATGAT
>DBDQ01000051.1:0-13496 GCA_002293665.1 Alistipes sp. UBA928 | reverse complement strand
CATATCTTCCATCGAACCACCCACTTCGAGGGTCACTCCTTCGGGAACCTCGAAAGGTTCGTAGGCCACAGTTTCCTCCTCCTTCGAGAAGAGCTTCAGCAGCGGTGTGTACCACGCCTCTTCGGCCGGCCCTTTGAGCAGGGCGTTCACCTCATTCACCACATCCCCCAGCGCGTAGCCGTCGCCAACGCTCGACTGCACCGTGACAACTCTCTGGCGGTTTTCACGCTGAATTGTGGGCGCGGCAAACTCCTCGCGGATCGTGGCCACATCGCTCAGTTTGACGGGCTGGCCCTGGGCACCATAGAGGTTTATGTTCTCCACATCCTCAAAGTGTTCGCGGAACGGCTCGGCGTAACGCACCACTATGTCGTACTCGTCGCCATCCTCGCGGTACTTGCTCGCGTCGAGCCCGTTGATGCGGTTTCGCACGAAGTTGGATGCGGTGGCCGACGAGATGCCGTAGTATGCGAGCTTGGCGCGGTCGAATACGACGTTATACTCGGGCCTCAACTCGTCGCGGGAGAGCTGCACGTCGCGCGTGCCATCGAGTGCGGCGAGTTTTTCCTGGAGCCGTAGTGCCACCTCGTTGGTTGCGTTCATGTCGTAACCAAACACCTTGACGTCGACGGTCGAGGCGCCGCTCATGCCGCCACTTTGTCCACCCGGGGTGACGGTGAAAGTACGTATCTCAGGTATACCCTCGAGATCGGCCCTCAGCAGGTCGGAAATCTCGAATATCGTTCGCCCGCTTTCACGCTCGCTCAGGCGCGGCAGGCGCAGCATGTAGGAGATGATGTTCGACCCGTTCTCGTCCATCGCCGCAAATACGTTGTTCGACGAGTTGGCGCCGGCGGTGCTCGCCGACAGTATCACCTCGGGATATTTCTTGGCGATGATGGCGTCGATCTCGGCCTCGATCTTTCCGGTGTATTCCACCGAGATATTCTGGTCGAGTTCCACCACGGCTGTGATCATTGCGTTATCCTGCGCCGGGAAGAACTCCATAGGCACGAACGCCAGCATCGACAGCGACACGACGAACAGCCCCATGGTACCGAAGAAGGTCTTCTTGCGGTTGCGCACCACCCAAGTCAAAGTCTTTGCGTAGAAGTTGTCAAGCCATGCAAGGAACTTGTCGATCGGCTTGTAGATCACGCCGATCCCCTTGTAGGTGTGCACTCCGCCGTCGATCTTCAACAGATAAGCCGACAGCATCGGCGTGAGCGAGATCGCCGCAAGGGTCGAAGTGGTGATGACTATCGAAACGATCCACCCCAGCTCCTTGAACATTACACCGGCCATGCCGCCCAGCATTGTGAAGGGCATGAACACCGCCAACACCACGAGTGTTGTGGCGATAACCGACAGCCACACCTCATTGGTACCGTAGATAGCCGCCTCCTTGGGCTTCGACCCGCGCTCGATGTGGGTTGTGATATTCTCCAAAACCACGATGGCATCGTCGACCACCATCCCGATCGCAATCGACAGCGACGACAGCGAGATAATGTTGAGCGTCGACCCCGTGGCGTAAAGATAGATGAACGAGACGATCAAAGAGATCGGGATCGTCAAACATATAATGAAAGTGGCGCGCCACCTCCCCAGGAAAAACATCACCACGAGGATAACAAAGATGAAAGCGAACATCACCGCCTCACTGAGCGAAGAGATCGAGTCGCGAATCGACTCCGAGCCGTCCATAATGACGTCGATCTTGACGTCGGAGGGCAGCGAAGCCTGAATTCCCGGAAGTTCGTCGAACACCTTTTCGACTATCTGCACGGTGTTGGCCCCGGTCTGTTTCTGGATCACCACCATCACACCGTCCTCACCGTTGAAGTGCTGTGTCTGGGTGGCTTTGGCAAGGGTGTCGCGAATTTCGGCAACGTCGCTCAGCAGCACCGTGCGACCGCCCATGTTGGAGACCACCACGCTGCGCAGGTCGTCGCTGGAGGTAAACTCTCCGTCGGCCTTGATGTTGAACGTATGGTTACCGATGTCCATCGTACCGGCGGGAATGTTGACATTCTCGGCGGCGATCAGGCTCCCCAGCGCCTCGACCGTCAGGCCGTAAGCAGCGAGCTTGTTGGGATCTACATTGATCTGCACCTCACGCACCGGCGCCCCCATGATTCCCACGGCGCCGACGCCGTCGATGCGGTTGAGGGTGTTCACCAGTTTTTCATCGAGGATTTTCGAGAGCGCCGGATAGCTTTCGTTGGCCGTCACGCTTAGGTAGGCAATGGGGATCATCGACGACGAGAACTTCCACACCGTGGGATCTTCCGCCTCGTCGGGCAGCAGACCAGTGGTGCGGCTTATAACGTCGCGCACGTCGTTGGCCGCCTCCGTCACATCGGAACCCCATTCGAGTTCCAGCATAATCAACGAAAAGTTGTCGGCCGAGTTCGATGTCAGCTCCTTGAGGTTGTTCACCGTGTTGAGCTGATCCTCCATAACACGGGTTATGTTTGTCTCTATATCGGTCGCGTTGGCCCCCGGATAGGAGGTCATCACCATCAGCATGGGCATATCCATCTCGGGGTACATGTCTATCGCCAGATTGCGAAGGGAGAAGGCTCCCATCACCAGCACGGCGATAAATATCATGATGGTCGAAACGGGCTTGCGGACCGCGGATTCGTATATTTTCATTTCAATTGTTTTTTTTACTGAGTGATCTCAACTTCGACCCCGTCGCCGAGGCGCACAAAAGAGGTGGTTGCCACCTGTTCACCGGGAGCCACGCTGCCAGCCACGTCGATCCTGTCGCCGATCTGCCTTCCGGGCATCACCGACCGGCGGCGGGCCGTGCCGTTCTCGACTACGTAGACGAACCTCTCGTTCGACCCCACCTGTTTCTGCACCGCCACGTCGGGCACCATCACGGCCTCCTTGTCGCCCATGTTGATCACCGAGCGGGCGAACATTCCGGGACGAAGGCGTCCGCCAGGGTTGGGGATCGTCACCTCCACGGTGAATGTGCGCGTCTGCGGGTCGATCGCGGGATAGATCAGGCTCACGCTCCCGGCGAAACTTTCACCCGGCAGTATGTCGACCGAGATGGCAACGGGAGTACCCACGCCCACGTTGGTATAGTACTGCTCGGAGATGCTCACCCGCACCTTGAGACGATCCATCTGCATGATCTCAAGAATCGGTGTCTGCGTGAACAGATTGCCCTCCTCCTCACCTTTCTGTGTCACCACGCCGTCGATCGGGGAGTAGAGTTTCACGTTTTGGGCCACGTTGTCTACCGCCTCTTTCGACACGAGGTAGGCTGCCTCGGCCTGCCTCAACTGCTGTTCGGAGATGCCCCCGGCTTCGTACACTTTCTTGATGCGGTTGAAGTCGGCCTCGGCGGTCTCGAACTGCACTCTTGCGGTGTTGTACTGCGTGGGATCCATATCGGCGACGAGTTGGCCCCTTCTCACGCGATCGCCCACCTTAACGTAGATGCGGTTGATGCGTGCGCCCTGAAGTGCGGGCACGATGTAGTTCTTCTGCCACGGCTCGATGTTGGCCGTGAACTCCACATCCTGCGGGATGGTCTCGCCCGAGGCAATGGCTGTTTTTACGCTCACCATCGACGACTCTTCCGTCGTGGCTGTCTGTTTCGGTTTGCAGCCCGCCATTGTGAGCGTGGCCGCCATAATCACGCCGAGCGTGAAAATCAGGTTTCTTTTCATATTTCTGCTTTTTATCTATTTTTTCAATTTTGAGCCCCCACGACCCTGTCGTAGTCGGCCCTTGCGGCGAGCAGGTCATAAATCGCCTGAGTGTGGTTGAGCCTCGACTGTGTGACGTTGAGCTGCGCCTGGTTGACTTCGAGCATCGTTCCCGCCCCGGCATCGAACCTCGTCCGCGCTATGGAGTAGGCTTTTTCAGCCTGTGCGACGGTCTTTTCGTTGGCCGTCATCGTTTCGCGCGCCGACACGAGGTTGTTTACGGCGGTGCGCGCCTCGAGGGCTTTCGCCTCGCGCAGATAGTCTTTCTGTATCTCCAGTTGCGACACCTGGTTGCGCAGTTGTTTCACTTTACTCGTGTTGCGTCCTCCCGCGAAGATCGGCACCGACATCTGGAATCCCGCACTGAACGGTTTCTGCCACCACCATTTGGGTGTCGCCAATATCCCCATCTCGCCCTCGGGCGTGAGACCGAAACCGAGCGTCTGGTCCTGCCCCGAGAAGACGATCGATCCGTAGGCCTGCAACACCGGCAGTCGCGCGGCGTTGGCAAGACGTATCTGCTGGCTCACCATTGTCTGCTGATAGTCCAACTGGCGAATCTCGCTGTTGCCGTCGAGCGCCGCCGCGGGGTCGGGCACGGCCCACGTCTCGCCCAAATGTCCGGCGAGCGACCCTTCGAGCGCGATCTCCATCTCCTCGGGAATGCTCAGATACATCTTGAGCATCTGCTTGGAAATTGTTATGCTGTTAGAGGTGTTTATAATGCTCGGCTGAAGGTTCGAGAGTTGCACCTCGGCCGTGAGAAGGTCGTATTCCGAGGCGAGCCCCGCCTCATACATCTCGCGCGTGTTGTCGACCGTGGCGGCTATCGTAGCCTCGCTTTCGCGCAGCACCTCGTAAGACCTCTCCAGCAGCAACGTTTGGTAGAACGCCTTGGTGACGGCGTTCGTCAGTTCTATGCGCGACGAGCGCGCCTGTTCCACGGCCAGCGCCTGCTGTGTGCGGTTGAGCCTCAGCGAGGCGTACACGGCGGGCACGACGAGCGGTATCGACAGGTCGCCCGTTATGGATGCCGACATGTCGGCCCCGAACGACATCCCCCGCGCCATCTCCTGCTTGACGATGTTGAAGGCGTACTGTCCCGCGGCCGAGAGCGACGGCAGGTGGTCGCCCAGCGTCTCTTTGCGCACGTAATCGAACCGCTCGATCTCCATGTCGGCCACCAGGATCGTGGGATTTTCGGAGAGGGCGATCTCCAGTGCCTTCTCCAGATCAAGGGTGAGCATTCGTCCCGTCTCGCCCTGAGCCTGAACTCCGACGGCTGTTAACACCATCGTGAGCGTTACTAAAAACTTCTTCATTTTCTATTCTGGTTTTTTTCTATACTTATCTACAATATTGTCGATCACTTCGATGCCATGGTGTGTTGCCAGGCCCCGGAAGAAATTGACTATCACATACTCGAAAGCCATATGGAGCGACACTCCGTCGTGCCTTTTGAGCTGGTACCTGCGGTCGAACAGGGCGGCCATGGTGTAAGTAAGCGTCACCATCGCCAGTTCCTTGTTCATGTCGGGCAGAAGCAGTCCCTGCTGTATTCCGCGCTCGAGCAGCCGGTCGAACTCCCTGTCGGAGTACTTGTGTGCCTCCTCCTCGATGCGGCGGTGAATCTCGGGGTAGAACTTCTTGAGATTCCCGATCAGCACCCCTCTTCGTTCGTCGCTCTTCATGGCGTCGAGCATTAGGAATATCTCCTCGAATACGTTGGCGGCGTCCTTCGTTCGTGCCTCCATCTCGTCGCGTTTCCGCTCGAAGTAGTAGCCGAGGCTCCGCTCCAACAGATCGCTCTTGTCGGAGAACATTTCGTACAGAGTACGTTTCGACACGCCCAGACGCATTGCAATATCGTCCATCCTAACCGACTTTATACCCTCCTCGAGGAACATGTCGGCAGCCTCCTTCAGTATCCTTTCTTTCTGACTCACATCTTGCACCGTTTTATGAGGAGGCAAAGATATGCTGAAAACCCGAGAGAACAAAAAAGTTTTCACGTTTTTGCAAGTTTTTCATCGAATTTTCACCGATTCGCAATTTTTAGTATCTTTACCCTCTTTAAAAAAAGCCCGAATAATGGCTGAGAATGACTGGAAATCGCGTCTCGGGATGGTATATTCCACAAATCCCGACTTTAAATACCACACCGAACAGAAAGCGGAGGCGGCCGCCATTGCTCCGGAAAAGCAAAATCTCAGGGTGAGTCTCGACAAAAAACGCCGCGGAGGCAAGCAGGTGACCCTCGTCACAGGCTTCGTCGGCTCCGACGACGATCTGGCCACGCTCGGCAAGGCGCTCAAAACCAAACTCGGCGTGGGCGGAGCCGCCAAAGAGGGCGAAATAATCATTCAGGGAGACTTCCGCGACCGCGTCGTGGAACTCCTCCACACACAAGGTTATGTCAAAAGCAAAAAGATTTAGCATAGCGCTGCTGACGTGCATGCTGTGTACTGCAACCGCCAGTGCGCAGTACTACGACTGGGGCCCTTCGCCCGCCAACGTCAGGTGGCGCACGATCAAAACCCCCGACGTCAAACTGATATATCCACACGATTTCGAGACCTCCGCACGCCGTGTGATGTGGTACCTCGACACCGTGCGCAACCACATAGACTACGGCTTCCGCCACGGCACGATGCGCACACCCGTGGTGTTGCACACCCAAAACACACAGGGCAACGGCATGGTTATGTGGGCCCCTAAACGAATAGAACTTCTTGCCGCCCCCGCCGCATCATACTCCGAGCCATGGCTCAAGCAGCTCGCCATTCACGAATACCGCCACAACGTGCAGTACAACAACCTGCGCCGTGGATTGATTCGTCCTCTGACGTGGTTGCTGGGCGAGCAAATCGCTTTTCTTTCGGTGGGACAGTTCTCCATTTTCATTTTGGAGGGCGACGCCACGATGGCCGAAACGGAGTTCAGCGCCTTCGGCCGCGGCCTGCAACCCTCGTGGTCTATGCACTACCGCGCAGTAGGGGACGTGGGTTCGAAAAAATACTCGGGCGACTATTGGTTTTCAGGCTCGTTCCGCGACTACGTTCCCGATCACTATCGGCTCGGCTACCAGATGGTGCGTTGGAGCTACGACCGGTTCGGCAAAGGCGTGTGGGATGACGTGGCGCGCTATGTCTCGCGCAATCCCCAGTTCATAGTCCCGATGACTTTCGGGCTCGAACGCCACTACGGCCTAAACGAGACGGGCCTCTTCCGCCGCACCTTCGCCGACCTCAACGACTATTGGAACTCTCTGCCGAAGGTCGAAGATTCGTCGAAGAGGATCTTCACCCCCGAAAACTCCTACACCACCTACCAATGGCCGCAATGGCTCGACGACAATACTCTTGTCGCCTTCAAAAGCGATCTCAAGGGCACGAACCGCATAGTTCGCGTCGATGCGTCGACAGGCGCCGAGAAGGTTTTGGCCTGGACGGGGCAGGTGTCGTCGCGGCCTGTTTTGGACGACAACGGAGTATTGTGGTGGACGGAGTTCCGCCGCAGCGTGTTGTGGGATGAGCGGGTCTCGTCGCGTCTGGTCTCTCTCGACACCGCCGGAGGCGCCGTCCGCACCCATCACTCCGACGATCAGGTGTTCTACCCCACCCCCCTGACCGACGGCTCTGTGGCATACGTGGCCTACGACTACTCGGGCTGTTTCTCGATCGTGAACGGCGACCGGCGTATCGACCTGCCGCCCGACACCGAGGTCACCGGCCTCGCATGGGACGACACCGCCGCCGCCCTCTGCTTCATCGGTCTCGACGACGGGGGGATGTTCCTCGCCACCGTCGAGGCCGTGGATTATCGCCGCCTCACACCCTCGCGCCACATCACCATCAGCGACCTGCGCGCCGGGGGAGGACGCCTCTACTTCGGCTCGATAATCTCGGGCAAGGACGAGGCGCACTGCTACGACCTCGCCACGGGCAGGGAATACCGTCTCTCGGAGTCATCCTACGGCTCTTTCCAACCATCCGTCCCCCAAGAGAGCAAAGTCGCCCTGACGACATACGACAGGAACGGCTATCACCTTGCCGTTCAGAACACCTACAAAGCCGTGGCGCAGCATCGGCGCGACCTGCCCGTCGACCTCGTAAATCCCCCGTGGAAACGGTGGAACGTTCCGAATATGGACAGCCTCGTCTACACCGCCGACATTGCCGAACGCTCCACCCCGGATCACAAATCCCGCCGATTCAGCCGCATAGCCAACATCTTCCAGCCCCACAGTTGGGTGCCGGCCGATTTCTACCCCCCTGCCGCCATCTCCGAGGCCGACCTCACGGCAAACCTCGGCGCAACGCTCATCTCCCAAAGCCTGCTCTCCGACGCCGTCTCATGGCTCGCCTACGGATGGAATCCCCGCGGCGGGTCGATGCTGCGCGGCGGCATGTCGTACCGCGGCCTCGGCCCCACGCTCGACGTCGACTTCATCTGGGGCGGCGCACCGCAAATCCTCTACTCCCCCATTCCTGAGGGGCTGCCTCTCAAGAGGAAAAAACATCTTGCCGTCACCACGCGCCTGTCGCTGCCCATGACCCTCTCCTCCGGCCGATGGTACTCGACTCTCACTCCATCCGCCGAGTATCACTACACCAACGGCATTATATTCCGCCAAATCGACGACCAACAGGGCAAACTGACCCACGGACTCGAAAGACTCTCCCTGTCTCTCCGTTTCTCGACCCGCACACGCACCGCACTGTCGGAATTCCTGCCGCGCTGGGGCCTCTCCGCAAGGATAGCCCACATCTCCAACCCCACGAACAAAGACTTCCTGCCTCTCTGGTCGGCCTCGCTCGCGGCATGGCTCCCCGGAGTCGTCCGGCCACACAGCACACGCATACAGCTTGCCGTTCAGCAAACCCCCGGACGCAACAATGCGCCGTTTATGTTCCAAATGAAAGATGTATTCCCCCGGGGCGCAAGATACGATTTCTCGGCCCGCAGCTGGCGCTCGGTCTCCCTCGACTATCAACTACCCGTTTGGTATCCCGAAGGAGGAATCCCCTCGGTGTTGTACTTCAAGCGCATTCGCCTCAACCTCTTCGCCGACTACGCCCTGTGGAGAGACCGCTCCGGCAATCAGCCCTGGAACCGGCTCCACTCCTACGGAGCCGACATAATCCTCGACCTCAGCCCCCTGCGCCTGCCCGCCACAAACCACTTCATCACCACCTTCACTTTCGCCCGCCCGAGCGACCAGCGGGGCCTCTTCTTCAACGTCTCCTTCGAGATGCCGTTATAATTATAGACGGCCCTCGATGCGGGAAACGACCGCCGAGACCTCTTGCATAAGGGCGAGGGTGTCGAGTCCCGTTAGGCGGCCACCCGAGACCACTTCACGGCCATTGACAAAAACGGTGTGTATGTCATGCGCCTGGGCGCTGTATACAAGTGCCGAGATTGGATTGTTGTGGGGATACCAGTGAGGTTTTTCGGTGTCGATAAGGATCAGGTCGGCAATGGCGCCCTCAGCTATGATACCCAACATGCCCTCCATTCCTATCGCTTTGGCGCCGTCGACAGTCGCCATTTTAACTACTTCGTAAGCGGGCATTACAGCGGGATCGCCTGCGGTGAGTTTGCCGAGCAGGGAGGCGGAGCGCATCTCGTCCCACATGTCGAGATCGTTGTTCGAGCTTGCCCCGTCAGTGCCGAGCGATACGTTGAGTCCCGCCGCAAGCATCCTTGCAACGGGCGCGGCCCCGCTGGCGAGCTTCATATTGCTTTGCGGGTTATGGGCCACGGTGACTCCGTGGGCACGCAGTATCTCCATGTCGCCGTCAGTAACGTGCACACAGTGGGCGGCTATGGCAGGCACCGAGAATACTCCCGCGTCGCGCAGATATTCCGTTGGCGTGCAGCCGTGGCGTTCACGGATAATACGCTGCTCGTCGAGCGTTTCCGACACATGGATGGTGATCCCGAGCCGGTGCCTGCGGGCCAGATCGACGGCGCGGCGCAGATTTTCGGCTGAACAACTGTAAGCGGCGTGAGGAGCAGGACGCACCGAGAGAGTGTCGCACCCCTCGGCCGCGGCAAGCGTCTCTTCGAGATCGCGTTCGAACTCGCTCATCCTTTCGCCGTCGATGAAACTGGGACACAGCACGGCACGAATACCCGTATCGCGCGCGGCCTGCGCCACGGCGGCCTCGTGCCAATACATGTCAACGAGGGTTGTGGTGCCCGAGAGCAGCATCTCGGCCATCCCGAGCCTTGCACCCACGGTTATGTCGTGCGGTTTGAGCTGCGCCTCGAAAGGCCACACCCGTTCATGGAGCCATGCCATCAGGGGAAGGTCATCGGCCATGTTCCTCATAAGGGTCATCGCCACATGCGTGTGGGTATTGACGAGGCCGGGCATAAGGAGCTTCCCCCGCCCGTCGACCTCACGCAGTCCGCCGCCGTTGTTCGCCGCGCGAAACTCCTCGACACGCTGCCGGTCTTCTTCGCTGTCATCGTCGGCCACAAGCACGATCATGTTACCCTCAATGCCCACCGAACCGGTGAAATATTTCCGCGAATCGTCGACAGTTGCCGTCATCGGCACTACAATACAATCCTTTATTAATATCCTGTTCATTCCGCGTAGCTAATATCCGCCGTGGGCGTTCCCACTCATTCGATGGCGTTCCCTTTGACGATCAGGTTATTTCGTCTGTCGGTCGAATTTGAGTACACTTCGATCACCTTGTAAAACACCCCCGACTCTTTTTTATTGACCTCATAAGTCACCACTATCTCGCCTTCGTCTCCGGGCGCGATTGGCCGTCTGCCATACTCTGTCTTGACGCAACTGCACGAGGTGAGGATTTTCGTTATCACCAACGGCGCGGTGCCATCGTTGGTGAAAGTAAACCTGCACTCCACCTTGGGAAGGCTGTGTTCTATGTCGCCAAAATCGTACTCCGTGCTTTCAAAAGCGAAGTGAGGCCCGGCGGGTCTCTCCTCGGTCTGCTCCTGTGTTTGCGTCTTCTCCTGCGCCGCCGCCGGAGCGGTTACCGATACCGCCACCAGCAACAATCCGGCAAATAATAGCTTTTTCATAATCTTGTCGAAATTACAAATAATCGCCGCCGACATCCGGCCTAATTCAATCTGAAGATATATGTTATCGTTCCTGTCTGCACCTCGGCGGTTTCGTCGGGAGTGAATTTGGCTCTCAGAGCCGCGGCGCGTGCGGCGGAGACCAACTCGCCGTGATTCGTGGTCGATCCCGCCTGTTCGTACACGGCACCCGTGACTGCGCCGGCTGCATTGACGGTTATACGTATCACGACGCGACCCTCGACCTCGACGTTGTAAGCCGGCCTCGGCAGATTGCCCACCAGATACCTTCCCGCAAGACTGAAACCCGATGATCCGCTGCCACCCGCGCTATCGCTGCCTCCCGGAGAACCCTCCTGCGTACCCATATTACCTTCACCCTCTGTCGTCCCCTGCGAGGTGGCGTCGCTACCCTCGGTTCGTCCTGGAAAGAGTGCCCTTCGATCGGGCTGCCTTGCCGGAGCAGGCTCGGGTGCGGGTGGTATGGGCTGGGGCGTGGGCTCCGGATCAGGCACGGTCACATTTGCCTCGGGGTCGTCAGTCGTGAGCACCGGCTCCTGCGTTGTAGGCGGCACCTGCGGAGATGCGGGCCTGGCCTCCACATCACCTGCGTTGGGATCGAACTCTCCAAACCCCGTGTCGCCGGTACCGAAATCGACTATGATCCCCAACTCAGGCTGCGGCAGGGCAATGGTATAAGTCAGGAACATGACACCGGCACACACCGCGAGGTAGACCACCGCCGCCGCAATGCCCCACTTCCGACCCCGCCGGTCATCCTGTTCGTAATATTGCATGGCCGCCTATTCGGGTGAGGTTCGCAATATAAGTGTGTATTTGTTCTTGATGGAGATGTTGTACACCACCACCTGATACTTGACGGGCGCATTCTCGTCCATGTGTAGCGACACGAGCGGCATCTCCTTGCCTGCGAGTTTCTCCTGCAGCGCTCCCTCGAGTTGTCCCTGCGTGACGGGCATATTCTCGACGAAGAACCGTCCGTCGGCCGTGATCGACACCGAGGTGTAGGGCCTTTCCGTCACCTGGCTGTCGCTTTTGGGCAGCACGAGCCTCAGCGCGTTGGGATTGACCAGCGTAAGCGCCATCAGCACGAACATCAGCAGCAGGAAGACCATGTCGGTCATCGAAGCCGCCGAAAACCCGCTCTCTACTTTAGATACTCTTCGGATAGCCATGACTACTTAACCGGTTGGTTGAGGATGTCCATAAAGGCGATCGAGTTGGCCTCCATCTGGAAGATTAGCCTGTCGATACGCGCCACAAGATAGTTGTAGCCGAAGTATGCGGGAATACCCACTATGAGACCGCCCACGGTGGTAAGCATCGCCACATACATCCCTCCGGCAAGCACGCTTATGTCGACCGTTCCGCCCATCCCTTCCATCTTCATGAACGCGGTGACGAGACCGATCACGGTTCCGAGGAACCCGATCATCGGCGCACCGCCCGAAATCATGGCAAGATAGGGCAGCCCCACGCCGAGGCGCGACACCTCGAGGTTTGCCTGGTTTTCGATGGCGTTCTGAATCTCGGGCATAGGCCGGCCGATCCGTTCTATGCCCTTTTCGATCATGCGGGCAATGGGGCTGTCGGTACGGCGGCACGCCTCAAGCGCTCCGGTAATGTTGCCGTCGGAGATACGTTCACGTATCCTGTTCATGAACCCCATGTTCATTTTCGAAGCGCGCCGTATCGCTATGAAACGCTCCACAAAGAGGAACACGGCCAGTGCCCCGAGCAGCAGCAACACCCACATGAGCCATCCGCCCGAGGTGAAGAGGTCCCAGAATTTCATGGTTTTGGCGGCGGACACATCCATCCCCTCCGCAATTTCGGCCGCATCCTGCGCCATTTCGGCCACGCCCTGTGCGGCCTGCATAAACATGTTCATACGCTGTTCTATTTTTTATTTATTGTTTCTTCTCCTCTTGTCAGAATTATTAACGCCGTTCGGGACAAAATTAATATTATTTCGACGGAAAATATCGCCTATGGTGTTGAAATCCCGTTTGTAATATATTCCTATGCCGCTCTCCTGCCGTCCCTGGTTCTCGTCCATGCGGTCGATCGTCTGCGAGAACACCTTCAGCCGCAGGTTTCCGGCGCTGTCGATCACCCATGTCAGCGACACGTCGCCCGTCAGGTCGGAGGCATTATTCGGCCCTATGCTCGTGGCTGCGCGGTTGTCCACCCAGTTGCCCTCGATCTCGAGCTGCAGGCGGTTGTCCCAAAATCCCGTGGAGAATCCCATGTCGACCTCGTTTGTCTCGAATCCCGCCTGCGGTCTGTAACGGAAGTATATGTCGTAATCGTCGCTCGACAGAAAGTTGTTGAGCTGATTGGTGAGTATGTCGAACCCGACGGCTCCGGTGGTGCTCATTCCCGACTTTGCCTCCTGCCCGGTGATGGAGTTGTCGGAGGCAAAACTGCCCGTGGTAAGCAGGCTCAGGAACTGCATGCTCTTNNCTGCCTCTGTTCGGGGTCGGCCGAAGGGAGAACTATGTCGAACGTTATCTCGGGATCCGAGAGGCTCTCCCGCAGGCGTATTATGCAGTCCACGGCCACCGACCGTCCCGACACCAACCCGCTGCTCGTTTCACCGGCCAGCGGCAGCAGCGAGGCGCGTGTGCGGTACGACGCGTCGACCGACAGCAGCGCATCGTCGGGTGCGCC
>DBDQ01000077.1:22392-22974 GCA_002293665.1 Alistipes sp. UBA928 | reverse complement strand
CGAGCGAGTCGTTTTCGTCGACGAGTTTCCGTTCGAACGTGAGGGAATCGTTGAGTGCGAAGTTGATGAGCGAATCCCAGTCGGCTGTGTATCGTCCGTTCTTGAGTTTGTACGCCTGTTCGGCCGAGCGGATCTGTATGATCCGTTCGATGACGGCTGCTTCGCGTGTTTTCTGCTCTTTTTCGTAATCGAGCGGAATCATGATCTGACGGAACAGATACCACGCAAGAAGGATGATGAGCGCGGTCAACACAACAAGAGATACGAGTTTAATCCATTTATTCATTGCTATAATTTTATTAAGTTTGTACGCCGAAAATTAGTGTGTCAATGCAAAACGAGCAAATCGCGTCCCAAATTTATGCTAAATTTGGTTTAGAACCAACTTTGGGACAAAAAAAAGTTGTGGAAAAATTATCTTCGTGGATTTCGCAGCCTGCGGACGGCACGATTTTCATCCTCAACGGTTACGCCGGAACGGGCAAAACCACGCTCGTAGCATCGTTTGTGGCGGTTCTTCGCGGGATCGGCATTCGTCCGGTGCTTTTGGCTCCGACCGGACGGGCGGCAAAAGTTTTTTCG
>DBDQ01000077.1:0-22370 GCA_002293665.1 Alistipes sp. UBA928 | reverse complement strand
AAATCGCTTGCCTCGGCCGAAGCGGTTTTCACTCTCGACATCAACCGCGAACGGAACGCCTGTTTCATCGTCGACGAGGCTTCGATGCTGGCCAATTCGGGCGGGAGCAGTTTCGGCGGCGAGGGCGAGATGTTCGGCAGCGGGGCGTTGCTCGACGATCTGGTGAGCTACGTCAACAGCGGCTCCGGATGCCGTCTGATGCTGGTGGGCGATGGGGCGCAGCTTCCTCCGGTGGGGCGAGACGACTCCCCCGCCCTCGATCCGGGCCGCATGGGTGTCTACGGCGGCGTGGAGTATGCCTCGATGGACGACGTGGTGAGGCAGGAGGCGCAATCGGGAATACTCTTCAACGCCACGCTCGTGCGCATGATGATCGAGAACCGCATCGATGACATACCCATGTTCCGCACCGAAGGGTTCGGCGACGTGGCAACGGTCGACGGCAGCGACTTCACGGAAAAACTGGAGGAGTGCTACTCGCGCTACGGCCGCGACGAGACGATAGTCATCACCCGGTCGAACAAACGCGCCGGGAGGTTCAATGAGAGCATCCGCCGCCACGTGTTGGACGCCGAGGAGGAGATCGAGAGCGGCGACGTGCTGATGGTGGTGAAGAACAACTACCACTACACCGAGCGCGACCCCGACTCGCCCGTGGGTTTCATTGCCAACGGTGACATCGCGCGACTGCGCCGTCTGCGGCGAGTGGAGGAGTTCTACGGTTTTCGTTTCGCCGACGCGGTGCTGAGGCTGCCCGACTACGACGACTACGAGGTGGAGGTGAAGATCATACTCGACACGATCCACAGCGACTCGCCGTCGCTCACGCACGAGCAGCAGACCAAACTTTTCCGCGCCGTCGAGGAGGATTACATGGAGATCACGGCGCGCTCGAAACGCTACCGCGAGATTCGCGAAAACGACCACTTCAACGCGCTCCAGGTGAAGTTCGCCTACGCCGTCACGTGCCACAAGGCGCAGGGGGGACAGTGGCGGACGGTGTTCATCGACAAGATGCTGTTCGGCGACGAGCGCATGAGCCGCGATCTGCTGCGCTGGCTCTACACGGCGATCACGCGCGCCACCGACCGCCTCTATTTTGTGAATTTCGACGAACGGTTTTTTGAATCATAAGCAAAAATAACTATCTTTACGCCAAACCACAAACCATTACCGCAATGAAAGCATCGCCGTTCCTCCAGCCATTCCGTCTGCTCGCCGCAGTTCTGTGCATATATTTCGCCATGCCACCCGCCGCGGCGCAGAGCGGCAACGAAGCCGATTTCTTCACCGTGAGCGGCATCGTTCGCGACAACTCCTCGCGCCGCCCCGTTCCGGGGGTCGGGGTGATGGTACCCGACTCGAGGGTGGGCACTGTCACCAACGCCGACGGCACATTCTCGATCAAGATTCGCCGCGACCTCGGCGCCCGCGCCATAGAGTTCTCTCACCTGGGCTACGTCACCCGCCGCCTGCCCGTCGGCAGCGACGACCTGTCGGGAGTGACCGTGACTCTTATTCAGGGAGCCATCGAGATGGAGAGTGTGACGGTGATCAACCGCGAGGCGCGCCTTCTGGTCGAGGAGGCCATACGCCGTATAGACGACAATTACAGCTCGCGGCCGATGACGCTGACCGGCTTCTACCGCGAGACCGTGCAGAAACGAAACACCTACATCGACATAGCCGAGGCCGTGACCGAAATATACCGCAGTCCCTACTCGGGCGGTGGGCCGGGCAGCAACGTGCGGCTCGTGAAGGGGCGCCGGTTGGTAAGCCCGCGTCCCAGCGACACCCTTGCGGTGAAGTTGCAGGGTGGCCCCAACATCTATCTTCAGGGCGACGTCGTGGCCAACCGCGAACTCATTTTCGACAACGAGATGCTCGACAGCTACATATTCACGCTTGAGACGCCGGTGATGATCGACAACCGCGCCCACTTCACGGTGGCTTTCGAACCGGGCCTGGTCTACTCCGAATTGGTGCTCCACCACGGCCGCCTCTACATCGACATGGAGACCTACACCGTCTCGCGCATCGAGTACTCGCTCGACATGAGCAACCGCTCCAAGGTGACGGGCATGATCCTGAGGCGCAAACCCTCGACGCTGCGGTTCATTCCACAGGAGGTCTCCCACGTGCTGAGCTACCGCGAACGCGAGGGGCGCAGCTATCTCTACTACGTCGGGGTTAAGATCAGATTCCGTTGCGACTGGCGCCGCCGCCTGCTGGCCTCCTCCTACACCGTGTCATCGGAGACGGTGATCACCGACGGGCGCACCGACAATGTCGAGGCGATCCCGTTCCGGGAGTCGTTCCGTTCGGGCGAGGTGCTGAGCGAAAAGGTGGGTGATTTTTCTGGCCCCGAATTCTGGGAGTCCTACAACATCATAGCCCCCACCGAGTCGCTCGAAAACGCCGTCGACCGCCTTCGCCGCCACATCGAATAACACAGGAGTTGCGACATAGCACATATATAAAGATAACAAAAATCGTTATCTTTGCCGTCTATGACCACAGAGAAAAAAAGCGGCAAAAAATATGCCGAAACGCCCCTGATGAAGCAATACTATGGGGTGAAGGCGCAGCACCCCGACGCGATAGTGCTCTTCCGGATGGGAGACTTTTTCGAAACCTTCGGCGACGACGCCATAAAGACCGCGGCCATCCTCGGCATCACACTTACCAAAAGAGCCAACGGCGCCGCGGCATCGGTGGAGCTCGCCGGTTTTCCCCACCACGCCATCGAAACCTACCTTCCGAAGCTCGTGAGGGCGGGTGAGCGTGTGGCGATCTGCGAACAACTTGAAGACCCCAAAACCGCAAAAGGCATAGTTAGGCGCGGCGTGATAGAGCTCGTGACCCCGGGCGTGGCGCTGAGCGACAACATTCTCACAAGCAAGGAGAACTCGTTCCTCGCGGCGGTCTGTTTCGGCCGCAAGAGCACCGGCGTGGCGTTTCTCGACATCTCGACGGGCGAGTTTTACGTTGGCGAGGGCAGCGATACATACGTCGACAAGCTGCTGGGCAACTTCGCCCCTCGCGAGGTGGTGTACCAGCGGCCCGAGCGGCTGCGCTTCGAGGAAGCTTTCGGCCGCGACCACTATACCTACAAATTGGATGAGTGGATATTCGCCCCCGAGTCGAGCCGAGAGAAGCTGACGCGCACCCTCGGCGTGAAGAACCTCAAGGGTTTCGGCATCGAGCGCCTCGAGGCTGGCATTTCGGCCGCCGGAGCAATACTCCACTACCTCGAATTCACCGAGCATAAGGCGCTGGGCCACATTCGCGGCATCAGGCGCATCGAAGAGGATAAATATGTGTGGATCGACCGTTTCACCATTCGCAACCTCGAACTTTTCTCCTCAAATTCGGGAGGTGGAAACGCCGGCGCAGGCTCGCTGTTGGGCGTTCTCGACCGCACGCTCACCCCGATGGGCGGCCGCCTGCTCAAGCACTGGATCGCGCTGCCGGTGAAAGACACCGGCGAGCTCGACAGCCGGCTCGACGTTGTGGAGGCGCTCACCCGCGACACCGAACTCTCAGACAACCTCGCCGAAACGCTCGCCCACGTGGGTGATCTCGAGCGTATGTCGGCGCGCATAGCCGACAGCCGCATACTTCCGCGCGAGGTGGTGGCGCTGGCGGGCTCACTGACGGCTCTGGCTCGGGCGAAGGAGATCACGGCGACGAACCAGGCCCTGGAAACCATAGCCGGAGCGCTCGACCCGGCGGAAGAGGTGCGCGAGAGAATCACCACGC
Organism: Alistipes sp. UBA928; assembly: GCA_002293665.1. Taxonomy (GTDB): domain Bacteria; phylum Bacteroidota; class Bacteroidia; order Bacteroidales; family Rikenellaceae; genus UBA940. The sequence continues at coordinate 18,608 of DBDQ01000077.1, read as the reverse complement.
AGATATTCCCCGACCCCGCGACTAACCAGATACAAAAGGGAGGCATCGTAGCCGACGGCGTCGACCTCGAACTCGACGATCTGCGCCGCATAGCCACCCACGGCCGCGAGGTGTTAGCCGAGATGACCGAGAGGGAGATCAAACGCACGGGCATCTCGTCGCTCAAGATCATCTACAACAACGTGTTCGGCTACGGTTTCGAGGTGCGCGATACCCACCGCGACAAGGTGCCCGACGACTGGACTCGCAAACAGACCCTCAAGGGGGCCGAACGTTACATCACCGCCGAATTGAAGGAGTACGAGGAGAAAATCCTCGGCGCCGAGAGCCGCATGCTCGAGATCGAGGCGAGGATATACGCCGACCTCGTGGCGTGGCTGGGGCAGAAGATACCTGTTTTTCAGCGCAACGCCGCCGCCACTGCTCGTCTCGACGTGTTGCTGTCGTTTGCCCGTGGGGCCGTTGCCGGCCGCTATGTGCGCCCGGTGCTCGACCAGAGTTACGACATAGACATTCGCGACGGCCGCCACCCCGTCATAGAGCGCCTGTTGCCCGTGGGCGAGGAGTATGTCGCCAACGACATTCTTCTCTCGAACGACGAGCAGCAGATAGCCATGATCACAGGGCCCAACATGTCGGGTAAAAGCGCGCTGCTGAGGCAGACGGCGCTGATCGTACTTATGGCCCAGATCGGTTCGTTCGTCCCGGCTTCGAGCGCCCGCATCGGCATAGTCGACAAGATTTTTACGCGCGTGGGGGCGAGCGACAACATCTCGCAGGGCGAGTCGACCTTCATGGTCGAGATGATCGAGAGCGCCTCGATCCTAAACAACATTTCGAACCGCTCGCTGGTGCTGCTCGACGAGATCGGCCGCGGCACCTCCACCTACGACGGCATAGCAATAGCGTGGGCGATGGTGGAGTACCTGCACGACCACCCCACGGCGCGCGCCAAGACCCTTTTCGCAACCCACTACCACGAGCTCAACGAGATGGCCGACAGCTATCCGCGGGTGCGCAACTTCCATGTCTCGGTGCGCGAGGTCGAGAAGTCGGTGATATTTCTGCGCAAGCTGGCCGAAGGTGGCACCGAGCGTTCGTTCGGTATACACGTGGCGCGCGTGGCCGGCATGCCCCGCAGTGTCGTGGAGCGCGCCGACCGCATTTTGGAGGGTTATTCAGGCAACAAGCCAAAGAAAAAGGGCGGCGACTCCGGCGCCAATATCCAACTGTCGATGTTCCAGTTGGACGACCCCGTGCTGGCCGACATACGCAACCGCATACGCGGCCTCGACATAGACTCACTAACTCCCCTCGAAGCGCTCAACAAACTGAGCGAGATAAAAAAAATTACCGGGCTGTAACCCCAACCGCGTAAAAAACATCCGGCCCTTTCGAGGCCGGATGTTTTTTTACGCTCCAAAGTCGTCGTACATGATATTCTCGGGCGGGACGCCAAGGTTGTCGAGCATCTTTGTGATCGCCGCGTTCATCACGGGCGGGCCGCACAGGTAGTACTCTATGTCTTCGGGCGCCTCGTGTTTCGACAGGTAGTTGTCGAATATCACCTGGTGGATGAATCCCACGTAGCCCTTCCAGTTATCCTCGGGCTTAGGCTCCGACAGCGCTATGTTGAACTTGAAGTTGGGGAACTCGCGTGCGATCTCCTCGAACTGGTCGGCGTAGAAAATCTCGCGCAGCGAACGGGCCCCGTACCAGAACGTGACCGGCAGCGCCGTCTTCTCGGTCTTGAAGAGGTGGAACAGGTGCGAGCGCATGGGAGCCATACCCGCGCCGCCGCCTATAAACATCTTTTCGTTGGGGGTTTTCTTCACGTGGAACTCTCCGTAGGGGCCCGAGATCGTGATCTTGTCGCCCGGCTTGAGCGAGAAGATATACGACGAGCATATCCCCGGATTGAGCGGCATGAATCCGCCGTTCACGCGATCGAACGGAGGCGTTGCGATACGGATGTTGAGCATCACGATGTTGCCTTCGGCCGGATGATTGGCCATAGAGTAGGCACGGAACGTCGGCTCGGGATTTTTCGCCACGAGATCGAACATCTTAAACTGTTCCCACTCGGCGCGATACTCGGGCGCGATGTCGAAGTCGGCGAAGCGAATCCCGTCGTACTTGGGCACGTCGATCTGGATGTATCCGCCGCTCTCGAAATTGAGATTCTCGCCCGCGGGCAGTTTCACCACGAACTCCTTGATGTAGGTAGCCACGTTGCGGTTCGACACCACCTCGCACTCCCACTTGCGAACGCCCAGTACCGAGGCCGGCACGGCGATTTTCATGTCCTGCTTCACCTTCACCTGGCATCCCAGTCTCCAGTTCTCTTTCTGCTGACGGCGAGAGAAGAAGTTGACCTCGGTGGGGAGAATATCGCCGCCCCCTTCCAAAACCTGCAAGCGGCACATGCCGCACGATCCGCCACCACCGCATGCCGACGGGAGGAACACTCCGTTGTCGGCAAGGGTCGTGAGAAGGGTCGAACCGGGCTCAACGACCAAATCCTTTTCGCCGTTTATATTGACCCGCACTTCGCCCGACGCGGTGAGCTTGGCCTTTGCGAACAGCAGTACCGCCACCAGCAGCAACGTCACCACGAGGAAGGCCGCGATCGCTATTATCAATGTTAAAGTATCCATCTTTCCCTTAGAGTTGTATTCCTAAAAATGACATGAACGCGATACCCATCAGCCCCGTGATGATAAAGGCGATGCCGGGCCCCTTCAGGGGTGCGGGCACCTCGCTGTACTCGATCTTCTCGCGAATGGCGGCCATCATAACTATGGCGAGCCACCAGCCGATGCCGCTACCCACGCCGAAAGCCGTGGCCTGTCCCAAATCGGGATAGGCCCTCTCCTGCATAAACAGCGACGCTCCCATGATGGCGCAGTTGACGGCGATCAGCGGCAGGAAAATCCCGAGTTGGTTGTACAACCCCGGCGCAAACTTCTCGACCACCATCTCGACCAACTGTACGAACGATGCGATCACGGCGATGAAGATAATAAAGCTCAGGAACGACAGGTCGATACCGCCCAGCGTATCCGAAATCCACTGCAGCGCCCCCGGCTTGAGTATATACTCGTTGAGCAACCAGTTGAGCGGCACGGTCATCGTCATCACGAAGATCACGGCGAGCCCCAGCCCGTTGGCGGTTTTGACACTCTTGCTCACGGCGATGTAGGAGCACATACCGAAGAAGTATGCGAACACCATGTTGTCGATAAAGATCGACTTGATAAATATATTCAAACTTTCCATTCTCCGCGTCCTCCTACTTTTCGATCAGATCTTTGTTCGACGAGCGGTGCACCCAGATAATCACACCCACGAGGATCAGCGCCATCGGCGGCAGCATCATGAGTCCGTTGTTGGCGTACCATCCGCCGTTCTGAATGTACCACGCTTCGGGCACTATGCGCACTCCCCACAGCGAGCCGCTGCCAAAGAGTTCGCGCACAAACCCCAACATCAACAGGATTATGCCGTACCCTACCCCATTGGCTACGCCGTCAATGAATGCGGGCCACGGTTTGTTGCCGAGCGCGAACGCCTCGACACGTCCCATCAGGATACAGTTGGTGATAATCAGCCCCACGTAGACCGAGAGTTGCTTCGACACGTCGTAGACGTAAGCCTTCAACACCTGATCGACGAGGATCACCAGGAACGCAATCACCACGAGTTGCACGATGATGCGGATGCGCCCCGGCACGCCCTTTCGCAGCAGCGACATGATGAGGTTGGCGAAAGCCGTCACCACCACCACCGACATGGTCATAACGAACGCCGGTTTGAGTTGGGCCGTCACCGCCAGCGCCGAACAGATACCGAGTATCTGCACCACCACGGGGTTGTCCTTGCTCAGAGGCCCCAGAAAATATTGCCAGTTCTTGCTATTGAGCGCTTTCATTGTCTTCTCTCTGTTTCGATGTAAGATTTATACTCGGCGAGCGTGGCGCGGATCNNGCCCGAGATGGCGTCCACGGCGTGATCGTTACCTCTCGACGCTCCGGCACCTTTCAGCACGGTTATACCCACGAGGTTACCGCCCTCGTCGAAGAGTTTCTTGCCGACGAACTGTCCGGTGAATGCCGGAGTGGTTATCTCCGCGCCGAGACCCGGCGTTTCGCCCTTGTGGTCGAACACCACGCCCGAAATTGTGTTCCAATCCTCCTCGAGAGCGACGTATCCCCAGATCGGCCCCCAAAGTCCGCTTCCCGCGAGGGGAACGATGTAGAGATGTTTCCCGTTAGCCCTGCTCTCATAGAGTTTCAGGCCGTCCGACCCAGCTATGGGTATCTCGGTGATATTCTCGGCATACGCCTTTTCTATCTCAGCGGTCGGAACCGACGCACCGATACTCGCCAGGATCGCCCCCTTGGTTTCGCGTTCCACGTTGGCGTTCTGCACCGGCCCCAACACCATGGCCGCCGTGGCGAGCACCGCCGCCACCACCACCACCATCACCGTGGCGTAGAGTATGATGTACACACTGCTGTTCTTGTTCACTTTCATCGTTTACGCCCTCCTCAATTTAGTTCTCCGACGTATGTTGAAGCCCACCACCATGTGGTCGACGAGCGGCGCCATTGCGTTCATGAACAGAATGGCGAGCATCATCCCCTCGGGATAGCCCGGATTGACAACACGTATCATCACCGCCAACGCTCCCGTTAGCAGGCCCACTATCACCTTGCCCCAGTTTGTCTGCGCCGCCGTCACAGGGTCTGTTGCCATGAAGACCGCCCCGAAGGCAAATCCGCCGAGCAGCAGGTGGTAGTATGCAGGCATGTCCATCACCGGCGAGCCGCCGATAAGGTTGAACAGCAGTCCCATGAGCCAACCGCCCACGAACACGCTCCCCATCACCCGCAGGCTTGCCACGCCCGTCCACAACAGCAACACGGCGCCGAGGCCGATGGCAATTACCGAAGTCTCGCCGATCGAGCCGGGGATCGTTCCCACAATCCAGTCCCACACTTTGGGTTCGGCCAAAAACTGTTCGGCGTTCTCACCGAGTTGCGTGAGCGGCGTCGCACCCGAAAAACCGTCGATATACTCGCCGCCCTTTCCGGCGCCGCGTATCCAAACCCTGTCTCCCGAAATGAAGGGCGTGTAGGCGAAGAAGACAAACGCCCGCGCCACAAGAGCCGGGTTGAAAACATTCATGCCGCTACCGCCGAAGACCTCCTTGCAGAAGATCACCGAGAAAGCCACCGCCAGCGCCACCATCCACAGCGGCACGTCGATGGGCATAATAAGGGGTATAAGCATACCCGTCACAAAGTAGCCTTCGCTCACCTCGTGGCCGCGTTTCTGCGCAAAGGCGATCTCGATACCGAGCCCCACCGCGTAAGAGACCACGATGAGCGGCAGCATCCTCACGAATCCATACCACCAACAGCCCCAGATCGAGGCGGCGGAGGCAACATCGCCCACGGCGCGGAAGTGCTGCAGCCCCGTGTTGTACATCCCGAACAGCAGTGCCGGAATGAGCGCGATCACCACTATTATGAGCGAGCGTTTCAGATCGACCGCGTCGCGAATGTGCGACCCGCGCCGCGTCACGGTGTTCGGCAGGAACAGGAGCGTATCCACAGCGTCGAACAGCGAATGAAGGAAACCCAACTTCCCTCCTTTCGAGAATGTCGGCTTCACGCTCTCGACAACGTTTCTAATTAATTTTACTATCATGATAATTCTTTGACCATCAAATTAATACCATTTTGGATCGCTTCCTGCACCTCGGTTTTAGAGGGGTCGACGAACTCACACAGCGCGAGGTCTTCGGGCAGTACCTCGTAGATGCCCAGCGCCTCCATCTTGTCGATATTGCCCGCGATGCACGCCTTCACCAAATACATGGGGTGGATGTCCATCGGCAGATACTTCTCCCAGATGCCGGTCATAAGTATGGGCCGGGCCCCGCCGTTGACGTTGGTGTCGAGGTGGTATTTCTTGCGCGGACATATCCACGAGAAGAAGGTGCGCGAGGTCGAAAACTTGTCGAAACGCGGAGTGAACGAGCCGAAAAACTCGTAATAGTCGCCCTCTTCGAGCACCGTTATCTGATTGGAGTAGAAATCCATGAATTCGTCGCGCATGACTGCCCGACCGGCGAGGGCACTGCCGCACACGATACGTACGCCGCTTCCCTTGACAGGCGGCTTGATGTTGCTGTTCATCACGAACGACTTGATCTCGGCACCACCAATTATCCTCAGATAATAGGGACTCACCACCTGCGGCCCGCTCATACACACGATCTTGGTCATGTCGACCCGGCCCGTTTTGAACAGCCGTCCGATGATGGCGAGGTTCTGCACGTCGACCGTCCACACGATGTCGCCCTTGCGAATCGGGTCGATGTGGTGTATCTGCACTCCGACGTTGCCCGCGGGATGCGGCCCGCTGAAGAAGTGCTGCTCGGCGTTGTCCACTCTGTTGAGCACCCCTTCGGTTCCGGCTTTCAGGCCCAAATGGACTTTTCCGTCGGTGAGGCGCTTGAGTACTTCGACGCCCGTTTTGAGGTTTTCGAGTTCACCCTCTAACACGAAGTTCATGTCGGGCGCGCAGGGAGCGCTGTCGAATCCCGACACGTAGATCGCCCGCGGCCATGCACCCACCGTGGCGATCCGTCCGTAGGGCCGCTGAATCAGCATGGGCCACATTCCGGCGCTCATCAACACCCCGGCGACGTCTTCACGCGAGGCTTTTCCGGGCGCGGGAATATTGAACTCCAACGATTCGTTTTTGCCGTCGGTTGCGACCACCACGGCGAGCAGTTTGCGCTTTTCGCCCCGGCGAATCTCGGCGACCGTGCCGCTCACGGGCGAGCAGAAGAGCACCTGTTCGGCGGCCTTGTCGAAAAAGAGCGGCGAACCGGCCTTCACCTCGTCGCCCTCCCTGACGAGCAGCTTCGGCACGACACCTGCGAAATCGCCCGGAGCGACTGCGTAGGTGTCCGATCCGCAGGCTTCGATCAACTTCGGCAGCGGCGCCCCCTGAAGCTGAATGTCGAGCCCTTTTCTCAGTTTGATTATCTTCATAACAGTCAAAAAAAATTCCTTTCGGATAAAATATAGATAGGGTTCCGAAAATCCCGCGCAAATGTACGCAAAAAACTGTTACCAAAATAACAGTCCCCCGTTTATTTTAAATTTTCATACAGAACCGCCATGTGAGCCGACATTTTTATTTCGAAATATTTTGCAGGTTCAAAAAAACACCATATATTTGCATTAATTTCATTTTTGTACTTATTACAATATGAGCTATAAAATAGTACAGGACTACCTTTCTGGTTACGGCATCCGGCCTTCGCTCCAACGAATGGCTGTGATGGAGTACCTGATGACACACAGGACGCACCCCACGGCGGACGAGATATATTCGGCCCTCGCACCGGTCATTCCAACCCTGTCGCGCACCACGGTCTACAACACCTTGTCGATGCTGGCTGCATGCGGAGCCATACAGTCGCTCGACCTCGACGGCGGCAGGATGCATTACGACGGCGACACCACCCCCCACGCCCACTTTATATGTACCCGCTGCGGCACCATACACGACATATTCCCCGAGACGCAGGAGTGGCACCGAACACTGGCCCACGTGCCGCCGCCCGCGGGTGCCACCGTCACCGAGATGCAGCTCTCGTACAAAGGGCTGTGCGCAAAATGCACCACACTTAATATCAATAATAATTGACCAACTCAAATTTTAAAACGATGAAAAAATTCAGATGTACAGTTTGCGGCTACATCCACACCGGAGACGCCGCTCCCGAAAAGTGCCCCCTGTGCGGGGCTCCCGCTTCGAAATTCGAAGAGGTTGCAGAAAAGGCCGGTGAACCCGTTTGGGCCGACGAACACAAGTTGGGAGTTGCCCAGGGCGCTCCCGAGGAGGTGATGGAAGGTCTGAAAGCCCACTTTGCGGGCGAGTGCACCGAAGTGGGCATGTACCTTGCCATGAGCCGCCAGGCCGACCGCGAAGGTTATCCCGAGATCGCCGAAGCCTTCAAGCGTTACGCATGGGAAGAGGCCGAACACGCTTCCAAATTCTGCGAACTGCTGGGCGAGGTGGTTTGGGACACAAAAAAGAACGTTTACGAACGCATGATGGCCGAGGCGGGCGCATGCGAAGATAAAAAACGCATCGCAACGCTCGCAAAACAGCACAACCTCGACGCCATACACGACACGGTACACGAGATGTGCAAAGACGAGGCGCGCCACGGACAGGGTTTCGCCGGTCTCTATCGGAGGTACTTCTCGTAACCGTCCCTGTTTCATTAAACCGGATGCCCGATCTTGGTAAGGGCATCCGGTTTTTTATTTTTGGCAGGGTCGGATTTTTCCGGTAATTTTGGCGCGTGGTTTAGCACCCGAACTAAATCTTCGAATCATGGACAATTCCCCTGTGGTAGCAATGAAAAAAGCGGCGATCCTCTGTCTGTTTGCCACCCTGCCGATGGTGTCCTGCACGACGCGAACTATTACTCAATACGGCAACGGGATGCTGCCTGGCATCGGACATGGCGACCGGATTATATACACCACAGCGTTCGACTCGCTCGGCTATGGCGACGTGGTGATTTTCAAGTTTCCGGGAGACGAAGAGTTGATCTATCCTCTCGGGCCGACAGCTTTGCGCGTGGTCGGGCTGCCAGGCGACACGATCGCCGTGAAAGAGTTCATCTGTGTGCTGGGCGGCGTGGCTAACGAGTGCCGTTTCCTGCGCACACTGCGGGAGGAGGAGGAGAAGGCCCGAATGTTCGGACGTACCGGGCTCGAGGCGTATTCCATTGTCGATGACTACGAAGAGACATTTCCGAACGGGCATCGGATCACGATCCGGAGGTACGGCTCAGAACTCTACGATGGTTTCCCCGATTCTCCGCCGGAGGTAGTTCCTCCGGGCCACTACTTTCTGATGGGCGATTTCCGCGGCCATGCTCTCGACAGTCGGACAGAGGGCGCAATCCCTGCCGGCAGGATCATCGGAAAGGTAGTGAAGGTGAAAGAACAATAAAAACGAAACTGATGGGTATGAACCCCGATAAATACAGAGAGATCGAGGAGTGCTGCATCGACCGGAAGTGGATACCCTGCACTTGGCCGCATACCGGGGCGACAGGGAGGCGATCGAAATCCTGCTACACAACGGCGCGAATGCTATGATCAAAACAAAGATCGACAACTTCTGCGACGCCGAACAAACTGCCCGTATGGCCGGAAATCGCGAAGCTGCCGATCTTATCAGAGATTACTTTATCGGAATGTAAATCTCCGTCTTGAGTTTTTCAGGAGCCACGCGGTCGGGATCGTTCACATACTTCTCGAACACCGGGGCGTCGCGCAGGGCGCACTTACACTCTCCCGGAGGACATTGGCAGTCGTCGCCACAGGTGCAGTTGGCGGGCACCCACTCGCCGTAGATTGCGTCGTAGACCTTCTGAACATCGTCGTATGGCCCCACGTGGGTGAACACGGCATACCTGCCGCCGTCGATAGTCAGCACGCCCACCCCGTCTTCGGCCACGGCGGTTTTTTTGACGACCAGGCACACGTCGGTCAGCAGGTCGGCCGCGTCGGTCACCTTCGGATCGTTGTGAAATATGCCGATGTGTTCGATGCCGGCGCTGTACAGGCCCTGTTTTTTGACCAGCGCCCACATGCGGGCGAAGGCCCCGGAGTAGTCGAGTTGCTTGTAGTCGCCGCGGAACGAGACGCAGAGTGCGGTTTTGGGGTCGAGCTCCACGATCTTCGGAGCGCGCAGTTTGAAAGTGCTGTCGTTTTGAACTGTTTTCATGATATTGATATTATTAAGTTGGATGTTTTTGCCCGACCGGTACTCGCTCGGTGTTATTCTATATATACGTTGAAAAGCTTTGGTGAGCGACGACGGCACGCCGAAGCCCACGTTGTATGCGATCGTCTCGACGGGCAGTTCGCTGTATCGAAGGAGCCTTGCGGCGGCCTCGACCCTCGATCTCGTGATGAACGACCCGAGCGGTTCGCCCCGAAACGCGCGAAATATGCGATGGAAATGGAACGGCGAGAAGTTCGCTACCCGCGCAATGTCGGCAAGTTCCAACTCCTCGTCGAGATGCCGGTCGATAAACTCCACTGCCGCGTCGATGCGCCGGTTGTAACTCTCAATGGTTTCGTTTCTCTTCATGCCACAAAAGTAGAGCAAGGCGGGAGAAAACTCTTTTCCCGCCTTGCTAATTTTATTTCCGGCCTTCCCGGCCCGTTATTCGATTTTACGGATTATGGCGGCGCCGGTGTGCATGGCCTCTTCGTTGGCGGGGATCATGGTTTGGGCCCGTTGCGGCAGAGAATGGCGCAGACCCTCGACCACGCTGGCCGGTGTTACCACGGGCCGCACGGCGAGAAACCCCCCGAGCACCATCGTGTTGAACATTCGCGTCATGCCCCGGCGCGCGGCCTCCTCGGTCGCCTCCATCGCAAAGATCGAAATATCATTGCGCACAGGGTGTCGCGTGATCCCGTTCGTGTCGTAGATCAGCACTCCGCCGGGTTTCACCTGCCCCTCGAATTTGTCCATCGACTGCTGGTTGAGTATAACCGCGCTGTCGAACTCCGTGGCGATGGGCGACGGGATAGGCCGGTCGGCGAGTATCACGGTCACGTTGGCCGTGCCGCCTCTCATTTCGGGCCCGTAGGCGGGCATCCAACTCACCTCCATGCCCTGCACGACCCCTGCGTAGGCCAATATCTTGCCCATCGACAGCACTCCCTGTCCCCCGAAACCTGCAATTATAACCGTTTCCTTCATGGTGTTCAAACTTTAAATCGCCGTCGGCATTCCGACTTTAATATCACCCAACTTATAGAACGGAAACATATTCTCCTCCATCCACCGGTTTGCATCGACGGGCGACATTTTCCACCCGCTGTTGCAGCTCGACACGATCTCGACAAACGACAGTCCGCGCCCCGCCATCGAGTTTTCGAACGCCTGGCGCAGCGCCTTTTTAGCTTTTCGGGCGGCGGCGGGTGACTGCACGCTCTGCCGAGTGACGTAGCACACGCCGTCGAGCACCGACACCATCTCGGCGATCTTGTAGGGATAGCCGTGGATCGAGGCCTCGCGTCCGTGCGGCGACGTGGCGGTCTTTTGCCCCAACAGAGTGGTGGGCGCCATCTGTCCACCGGTCATACCGTAGATCGCGTTGTTGACATACACCACGGCTATGTTCTCGCCCCTGTTGCAGGCGTGTATCGTCTCGGCGGTGCCTATTGCCGACAGGTCGCCGTCGCCCNNCCCTGATAGGTGAACACCATGCGTTCGGGATTCAGCCGTTTGACGGCTGTCGCCACGGCGCAGGCGCGACCGTGGGCGGCCTGAATCCAGTCTATGTCGACGTAGTTGTAGGCGAACACCGCGCACCCAACGGGGTTCACCCCCACGGTGTTCTCCTCAAGGCCCATCTCTTCGATCACCTCGGCAATGAGTTTGTGTATCGTCCCATGGCTGCAACCGGGGCAATAGTGCATCACCCGGTCGGTCATCAGCCTCGACGGGCCGTAGACCCTGTTCTCCTCCTTTATTTCAACCTCGAACCCCATCACATTACACTCTTTAAGGCGCCCAACACATCTTCGGGCGCGAAGACCATTCCACCCATTCGTCCGAAGTGGCTCACGGGGGCGCGTCCCTCAACGGCCAGCTTCACGTCTTCTATCATCTGCCCGGCATTGAGCTCGGGTACGAGGAAACCTTTGACACCCCGCGCGGCGAGTTCGCCGATGCGTGCCGACGGGAAGGGCCACAGCGTTATGGGCCTGAGTAGTCCCGCCCTGATCCCCTCACGCCTGGCCATCTCGACCGCCTCGGAGGATATGCGGGCCGACGAACCGAAGGCCACTATCACATATTCGGCATCGTCGGTGAGCGTCTCCTCGAAACGCACTTCGCGTGCCCCGATCTCGCGGTATATATCCTGCAACCGCAGATTGTGCTCCTCCTGTGGCTGCGAATCGAGCTCCAGCGAGGTTATCACGTTTTGTCCGCGTCCGGCGTGCCGCCCGGTAGTTGCCCAACCGTCCCACTGCGCGCGAATCTCGTCGGCTGTCCATCGGGGCCGCCAACGCGACACCACCACCTTTTCCATCATTTGGCCTATCATACCGTCGGCGAGCATCATCACGGGCACGCGGTAGCGAAACGCCAGGTCGAACCCGTCGAACACCCCGTCGTACATCTCCTGCACCGACGTCGGCGCGAGCACTATCATGTGGAAATCGCCGTGGGCGGTACCCTTCACAGCCTGAAAGTAGTCGGACTGCGACGGGCCGATCGTTCCCAGACCTGGACCGCCCCTTTGCACGTTCACCACGAGGCAGGGCAGCTGCGCTCCGGCCAAATAGCTCAATCCTTCGGCCATGAGGCTCACCCCCGGGCTCGACGACGAGGTCATGACCCGTTTTCCGCACGCCGCGCCGCCGTAGACCATATTTATGGATGCGACTTCGCTTTCGGCCTGTAGCACAACCATTCCGGTGGTCTCCCAAGGACGAAGTTCCATGAGCGTTTCGAGTATCTCCGACTGTGGAGTTATCGGGTATCCGAAATATCCGTCGCACCCGCTCCGGATGGCTCCCAGCGCGATCGCCTCGTTTCCTTTCAACAGTTTAACCTCTTCCATATAGATTTTACGCTGTGGGGTCTTTTTGTCTGTACACTGTGATGCAACTGTCGGGGCACACCACGGCGCAGTTGGCGCATCCGGTACAGGCGTCGGGGTGAATTGCCGCGACCCAATTATAGCCCTTGGCATTGACTTCTTTGGAAGGGGTCAACACGTCGAACGGACACGCTGCAACGCACACCGCGCACCCCTTGCACCTGTCCGTGTCGATCCTCACCGCCCCCTTTATTTTGGCCATAACGATTGGTGTTTATTACAAGTTTCCACAAAGATATACATTACCATTGACAAATATCACCGAATTTACATTTTTTTAATACACATTTAACGTAAACTGAAGAAAACGATTTCAAGTCATGAGTCATGACTCTCTACTCATGACTTTTTAATATCTTTGCACCCGAAAAATATGAAAACAGCGTCACTCAAATCAGAATATCCGCGCACGCTTCGCCTCGCTTTTCCCATAGCCCTGTCGCAGGTGGGGCAGTTGGCCGTGCAGATCATCGACAACGCCATGGTGGGTCGCCTCGGGGCGGTTCCGTTGGCGGGGGTTGCTTTCGGGGGCAACGTGTTCTTTTTCCTCTTCATTTTCGGGCTCGGGCTGGCGATGGGCATCACGCCTTTGGTGGGCGAGATGTACGCCCAGGGGCGCCATCGCTCGACGGCTCAGATACTCCAAAATTCCGTGGCGCTCTACACGGCCGTCGGCCTTGTGATCTGCATGGTGCAGATGGCCATGATCCCGCTGTTCGGCCACATGAACCAGCCTGCCGAGGTGATCGCCGCCGGAACGCCATATTATCGCTACCTGGCGTGGAGCATCATCCCGCTCATGATGTTCTTCTCGTTCCGGCAGTTCCTCGAGGGAATCGGCAACACGAGGGTGGCGATGGCGATCACCATAATCTCGAACGTCGTCAACATATTCTGCAACTGGCTACTGATATACGGCAACTGGGGATTTCCCGAGATGGGAGCGGCGGGCGCGGGCCTTGCAACGCTCATTTCGCGCATACTCATGCCGGTGATGCTGATAGGCTATTTCGCGTGGCACCAATCTTTCCGCCGCTACCTGTCGTTCTACGCGCGGGAGAACTGGTCGGGCACGAGTGTGTGGTCGCTGCTGTCGGTGGGTTTCCCCATCTCGCTGCAGATGACTCTCGAGGGGGGAGCTTTCGCGCTGACGGGCATCATGATGGGGTGGCTGGGCACCGAGCCGCTGGCGGCCAACCAGATCGCGCTGTCGATCTGCAACATGGCGTTTCTGATGGTGCTCAGCATCGGCCAGGCCACGACCATCCGAGTGAGCCATGAGTGGGGTCTCCGCAACGTGGAGTCCATCCGCCGCATCGCCCGTTCGTCGTGGCGCATCGGTCTGGTTTGGAACGGTTTCATGGCGATGGTGTTCATCTCGTGCCGCCATCTGCTGCCTCGCATTTTCACCGTCGATCCCGCGGTGATCGAAATCACGGGATCGCTGCTCATTATCGTGGCGGCATTCCAGATCTTCGACGGGCTTCAGTCTACCACGCTCTGCATTCTGCGGGGTATGCAAGACGTGAAGGCCACCTCGGTGGTGGCCTTCATATCCTACATCGTGATCAATCTTCCGGTGGGATGGTTCTTCGCCTTTCGCCTTGGCCTCGGCCCACAGGGGCTCTGGATGGGTTACATCTTCGGCCTGGGCATCGCCGCCTTTCTCCTGATCACCCGTTACCGTCGTTTCATTCGCTCTCTTTGAGATCGCCGTTGGTGGCGGCGATCAGGGCGAGGTTCATTACCGAGCGCTGGTCGGCGAGTTCGCTTTGCAGGTGAATGTCGCTCCACAGACCCAGCAGCATCGGCCCCGTCACTTCGGCTTCGCCCAGCATGTTCATCATCTTGTAGGCGATGTTGGCCGAGGCGACACTCGGGAAGATGAGCGTGTTGACCTCTTTGTCTCCCAACTTGTTGAACGGATACAGCGAGCGGCGCAGATTGACGTCGAGTGCGGTGTCAGCCTTCATTTCGCCCTCCACCAACAGTTCTGGATGTTTCTCATGCAGTATCTCCACCGCGCGGGCCATCTTCACCGAGTCGGGCTCGGTGTCGGTACCGAAGTTGGAGTTCGACAGCATCGCCACCACGGGTTCGTAGCCGAGGTGCCGGACGGCCTGCGCGGCCATCACCGTGATGCGGGCCAACTGCTCGGCCGTGGGATTGGGGTTGACAACGGTGTCGGCAAAGAACATCGGGCCCTTTTTAGTACCCACGATGTGGAGACCCGCCAGCGTTTTGTTGTGCATGTCGAAAATATCGCGCACCGGCTCCAACGCGCGCGTGTAGCGGCGGCTGTAATCGACAATGGCGCCGTCGGCGTCACCCGCCACCTTCATCATGATGGTGAACCACTGCCTCATGCCCATGCGGAACGTGGCCTCGGCGAGGCTCATCCCCTTGCGCTGGAGACGTTCGTGCAGCATCTTGCCATATCTTTCGCGGCGCTCGCGTTCGCCCTCGCTCGCGTGGTCGATGATCTCGATGCCGGTTATGTCAACGTTCTGTTCGTCGGCAATGGCGCGTATCTTCGCCGCGTCGCCCACGAGGATCGGCTCCACCAACTGCTCGCGCACGAGCACTGAGGCGGCTTTCACGACGTTCACATTCTCGCCGTTGCTGAACACGATCTTCTTGCGCGGTGCGTTGGTAACCATCGTGCGCACGCGGCGCATCAGATAATTGTCGCGGCCCATGCGTTTTTCGAGCTCCAACTGGTAAGCGTCCCAATCGGTGATCTCCCTGCCGGCTACGCCCGAGGCGATGGCGGCCTTTGCCACGGCGGTCGATATGCGCACCAGCAGACGGGGGTCGAGCGGCTTGGGGATCAGGTAGTCGCGGCCGAACGATATGTTCGCACCGCTGTATGCGCTCGCCACACTGTCGGGCACGGGCTCCTTGGTGAGCTCGGCCAGTGCGCGCGTGGCGGCTATCTTCATCTCCTCGTTGATGGCGGTGGCCCTCACGTCGAGTGCGCCGCGGAATATGTAGGGGAAACCGAGTACGTTGTTCACCTGGTTGGGATAGTCGCTGCGGCCCGTGGCGAAGATAATGTCGGGTCTCGACGCCATCGCGTCCTTATATGATATTTCGGGATCGGGATTGGCGAGCGCGAATACGATCGGGTCACCCGCCATGCTCCGCACCATCTCCGTCGAGAGTACGTCGGCCACCGAGAGGCCCAGGAACACGTCGGCTCCCTTCACCGCGTCTTCGAGTGTGTCGAGTTTCGTGTCGACGGCGAACTCGCGCTTTGCGGCGTTGAGGTCGGCGCGGCGCAGGTTGAGTACCCCCTTGCTGTCGCACATGATCATGTTTTCGGCCTTCACCCCGAGGCTCTTGTAGAGCCTTGCGCAGGAGACCGCGGCGGCTCCGGCGCCGTTCACGACCACCTTGACTTTATCTATCTTCTTACCGTTAATCTCGAGCGCGTTGAGCAGCGCCGCGGCCGAGATGATGGCCGTTCCGTGCTGGTCGTCGTGCATGACGGGGATGTCGAGTTCCTCTTTGAGGCGCCGTTCGATCTCGAAACACTCGGGGGCTTTGATATCCTCGAGGTTTATGCCACCAAAGGTGGGGGCGATGTTCTTCACGGTCTCTATGAACCGGTCGACATCGCCAGCATCGACCTCAATGTCGAACACGTCGATGTCGGCGAATGTTTTGAACAGAATGCCCTTACCCTCCATCACCGGTTTTCCGGCCAGCGGGCCTATGTTGCCCAGGCCCAACACGGCGGTACCGTTGGAGATCACGGCCACGAGGTTGCCTTTGGCGGTGTATTTATAGGCGTCGGCGGGATTTTTCTCTATCTCGAGACACGGCACGGCCACCCCCGGTGAGTAGGCGAGCGCAAGGTCGCTCTGGGTGGAATAAGGCTTTGTGGGGACTACTTCGATCTTGCCGGGACGGCCGTCGGAATGATACACCAACGCTTCGTGGCGGCGGCTCTTATCGGATTTTTTTTCAGACATGGCGAAAATTATTTTAAGGTTCAACAGTGGTTGTTTCGCGCTTTCGGAGCACCGGACGTCGCCACCCCC
This sequence comes from Alistipes sp. UBA928, assembly GCA_002293665.1. Lineage (GTDB taxonomy): Bacteria > Bacteroidota > Bacteroidia > Bacteroidales > Rikenellaceae > UBA940. Next base: position 1,826 of record DBDQ01000077.1, on the reverse strand, counting down.
CTCTCCGAAAAAGCACAAAAACGGCCAAAGTTACGAATTATTCGCCGAAAAACGTCATTTAAAACATTAATTTTCGATTACACCACCTAAAACACCCTCCTGACGCCTTTCTTCCCGGCTTACAGATTGTAACTTACGGCACTCCGGCCGTTCATCCTTTCAGGATTCTGGCCGTTGCCCTGCATTACAAGTATCGACTCCGTAGTTTCACAAATTCGCATATACAGGCCTTGCAGTTTCTTTACGCCGCACCTTCGATCTCGAAAATCACTCTTCCGAGGTGTCCCCGTTCATAAGTGCTTATGGTGCGCTGTCAATTTGTAGCGGCATTAAGGCCGTCGAGATTTTGCATGAGACTTTTTATCTCCTCCTGTGACAGGGCCCTGTTGTATATTCTGAAGTCGTGGTACATGGCCTTCAGGTAGACATCGTTCTTGAAATGGGGTTTGCCGAGCCAGTTGAACCGGGGGGCTTCGCCTATGTCTTTGGGCTGGAGAATGGCCGGCCCGGTGGCCAGCACTTCGCCGTTGAGGTAGAGTGTCCCCGTCTGCCCGCCCTGCGAGTAGGCCACGTGTTGCCACACCCCCTTGTCGGCCGGGCGGTCGGCCATTATTCCCACGAGTTCGCGCTCGGGCAGTCCGCCGCCGATCGACTGCTCGTGGCGCTGCTGATTGACGCGGTAGGCGACGAACAGCCCTTCGGTGCCGGTACAGAACTCCATGGTGGAGAAAGCGTACACGAAGTTGCCGTAGGCCCTCACCCTCGCCGCCGTGTCGACGCGCAGGTATGTGGCTATGGAGTAGTCTTCGAGGGTGACTATCAGGTCGCCCATCGCGGCCCCCATGTCGAGGAATCCGTTGTCGGCGCCCAGATCCATCACGTCGTACCGCCCGATCTTTTTCACCCTGGCGCCCTGCCTGAGGGTTGCGTCGTGTCCGTTACCCGTGGCATCGGCCACAACGCCCGCGTCGGCTTCATCGAAAATGTAGTGAACCACGAGGCTCGGATCGCTCTTTTCGCACGAGGCCAGCGCCAGCGTCATAAGAGCCGTGGAAAGGGATAAAAAGCAATTTCTGATTTTCATATCAAATAAGGGTTTAAAATATGGTTTCGTCGGTAAAGATATGCAATTCCGCCGAGACGGCAATGCCGTGTAACTATTTTTATGTATATTTGTCGGATTATAAAACCGACAAAGCGAAATGAGTTTCGATCAAGATAATCTGGATATGGGCCGCGGCTGCATGTTCGGCGACTCCGGCAACGACAACGAGACAGGCGCAAGGGTATGCGAGGGCTGTTTCAAGCTCCACGAGACCGACTGGCTCGCCGCATACCCCGACGGCAACCCCTCCGACATCTTCGAGGTGAGGTTCAAGAACACCCGCCGCAGCTACTACCGCAACATTCACAATCTGCCCCTGAAAAGGGGAGATATTGTGGCCGTGGAGGCATCGCCGGGCCACGACATAGGCATAGTGTCGCTCACGGGCGACATGGTGGCGCGACAGATGCGCCGCACGGGATTCTCTCCCCTCAACGGCGAATTTCGCGCCATATATCGTAAAGCCAAGCCCTACGACATAGAGAAGTGGCAGGAGGCTATCGCACTCGAACACGAGACTATGATACGTTCGCGCCAGATAGCCAAGGAGCTCAAGCTCGACATGAAGATTGGCGACGTGGAGTATCAGGGCGACCGCATCAAGGCGATATTCTACTACATAGCCGACGGCAGGGTCGACTTCCGCGAACTGATCAAAGTGTTCGCCAGCGAGTTCGGCATCAAGGTGGAGATGAAGCAGATCGGCGCGCGCCAGGAGGCG
>DBDQ01000104.1 GCA_002293665.1 Alistipes sp. UBA928 | reverse complement strand
TCGGCTCGGCCTCGCCCCACCAGGCCGAGCCGGGCCAGAGAGTGACGCTCACCGCCACATCGAACAACCTCGATTACGGCACTTTCAAGGAGTGGAAAATCTCTCTTGCCGACGGAACAGACGTGACGGCCCGATACCTCACCGGAACCGACGACGCGAGTGCACCCACGGTCAATCCCGCCACGATCATCATGGGCGATAGAGACCTGGTGGCCACACCCGTCTACGCCCCTGGGGTGGTGAAGATGGAGGTGCAATATGTAACCATCGAGTTGGACGGAACCCGCACCTCGTTATCCACTCCTCACTCGACCCTCACTCCCATAGCCAACACAACGACTGGCGCAACCGTGGAAAACGGCACCAAAGCCCTGCCGGGCGGCGCGGGCGTACCCGTGGGCACAGCGGTGGCGTACAGCCTGTCGTGGGATACATATGCGTATACGCTGGAAGTTGTCGATATCTACGGCGGGGGCCACGTTTGGAACGAGGCCGACATAACGCGGTATCACGCCGACGACACCTACACCAACATGGCATTCACAATGCTCCCGAGCGTCGACACGGGCGGCGGAGCGATAAAGGGCGGACGGGTAATGGTGATCTACCTGAAGAAAATCCCCCTTTACAAGGCCCAGATGAACATCGGCGAGGGGCTGACCGTGGCCGACAGCGACGGCGAGTACACCGGCAACTACCACGGCAATTGGGCGTGGACGGGCAACGGCATCCANNTTCGACGGATGGAGCGCGACCGACAAGAACGGCAACGCCATCGCGTTCGCCACCAACGAGCCGAACGCCTACGGCGGCGACCGCAACATGTGGTTCAACATGCCCGAGGGCGGCGTGAAACTCTACGCCAACTCGCGCCCCGCTTACAGGGTGCTTGCCAACTCCAACCTGCCGGACTACTGGCCCGCTTTCTCCGACTACAGACTCTGGGAGGGCGGCTTGCCGGCCGACCCGAACTGGTGGCACTATGTGGAGGCCGAAGCGACAAGGCAGTACAACGGCCAGACGTGGTACTTCACCCACTTCACGTGGGATGGCGGCTCCACGCAAGACAACCCATACTGGTTCACCGTGCCGGTCGGCGGACGGACTTACACCGCCCACTACATGCTCTACAAACCCAACCCCGTGGGCGAGGTGGCGGTGACGGGCGACGACGGCAAGGGCAACCAGATTACGACCATCTGGGCCAAGACCAACCTTGCGGACGACGGCGTGTTCGCCGACAGCGAGACGACAGTGGGGAAACTCTACAAGTGGGGAGTGGACGGAAGCGCGCTGGGCAACGGCGTGAATACATGGCCAGACGACAAAAACCCCTGCCCGCCGGGTTGGAGGGTGCCCAAATACATGGAATTTAACGCCCTGCTGCGTGCCGCCGGAGATCTCGGATTCGGGCCCGGCACCAAACCGCCCGGCAGTAATCACGTGTACAATATGAACGGGCAGTGGGGTACGATGCACGCGGGAGTGTTCATGCCGAACACGAATATCAACGCGGCGAATGGCGGCGGCCTGTATTGGATGTACGAATCCATGTGTATGATATTCAGCACCGACAACAGCTATGACCAGTACGCTAACTTCCATAGTCAGGCCAACGCTAACAACATACCCTGGTGGACATATCCCGTCCGCTGCGTCCGCTCGGCGCAGTAACGCAAACAGATAACCAGAGACTATGAACACGAAAATATATATAGCGATCATGGCGGCCACAGGCCTTGCCCTGACAGGATGCATCACCGACGCCCCAGGGGATGAGGGCCAACGACAGACAGCCTCCGACCCCACCACGTTCACAATCGAGATGCCCGACACGCAAACAGTCGAAACCCGCTACGCAACCACCAACGAGAACACCGTCTCCTCGCTGTGGGTGCTGATGTGCAACGCCGACGGAACCTTCGTCAAGGCCGTGCAGGCCACTGTGGGCACAGTGACCGCCGCCACCGTCGACGGCGACTCGGCAAAGCTCACCGCCTCGGCCAATATCGACTTCCGCCCCGAGCTCTACGACCTGATGTTTGTGGCCAACCCTCCAGACGTGAGCAAGCTCGGTGGGCTTAGCGCAGGCATGACTCGCGCTCAAATACAGCAGACTCTGCAAATGGTGAAAACGGATGCACCCAGCTCGAAACTCCCGACGTATTGGAATATACCGATTGAACAGATACCCATGTACGGTGAACTGCACGATGTGGAGATTGCGCATAAGAATACGCCCGTGTCCCGAACGGTGACCCTGCGCCGCGCATTGGCGCGTGTCAACGTCAAGGTGAGCGAGCCGCGATTCCGGCTGCACTCTGTTTGGCCCTGCAACCTCAATACGCGCGGCCAGCTTGTGCCCGACGACGCAAGCGTCACCACGGCTGCCTCGATTCCCGACGCCCCGGGCAAATACAGCGGCATAACTTTCGGCTATGAAGCGTTTCCCATAGGAGGAAACAAATACGGCTATACCGAGATACGCGACCGCATCTATATCTTTGAGCACAAGAATGTCGGCCGGTATGGCGATGCGAACAATGCCGACGGAACCGGTTGGCGCGACAACACATGTTTGATAATCGCCGGATATTACGACTCGGACAACGACGGCGATTTCAGTGACGAGGGCGACAAAACCTGCTACCGCATCGATTTCGTGAGCGGGCCCGACCGGCAGCATTACACGTGGCACGACGTGGTGCGCAACCACAGCTACAATTTCAACATCGGCACAATCAGCGGCCATGGCTTCCCCGACATCGAGTCGGCGTTCGCCGCACCGCCGACTAACATCGACGCCTCGCTGCTCGTGTGGGACGAGAGCGACATACGCGGTCGCGACATCTACGGCAGCACGCAATACACCATAAACATAGCCGCTACGGTCAACGGCAACGTCGTCGCGAAATATCCTTACGCACTTGAGGGAATGCAGATAAGCATATCCGCGGCAGGCAAACCCGGATACCGGTTCGACCGATGGACGGTTACGCGCAACGACAACGGCGCACAGATCGCCTCGTTCGACGCGGCGGCCAATCCGGCGACCTTCACAATGCCCGCCTCTAACGTTACGATCACACCGGCGTTCATCGAGGCGCGATTTTTCGACGTCGCGGCACGAAACGCCGTCGATATGAACGGCAACACGGTAGGCACAGCCACGGCCTCGCCCGCGGAGGGCATCGAACCGGGCGAACGGGTCACCATCACCGCCCAGCGCACAACCAAACACCTCGATTTCGGCGACTTCGAGAAGTGGCGCATCACCCGCACCGACGGTGTGACCGACCTCACCGCCTCGCTGCTGCCCGACGCGACGCTCAATCCCGCAACGTTCACCATGCCCCGCGAGGATCTGATCGTCACTCCCGTTTACCGCGCCAATCCCGTGACGGTCGATTTCGTGCAGAAGAACTATTGGTCGCAGACCGACAGCTACACAGACAAGCTCCCGCCCGACGTGCGTCTGATACCGCAAGCCGACGCGGGCAAGGGAGCGACCGAGGAGAACAGTCGCAAAGCCCTGTCGGGCGGCGAGGGCGTTCCGGCGGGTACATGGGTGTCGTACCGTCTGGATTACGACACGTCCAATTACGACTTCAGCCACGTCGACATCTACGACGATACCTTCGACTGGACGGACGCGCGCGAGTGGTCGACCGACAAGAATAACATCACGTTCCAATTGTTGCCCCGCACCCTTCAGAGCGACGGTACCACCATGCGCGGCGGGCGCAAGATAGTGGTTGTGATGCGCAATATCCGCTACAAGGCGCAGATAACCGTCGGGCAGGGGCTGACGGTGGAGGATAGCGACAGCAACGGCCACGGCAACGAGGCGTGGTACGGCCGGGGCAACGGCATTCCGGCGGGCGAACACGTGAGCTATCGGGTTAGCAACGTGGAGGCCGGATGGGGCTTCGACGGATGGAGCGCGACCGACATGAACGGCAACGCCATCGCGTTCGACACCAACGAGCCGAACCCCTTCAACATTAACAGCAACATGTGGTTCAACATGCCCGAGGGCGGCGTGAAACTCTACGCCAACTCGTCGCCCCGCTACACCACCACCGTCTCCAGTAACGTCGGCGCGACGATGGAACACATCAGCAACGAGTCCCAGAACGGCATGAAGCGAGACCAATGGGGACACGTCACCACGCCCGAATCGTGGAACGGCTGGTATTTCAAGGAGTGGCACAACTACGAGGGCGAGGATTATGTCGTCTCCCCCAACCGCGACTTTTGGTACGCCGCCGAATGGTGGGGGGACAACACCAATATCACGCTCTTCGCCGAGTATGTCTACGGCTACAAACCCAACCCCGTGGGCGAGGTGGCGTTGACGAGTAACAACCAGACGACCATCTGGGCCAAGACCAACGTCAGCAGCTACGGCCAGTTCGCGGCCAACGAGTGGGATGAGGGAGAAAAGTTCAAATGGGGGATTGACGGAAGCGCGTTGCCGACGAGCGCGCAGCTCTGGCCCGACGACAAAAACCCCTGCCCCGCGGGTTGGAGGTTGCCCTCATACCAAGAATGGCTCAATCTTATGACTGCTGCGGGAGATAGAGAAAGAGGAGGAATTTGTACATTACAGGGCTATATCCACGAGGAGTGGGTGAACGGGGTGCACGGCACACGCCACGCGGGAGTTTTCATGCCGAATATAGGTAGTTCCGGAGCTGGTTACTATTGGGCTAGTATGAGAGCTGTAATGATAATGACGACCTCCCGCGCCGACAGCTATGGAAATTACGCACCTGATAAAATAGCTATTAACTTAAGTGGTAGTTCTTTGAACAGTACATATCCCGTCCGCTGTGTTCGCAATGCGCAGTAGCGGGCGGCGGTGGGCCCACGGCGGGGCATGGCATGTGTGTCTTTGGGGGTGGGGGCGATTTTTTCGACTAAACCAATTCGTCTGATCGGCCTTACTGTCTCACTGTCTTTGGTGCCCGCCGCCTCGACCGTACTGAAGTATGGCAGTTTGAATTTCCGGTAGCTCCAGACAACTAAATTACCCTCGAATTACTGCGCTGTTTCGGGAAAATTATCTACCTTTGCCTCCGCAACAACGGGTTGTTTGAAAAGTATGCAAAACAAAGTGTCCCTTAACACTTCACTGCTTACTTATCCGTTGCCTGTCTATACACAAAGGTCTTACATTTCGAAGACAGTCAGTAATTTACCTCCTGACTACATCAAAGGTAGCGATTTTTTTCTATCGGGTGGAAGGATGGCGTTTTCTGCCGAGCGATATGGGGAATTGGGCACAGCGAGCGGTCTACTTTC
>DBDQ01000060.1 GCA_002293665.1 Alistipes sp. UBA928 | reverse complement strand
CAGACGCCGCGCCCCGGAGCCGACGGCGGCTACGTCACGCTCACTGTCTACGGCCCCGACGCCGAAGGCCACTACATCCCTCCGGTGATCGCGCGCGTCGAGGAGCTTCAGTCAAGAGGCTACCGCGCGGGCGACATCGCGGTGCTGGTACGCTCCAATACCCAGGGCGCGCGCGTTGCACAGATGCTGCTCGAGCACAAACGCCTCAATCCCGACTCGCCCTGGCGCTACGACGTGATTACGGCCGAAGCACTCACCGTGGGAGCCTCGTCGGCAAGCCGTTTCATCATCGCCTGCCTCTCGCTGGCCGCAGGCATCGGCGCTCTTTCGCGCGGCGCGGCCGACACTTCGATCCAGAGAGCCGTCTTCAACCGCTGGCTCGGCTGCCCCTTCGACGCGCCGCTAACGACCGACGATTCCGAGTTCTTCGCGCGCATCGCCCCCCTTTCGCCCGAGGAGGCATTCGAGGAGACTGTGCTGCGTTTCGGCCTCGACCGGCGCACCGACGACATAGCCTACATCCAGGCCGTTCACGGCCAGATCACCTCGTTTTCATCGCGTTCTGTGGCCGACATCCCGCTATTTCTCAAGTGGTGGAACGAACATGGCGCCTCCGCCTCCATCACCATGCAGCAGACGGCCGACGCGATCACCGTGTCTACGATCCACAAGTCGAAGGGCCTCGAATATAAAGCCGTCATCGTGCCCTGGCTGTCGTGGTCTATGGCACCCGAAACGCGCGGCCGGCAACTTGTCCTCTGGTCCCGCGCATCGGGGGGGGAGGGGCTCGACGAGGCCGCGGCTATGCCCATAAACTACAAGGAGGCTATGGCCGGCTCCTGGTTCTCTGAGCGCTACTACCGCGAGTTGGTGTTGGCCCACATCGACGCCGCGAATCTGTTCTACGTCGCGGCCACCCGTGCCGAACGCGAACTCCATCTGATGACCTCTTCCAATCCCCGCGATGGGCGCGGCACGGTGGGCAACCTGCTGCGCGAGGTGATGAACATCACCACCGACTTCACCGAATGGGGCGAACCCGCCCCCGGCCTCCCCGCGCAGGATACCTTTGCTCCCAGTCCCCTGCGCACCTATCCCACCCGCCGCCCCGGAGCAAAGGTGCGCCTTCGCCTTCCCACCACCCGATATGTTGAGGATGGCGCCTCGGCGCCCGATCTCTCGCCGCGCGATATGGGTGTGTCGATGCACCGCGCTTTCGAACATGCCGCCACCGCCGCCGACGTCCGCCGCTCACTCGACCTTATGGCCGCCGACGCCCTCATTTCCGGGGCGGAACACACTCTCCTGCAAAAGATCATCGACCGCGCCTTCGCCAATCCGCTCGTAGCCGAATGGTTCTCCGGCGATTGGCACACCGTGCGCAACGAGGGCGACATAATCCTCCCGCACAGCATCCGTGAACCGGGCACCCCCGCCACCCGCCGCCCCGACCGCGTGATGATTCGCGACGGACGCGTCGTTGTGGTCGATTACAAATTCGGAAGAAAAACCCCGCCAGAACACGCCGCCCAGCTCCGCGACTACACCAGCCTTCTCCAAAGCATGGGCTACACCGACATCGAGTCCTACCTGTGGTACGTTACTCTCGACCGGATCGAGCGGGTTTCCGGATCCGGTGGCCGATCGCTGCCACAAGTATTGTCATAATGGGAGAGATGATATTGAAAAAGCAATATGGCAGATAGGTTAGGGTAGGCACACCCAGAATAGTCGCCTGCGTCATCCCGCACGAGTTCCACGGTATTAAGACCGAAGTGACGGTGATCGAATCCTCAGCCGTCCGGCTCAATAACTTGCTCTCATAGCCCTGTTTTTTGTAGACGTCGCCAAACAGGTTACTCAAAAGTATGATCGACATATATTGGTCGGCCACGGTGACGTTGAGCACAAGCCCGGTGGCCGCCGTCGAGGCCACCAACCCCACACGCCGCTTCACAGCCCGCACGAACACCGACGAGAGGCTTTGCAGCATGCCGCTCGCGATCATCGCACCGCCGAAACACATCGCGCACAAAATAAGCCATATCGTATCGAGCATCCCCGCCATGCCACCTGTCGCCACAAGATCGTTCACCATTGCATTCCCCGTTTCGATCTGAGTCGCACCCGCCAACGTGGTCACAAGCCCTCGGAATATCGCCCCCGCCCCTGCGCCCGATCCGTCCCCGCCGCCCGCGATCTCCACGAGCAGCCCCGGCTGAAAGATCACGGCAAACACCCCCGCCAACAGCGCCGACACAAACAGCGTGATAACCGCCGGCACCCTGCGGGCGATCATCACCCCCGTCACGACAGGCACTGTGAGCACCCAGGGAGTGATGTCGAAACTTTCCGCGAGCACCGCCGACAACTCCGTGGCCTGTCCCGCCGTCTCCGCACCCGCACCTCTGGTAAGTCCCGCCACGGTGAATATAACGAGCGTGATGCCGATCGACGGCACTGTGGTAGTCATCAGATACTTTATGTGGGTAAAGAGCGGAGTACCGGTCACCGACGCCGCCAGCACTGTGGTGTCGGACAGGGGCGAAATTTTGTCGCCGAAGTATGAGCCCGAGATGATCGCTCCCGCCACCCATCCGGCGGAAAAACCCTGCGCGGTGCCTATGCCCATCAACGCCACACCGATCGTGGCGACCGTCGTCCATGAACTGCCCGTCATCACTGACACCAGACAGCAGATCACGCAGCACGACACCAGAAACACCGCCGGATGAAGTATCTTCAACCCGTAGTAAATAAGTGTCGGTACGACGCCGCTTATCATCCAGCTTCCCGACAGCGCGCCTATCATCAGCAGTATCACTATCGGCACCCCGGTTGTGCGAATATTCGCCGACACTGCCCGTTCTATCGCACTCCACCTCACCCCGCAGCGCACGACGGCTATAAGCGCACACACCGCCGTGGCGACGAGCAGTACTATCTGGCTCGGCCCGCCCAGCGCATCCGATCCGAAAACCCGAATCGTGAAGAACAACAACACAACAAGCACCGCGACAGGCACCGTCGACAGCAGCACGGAGGGCGTTTTAGGTATGGTTTCTTTCATGAGTAAATCACCGAAAAAAGCAGAAATCACAAATATACACAATTTTTTTTCGCGTTAGCAATCTCTTTTTTAGCAGGGAGAGGAGGTAGGTTTTTTATGTTTTTTTCAAATCACCATGCAAGATTCCCCCAATCCCCCAATTTAACCATTGAAATTAACCGAAAACACACTCAAAAAAGTTATGAAAAATCTCATTATCCTCGCCGTGACACTGATCTTCGCGGCATCGTGCACTCCCGGCGATGGCGGCGGTACTCCCGAACCCGCAAAGCCGATCGACCTCACCACCCGCGGCGCCGAAAAAATCTCCGCCGACAACGCCTTCGCGTTCGACTTTTTTCGCCAGACGCTCGCCACGGCGCCCGACGACAAGAAACCCAACGCCTTCGTCTCACCCATGAGTCTCACAATGGCGTTGGGCATGCTCTACAACGGCACCTCACCCGAAGCCGCCGCCGAAATGGCCGCCGCGCTCGGAGTCGCCGACTTCACGCCGGAGCAGATCAACGAACACTACCGCACACTCTACAAAGCACTCCTCGAAGCCGACCCGCGCACGGCACTCGCGATCGCCAACTCGATCTGGGCCCGCAAAGGTTTCGATGTCAAACCGCCGTTCTATGCCGCCAACCGCGAATACTACGCCGCCGAGGTACAGACCCGCGACTTCCTCGATCCTGCCACTATCGCCGCCATCAATAAATGGTGCGCCGACAACACCAACAACCGCATAACTAAGATTCTCGACAAAATTCCCGCAGAGGCGGTGATGTATCTGATCAACGCCGTTTACTTCAAAGGTCAGTGGCAATACGAGTTCGCCAAGTCCGACACCCGCGACGACGATTTCCACATGGCCGACGGCTCGACCCGCAAGGTGAAAATGATGTCGCAACAGACCGATCTGCCCTTCTACGGCGATCAAACTTTGCAGTGCGTCGACCTGCCCTACGGCAACGGCGCATTCAGCATGATGGTGATGATGCCTGCCGACGAGAACACCCCGCTCGACGACCTCATAGCCGCGCTCGACGCCGACACCTACAATAGCGCGGTCGACGGCCTGCGCGAACGCGGCATCGAACTGAAACTCCCGCGCTGGAAACAGGAGTGCGACTTTTGGCTGAACGACGCCATGAGGAATCAGGGCATCAATAGTATATTCTACTCAGGTAACCTCGGCGGCATAAGCGACGATCCAAACATTGCGGTCACCATGATCCGGCAGAAGACCTTCGTCGAGGTGACCGAAGAGGGCACCGAAGCGGCAGCCGTGACCATCATCGGAATAGAGTACACCTCCGCCCTGCCGAATCCCGGCCCCATGCAGTTCCACGCCGACCGCCCCTTCCTCTACCTGATCCGCGAACGCAGCACCGGCGCCATCCTCTTCATGGGCCGCATGGACAACCCGCAGAGCTGAAAATCGAAAATCGAGCCGCGCGCGTCATTGCGCGAGGAGCATAGCGACGAAGCAATCCAGTAACGATCGGTACCGGATTGCTTCGTCTTATATTGCAAGCATCACCAAAACCTGCGCCGCAAGTATCCGCAAAAACATAGTGAAAGGATATACTGTCGAATAGGCCACCGAGGCCTGATCGTTTCCCCCGAGCGAGTTGGCATAAGACAGCGCCATGGGATTGGTGTACGACCCCGCCACAAGGCCGATCAGCCGGAAATAGTTCATACGGCCCCATTTCCTCAACGGTATAGCCACAACGAGTATCGGCACGACGGTGATCAACACCCCGTAGAGCACCCACCAGTATCCGCCCCCGATGATGCTCGCCACGAACGTCTCACCCGCCCCGAGCCCCACGCACGCAAGGAACAGCGATATTCCCACCTCGCGCAGCATCAGATTGGCACTCATCGTGGTGTAGGTAACGAGTTTATACCGCGGCCCGAACCGGCCGATAAGTATCGCAATGATAAGCGGCCCCCCGGCCAACCCCAGTTTCAGCGGCTCGGGCATTCCGGGAACAACTATCGGCACCGACCCTAAAAGTACCCCGAGAGTTATACCCACGAATATCGAGATCAGATTGGGGTGTCGCAGGTGGCTCGCCTGATTGCCGAGATAACCGGCGGCGGCTTTGACCGACTCCTCGGTGCCCACCACGGTAAGTTTATCCCCCATCTGGAGCTCGAGGTCGGGCGCGGCGACAAGCTCTATCCCCGCACGCATCACCCGTGTGACGTTCACCCCGAAGTGGCCGCGCAGCTTGAGCGAACTCAGCTTTTTGCCGTTGACGTGAGTATGGGTTATGATCACGGGGCGCGACACGAAATGGGTATCGAGTTTCACCCAGTCGCCCGCCTTCAGATCTTTAGCCGGAACGCCGAAAAATGTCATGATGGCGTCGTGGTCGGCTTCGTCGCATATCACGAGCAGCAGGTCGTCCTCGCCCAACACGGTACACGAGTTTGCGATCTCCACCGTGCCGCCTGCGTGTTTCACGCGCGAGACCACAAAATTGCGCGCCAACAGCGATCCCGCTTCCGCTATCGTCCGTCCCACGAGATTGGCGTTTGTGAGCCTTATCGAGAGACGTTCGGTATGGTGTGCCTCACCCGACTCGGCGGCGAGCGCGGCGGTCTCCTTGTCGAACCTCACTTTGAATATGCCCTTGACTACCAGCATACACACTATCACCCCCACGGCGCCGAGAGGGTAGGCCACGGCATAACTGTTGGCTATCGAGGGATCCATCGCTCCGCGATGTATGTCTCCGTACGCGGTTTGCGCGGCACCGAGGCCGGGAGTGTTCGTCACGGCACCCGACATCACTCCCGCCATCGTCGAGATGGGCGTACCTGTAATAACGGAGATAAGGGCGGTCATCCCCACGCCCAACAGAACTATCGTCACTGCCCAGCCGACGAGCCTCATCCCTCCCTTTTTAAATGAAGAGAAGAACCCCGGCCCCACCTGCAGCCCGAGCGCAAATATGAAAATTATAAGTCCGAACTCTTTGAGAAAGTGCTGAACTTCGGGATTGAGCGTCATCCCGAAGTGTGCAGCCGCGATCCCGGCGAACAGTACCCACGTCACCCCGAGCGAGATGCCCGCGACCTTCACTTTACCTAACGCCGTGCCGACGGCAATTACGAGTGCTACTACCAGCACCGAGTGGGCGATACCTTCGCCCGCGATAAGATTTTCGAACCAACCCATAGTTTCAGCCTTATTGTTCCGCGGGCAAAGGTAGGTTTTTAATTACAAATTTAAAAACGGCTTTCGGCCACTTTCCAGTCGATTATCTTCCAAAAAGCTTCGATCGAAGCGGCGCGTGCGTTCCGGTGGTCTATGTAGTATGCATGCTCCCACACGTCGATCACCATGAGCGGCAACTTACCCTCGGTGAGTGGATTCCCTGCGTTGAGGGCGTTCACTATCGAGAGTTTCCCACCCGGTTTGTCGGCCGCCAGCCACGTCCATCCCGATCCGAAGAGCCCGAGCGCCGATTTTGCGAACTGCTCGCGGAAGGCGTCGAAACTGCCGAAGTCGCGGTCGATCGCCGCGGCGAGCGGGCCAGTGGGGCGCGTTTTCGGGGTGGGGGAGAGCTGAAGAAAATAGAGGGTGTGGTTCCACATCTGAGCGGCGTTGTTGAACAGCGGCCCCTGCGGAGCTTTCCGCACTATCTCCTCGAGGCTCGATGAGGCAAACTCGCCGCTCGCGACAAGACCGTTGAGGTTGTTCACATAAGTTTGCAGATGCTTACCATAGTGGTAATCAATGGTCTCGGCACTGATGTGTGGCGCAAGTGCACTTTTTGCCCAGGGCAACATCGGCATCGCGAACGGCGCGCGTGATTGATCTATCTTTATCATGACGATATAAGTTTTGTTACAAAAATAACGAGCAAATCCCGCACCAAAAAGTTTTTTCGCTAACTTTGGGCGTTCAAATCGGAAAAAAATCATGAAAATATCATATAACTGGCTCCGTGGCTACATCCGTGGCGAAGCATTCGAGAAACTGTCGGTCGAAGAGGTGGCGGCGATACTCACGAGCACCGGCCTCGAGGTCGACGGGGTGGAACGTCTCGAAGCGATCGAAGGCGGCCTCGAAGGAGTCGTCGTGGGCGAAGTACTCACCTGCATCGACCATCCCGACAGCGATCACCTGCACGTAACCACGGTCGACGTGGGCGCGGGCGAAGCGCTGCAAATAGTCTGCGGCGCACCCAACGTCGCCGCCGGCCAGAAAGTACTGGTGGCAATGATCGGCGCCGAACTGCACCCCAAAGGTGCGGCCGAAAGTTTCAAGATCAAAAAGAGCAGGATCCGCGGCGCCGAGTCCCACGGCATGATCTGCGCCGAGGACGAACTTGGCCTGGGCGAGAGCCACGCCGGCATCATGGTGCTCGAAGCCGGCGCCAAGCCCGGCACCCCCGCCGCCGAACATCTCGACCTGCGGGGCGACTGGACGATAGAGATCGGCCTCACCCCCAACCGCATTGACGGCGGCTCGCATTGGGGCGTAGCGCGCGATCTCGTGGCCTACCTCAAGGCACGCGGCGAAAAAGTGGAACTCACCCTGCCGCCGGTCGACGATTTCAGGGTCGACGACTACGCCCTCGAAATTCCCGTCGAAGTCGTCGAAAAAGAGGGAGCCCCGCGCTACGCCGGGGTCACGATCACGGGTCTGAAGTTCGGCCCCTCGCCCGAGTGGATGCAGTCGTACCTGCGCGCCATCGGCCTCAATCCGCACAACAACCTTGTCGACATCACCAACTTCGTGCTCCACGAGATGGGCCAGCCGCTCCACGCCTTCGACGCCGCCAAGATCGCAGGCGGCCGCGTGGTGGTGCGCACCTGCCCCGATGGAACTCCCCTGAAGACGCTCGACGGCGTGGAACGCAAACTCTCCGCGCAAGACCTCACGATCTGCGACTCCGGTAAGCCGATGTGCATCGCCGGGGTGCTGGGCGGAGCCGAC
The DNA here is from genome assembly GCA_002293665.1 of Alistipes sp. UBA928. Lineage (GTDB taxonomy): Bacteria > Bacteroidota > Bacteroidia > Bacteroidales > Rikenellaceae > UBA940. Next base: position 10,044 of record DBDQ01000060.1, on the reverse strand, counting down.
AGCGGCGTGAGCGAAACCACCACCTCGATCTTCCTCGAAAGCGCCCGCTTCGACCCGGTGTGGATTCGCAAAACTGCCCGCCGCCACGGCATCAACAGCGACGCGTCGTTCCTTTTCGAGCGCGGCGTCGACCCCGACATCACGATCTACGCTCTCAAGCGCGCCGCGTTACTTTATAAAGAGTTGGCAGGCGGACGCATCTCGTCGGAGCCGGTCGACATCTATCCCGAACCGATCCCGCCCCACCGTTTCGAATTTTCGCTGTCGCGCGCAAACGCGCTTATCGGCAAACAGATACCCCGCGAAACAGTCGTTCAGATACTCGCGGCTCTGGGCGTCACAGTCGAGAGTTTCGACCACGTCGGGGGCGACATCCTCTGCGTCGCCGTACCTCCCTACCGCGTCGATGTACAGCGCGAAGCCGACCTCGTCGAGGAAGTACTGCGCATCTACGGCTACAACAACGTCGAGGAGCCGACCCGGTTCCGCTCGTCGCTCACGGTTGCGCCGCGCATCGACCGCGACAAGGTGCAGAACACAGTGTCGGATTTTCTGAGCGGCAACGGCTACACCGAAATAATTTCGAACTCGCTCACCCGCGCCTCGTACTACGAGGGGCTGAAGTCCTACCCCGCCGAACGCTGCGTCAGGATACTCAACCCGCTGAGCAACGACTTGGGCGTCATGCGCCAGACGCTGCTGTTCAACGCCCTCGAAGCAGTGCAACTCAACACCAACCACCGCAACGCCGACCTCAAACTCTACGAATTCGGCAACTGCTACTCATTCGACGAGGCAAAAAAAGATGGCCGTGAAGAAAACAACCTCCTCACGCCCTACAAAGAGACCTACCGCCTCGGCATGACGGTAACGGGCCTCGACACCCAACCATCGTGGAACGCCGCCGCCGAAAAGAGCAGTTTCTTCACCCTTAGCGGCATGGCAGGTCGTATGCTCGCCCGTTTCGGATTCGAACTCGACACTTTGCAGTGCGAACCGTCCGAAAGCGACCTCTTCTCCGAGGCTGTGGCATACAAACTCCGGGGCAAGGAACTGATGCAGATCGGCGCCGTCTCACCAGCACTGTTGGCACTGTTCGACCTCAAGGCGCCGGTATGGTTCGCCGAAATCGACTTCGGCCACCTCGCAAAAGCCGCAGTCGGGACCCGCACCCGGGCCACCGAACTCGCACGCTTCCCCTCGGTACGGCGCGACCTTGCGCTGTTGGTCGACAAGGAGATAACTTTCCGCAAACTGCGCGAAGTAGCCTTCGGAGCAGAGAAAAAGCTGCTGCGGGGCGTCACGCTGTTCGACGTCTACGAGGGCGACAAACTGCCCGAGGGCAAAAAGTCCTACGCGCTCGCCTTCACCCTCGAAGACCGCACCGCCACCCTCACCGACAGCGCCATCGACCGCGCAATGGGCAACATCATAACACAACTCGAAAAACACGCGGGAGCAACCGTCCGCGTTTAAATACACATAATGAATATGGATGATCGTTATTTCGGAACACCTACCGCCCGGTTGGTGGAGATAAAAGAGAGTGAACGGGGCGCCTGGAGCGCCGCAGACTACGTTGCCGAGACCATCGCGGCACTGAAGGCCGGACTGGGCGACGACCGCGTGGTGCTGGGCCTGAGCGGCGGGGTCGACTCGTCGGTATCGGCGGTGTTGCTGCACCGTGCGATCGGCGACAGGCTCCACTGCATCTTCGTCGACACGGGGCTGATGCGCAAAGGCGAACACGAAGAGGTGATGGCCGCCTACGCTGGCATGGGTCTCAACGTGATCGGCGTCAGGGCGGGCGAAAAATTTCTGGGCGACCTGCGCGGAGTGTCCGACCCCGAGGCCAAGCGCAAGATCATAGGACGCGATTTCATCGAGGTGTTCGAGGCCGAGGCGGGCAAACTCGCCGACATCAAATGGCTGGCCCAAGGGACTATCTTCCCCGACATCTCCGAGTCGTTCTCGCCGTCGAAACCCGGCGTCGCCGTCAAAAGCCACCACAACGTGGGCGGACTCCCCGAAAAGATGAACCTGCGCATAGTCGAACCACTGCGTATGCTCTACAAAAACGAGGTGCGCGAAGTGGGCCGTGCACTCGGCATGAGCGATGCGCTCGTCGGCCGCCATCCCTTCCCCGGCCCGGGCCTCGGCGTCCGCGTGCTGGGCGAGGTAACACCCGAAAAGATCGCCACGCTGCAGGAGGCCGACAAGATATTCATCGACGCACTTCGCACCGCAGGGCTCTACGACAAAGTGTGGCAGGCAGCGGTGATCCTGTTGCCGGTTCGCAGCACTGGCGTCACGGCCGGATCGCGTACCTTCGAGAACGCCGTGGCACTGAGGGTCGTGAACTCGGTCAACGCCGTCACGGCCGACCCTGTGGGCCTGCCTTGGGATTTCCTGGAGGGCGTCGCGCGCGACATCCTCGCCGGCGTGAAGGGCGTCAACCGCGTAGTCTACGACATCAGCCCCAAACCCCCCGCAACCATCGAGTGGGAATAAAATTCATACGATTATGAAGATACTCGCAATCATGTTAGCGACAATCGCGGCAATGGCCGCCACCGCGCACGACGCGGACGCGCAGCAACGAAACAACGACTGGGCCAACTACGGCCGCTACGCCGCAGACAACGCCCGGATCAAAACCGCCGGATCGCGCCCCGACGTGGTGTTCATGGGCAACTCGATCACCGACGCGTGGCCGAGAATGCAGCCCGAACTCTTCGCCGACGGCAGCTACGTGGGTCGCGGTATCAGCGGACAGGTGACGGCACAGATGCTTGCCCGTTTCCGCGCCGACGTTATCGACCTCGCCCCGCGCGTGGTTGTGATCCTCGCCGGAACCAACGACATCGCCGAGAACCAGGGCCCGGTTGCGATCGAAAACATCGCCGCCAATATCGTCTCGATGGCCCAACTCGCCCGCGCCAACGGCATCGTGCCGGTGATCTGCTCGGTACTCCCGGCGGCCGAATATCCGTGGCGCAAAGAGATAACCGACGTCCCGGCCAAAGTGCGCGCCCTCAACACGCTCCTCAGGGAATGGGCCGCAGCGAACGACTGCACCTGGGTCGACTACTTCACCCCGATGGCCGACGAGCGCGGCGGCCTGCCCTCCCGGCTCGCCGAAGACGGCATTCACCCCACCGCCGCCGGTTACGCCCGCATGGCCTCGATCATCGAACCCACCCTCGACGCCCTCCTCAAATGAAAATAAAAACAAACGCCCCGAAAGGGGCGTTTGTTTTTTTAGTCGAGTATCTCGACCTTAAGATTGCGGAACCACACATCATTACCGTGGTCTTGCAGCAGAATGTAACCACCCACCACATTACCGGCATCATCGGTACCCAAACCCTTGGTCAGGTACTCGAAAGCCTTAGGCCAGTTGGGATTGGTGCTGCTGAACTTGCTCTTTTCGATCATCGCGCTCCATTCGGGAGTCCACAGGTGGTACTCTGCCACGGCCTCCTCGTTCTGGTAGTGGATCACGGTACCCTGATAGACCATGATTCCGCCGGTGTTCCACTCGCCGAAAGGCTTTGCGTTCTGCGGATTGGCCGGGATCATGTCGTAGAGCGATGCCGAGGCACGGTTGCCGTTCACACCCAGTTTCGCGTCGGGATGGTTGGCATTGTCGAGTATTTGGTACTCGGGAGCTGTGATGTAGTAGGGGCCGTCGGTCGCGGGAACCTCCTTCACGTAGAAGAACACGCCCGAGTTGCCACCCTTCGACACCTTCCAGTCGAACGTCAGCTTGAAGTTCTTGAACGGAGTTGCGTAGAGAATGTTGTGGTCGCCTTCGCCGCGTTCGTTACCGTTGATCTTCATTGCGCCGTCCTCCACAACCCAGCGGCTGTTCTCGGGCATGCCGGGCATGTTGTATCCGCGCCATCCGGTGAAGTCGGTGCCGTTGAATATCTCCACCACCTGATTCTGGGTTACGGCAACTTCGGTTGCGGCCCCCTCTTCGACGGCCTTTTTGTTCTGGTTGCCCCAGCAGGCGGTCAGTGCCACGGCAAGGGCTGCGATAAATGCAATTTTTTTCATCTTATTGATCTGAAATTTAGATTTTTGGCATATCGACTAATTTCCACGGTTCGCGATAGTTGTGTTTGATCAATCCCTGTGCGAATTCGAGTGCGTTCACGGGATCGGTCCACGTTTTGTTGAATGTCGGGTGACCGTCCTCGATCTTGAAACCGTCCTCTACGACGGTGCGGATCGTCTCGTCGGCGCCGATGTTGGTGAACCTCATTCCGGGGCCATCCCATTCGAGCACCTTGTTGAGGCCCTGAAGACGCACCGCCAAAACACCCATCACCACCATCTCGTTGAACGGGCCCGCTTCCGAGAAGTCGGAGTTGGTCTTCACGCGACTCGATGCACTCTCCTTGCAGGCGCGCAGGAAGTCTGCCGCGTGTCCGCCCACACCACCCTCGACCCTGCGGGCAACCTTCGGAGCCGAAGGCACGCGACCGCTCAGCAGATAGGGGTCCACTCCGTAGCAACCGCAGATCAGAGTATCTTTCGTGCCGTAGAAAATGCACGCACCACCCTGCACGTTGAGGTTCTTGCCGTCGGGCAGACCCTCGGGGCGGAAAGGCAGTATACCGCCGTCGCTCCACGTCACAGTCACCTCGGGCATTGCCACCTTCGGCATATTGTCGCGAGCCGGGAACACCAGTTTCACGTTCTGGGCCTGCGGGGCGCATTCGGTGAGAAGCAGCGTCGATGACCCCTGAGCCGTGGAGGGATAACCCAACTTGAGGGCCTTGAACACGGGGTGGAGAATGTGGCAAGCCATATCGCCGAGTGCGCCGGTACCGAAGTCCCACCATCCACGCCAGTTCCACGGTTGGTAGATCGCGTTGTAGGGCCTCATCGGAGCCGGGCCTATAAACAGATCCCAGTTAAGGGTTCTGGGCACACGGTCTTCCTTCGCGGGACGCATCAGCCCCTGCGGCCAAATGGGGCGGTCGGTGAAACACTCCACGCGCGTCACCTCGCCGATCTCGCCGTTCCATATCCAGTCGCAGATGTCGGCCACGCCGTCTCCCGACGAACCCTGATTACCCATCTGTGTCGCCACATTGTGATGCGCGGCGAGATTGGTAAGCAGCCTCGACTCGTAGACAGAGTGGGTGAGGGGTTTCTCGACGTACACATGCTTGCCGAGCGACATACCGGTCGATGCCACCAAGGCGTGGGTATGGTCGGGTGTCGCCACCATCACGGCGTCGATGTCGCCCGCCATGCGGTCGTACATCTCGCGCCAGTCCCAGAACCTTGTTGCCGCCGGATAGCGCTCAAAAGTCGACTTTGCGTAGTAGTGGTCGGTATCGCACAGGGCCACGATGTTGGCTCCGTCGCCCATCTCGCGCAGCACGCCGCTGCCGCGGCCGCCCACGCCCACTCCCGCAACGTTCACCTTGTCGGAGGGTGCGGTCTGTCCCACGACGCTGCCGAGCGCCCTGCCCGGAATGACGGTCAGGCCCGCCAGACCGGCCGCTCCCGTCTTGAGAAAGTTTCTTCTCGAAATTTTAGTTGACATATCAGGTTAAGTTTAGTTACGAGTTAAGGGAGTCTATTTTACGTAGGGAGCCACTTCGAGGAAGTCGAAACTCTTCTGCACACACTGCTCGGGAGGGTAGGGTGTGTACTGCTCCACCTCGACGTAATAGTCCGTCATGCCCTGTGCGTAGGCGGCGTTGAAGATCGCCTCGAAGTCCATCTTGCCGCTCTCGCCGATCACGCTGTCGTCCTTGATGTGCAGTACCGGGAAACGGCCGGCGTATTTGTTCAGATAGGCCACGGGATCGGCGCCTCCCTCTTTCACCCAATACACGTCCATCTCGAACACGACGTCGGGTGTCGTTTGAGCCAGCATCCTGTCGTATATCACCTGCTCCTCGACCACCCGGAATTCGGCGCTGTGGTTGTGATAGCCCAACACGATACCCTGAGCCTTGCACATCGCCCCCACCCGGTTGAAGTAGGCGCACATGGTGTCGATTTCGGCCAACGTCTCGCCCAGCCGGAACGAGGGGATCACAATGTAGCGGCACCCCATCGCCTTGTGGTCGGTAATGGCCTGCGCCCACCATGCGTCGTCCTGCTCGCGCCCTCCGCCTATGTGGCAGCTCGACACCTTCATGCCCAATTCCTCTACGACGGTTCGGAACTCGGCGGGCGTAAAACCGTAAACTTTGCCGTTGTTGTAATCCGCCGTCTCGATCTCGGTGTAACCCATCGCCGCAATGGCTGCGAGTGTGGCCTTGGGATCGTTGCGCAGGGCGTCGCGCAGCGACCATAGTTGCAGTCCGATCCGTTTTTTAGCCGCTGCGGGTGCACATCCGGTCGTCGACCCTGCGATGGTGCCCAGAATGCTGCCTCCGACGATTGCCCCGGCGATCCCCCAAGCGCTCTTTTTTAAAAAGTCTCTTCTGTCCATTTATGTCAGTTTTGAAATTTATGATATTTTGCTTATTGCCAGTCACAGCGATAATCCGCCGTCAAAATTAAAAAATTTTACAATACCAAACAAACATGCCGCCGCATGTGATAAAAAAAATCTTCGCTATACTTTTAATGGTGCGTCACGGACAGTTATCCAGCGTTTGGCACAATTTATGGAATAAGAGAGTGTGATAATCGAAAATATTAAAAACCTGATGAATATGAAAAAAATTATCTATTTGGCGTTCTGCTGCCTCACCGCTGCAGCGGTCGTCACCTCGTGCCGTCCCAAGGTGGTCGCGGCCACTCCGGGAGAAGCCGCGAAACAGTACGTGGAACACATCATGAACAACGACTACGAAGCGTTCGTCAAGGCGATCTCGTTCACCGAAACCCCGCCCGCCGAAATGAAAGCCGAGGTCGACAAGGCCCACGCAACGGCACTGCGTGCCATCCACCATCCCGACGTGGCCCGCCGCGGAGGCATCCGCGAGGTGAAACTCGTCTCCGAAAAACCCTCGCCCGACAATACTTCCTGCGACGTGGTGGTTGCCAGCCACTACAACGACGGCTTGGTGAAGACAGTCAATCTGCATATGATCAACGAGTACGACATGTGGAAGGTGCGCGAAACCCCCTACAAGGAGATATGGCGCGCAACCACCAGCGAGGGCAACACCGAGGTCATAAAAGTGCGCACCGGCCACGAGCGCGACTTCGTCAAGGATAAGAGCCGCGACACCGGTGAAAAACAGTTCATCAAGGACATCAACCACCACAATGGCCAGGTCGAGGTGATAAAAGTGCTCGAAAACGGCCAGCGCCACCGCGAGGTTATACGCACGCTCGACGACGGAACCGTGGTCGATACCCAGGTGAGATAGTTTCCTCTCTATGCGCGGCAAGCCGTTCTTTTCACCCCAACCCTCCCGGGGGTTGGGATTGTTCATTTTTTTGCGTAACTTTACCATCGATAAGACTAACAATAAAGTATCAACGATTATGAAAAAGTATTTAGCAGAACTTGTCGGCACAATGGTGCTTGTACTGTTGGGTTGCGGTGCGGCGGTCTTCGCCGGTGCCGGACAGCCGTTCGCTCCTGCGGGGACTCTTGGTGTGGCATTCGCTTTCGGTCTGTCTGTCGTGGCTATGGCCTACACTATCGGAAAAATTTCGGGCTGCCACATCAATCCCGCCATCACGCTGGGTGTTTGGCTCTCGGGCCGCATGTCGGGCCGCGACGCCGGAATGTACATGCTGTTCCAGGTGATCGGGGCGCTTGTCGGCTCGGCCATCCTGTGGATTTTGGCCACCGGCTCGGGGTCGACGACTACACTGACGGGTGCCAATGGCTTTGCCGACGGAGCCATGATGCGCGCACTGATAGCCGAGGTGGTCTTCACGTTTATCTTTGTACTGGTTGTGCTGGGGACGACCTCTTCCGGGGCCCACGGCAAGTTCGCCGGCCTTGCGATCGGTCTGGCACTGGTACTGATCCACATCGTGTGTATCCCCATCACGGGCACATCGGTCAATCCGGCCCGTTCGATCGGCCCGGCACTGTTCGAGGCCGTCGGAGGCAGTGCCCGCGCATTGGGCCAGCTATGGCTCTTCATCGTAGCCCCGCTTGCCGGAGCCGCCCTCGCCGCCATCATCTGGCGTGCCCTCGACACCAAAGAGGCGTAATCCCGGCGGCAATAAATATTGGTGACGGGCCGTTGTATGTGCATGAGTCCTCCGCCACTGCCGTCATTGCCCCTGCTGTTGTCGCTGCTCCGGCGATCGAAACTCATACTGCTCTTCTACCGCCCGTGGGCATTCGCGAGCAACCTTGTTACGGCCGTGGGGGTGATGACGCTCGCGAGGACGGGGGTGATGACGTTGCCGTTCGTTATGATGTTCAAGGTGGCGGTGATGGTTCTCATCTGGTATTTTATGCGTGAGTTCGGCGCACGGTCACGCTACTATTTCACCAATCTCGGTATGACGCCGCGCGCGTTGTGGGGTTGGTCGATAGCCCTCGATATGACTGTTTTTGCGGCGGGTGTCGCTATCGCAATTGTATGCAAACTCTCGTGACCCATACCATCGAGGTTGATGGCGTTCACCTCTCGTTCGGTGATCGGCATGTCTTGCAGAGCGTTTACATGAAGGTCGCGACGGGTCGGGTGACGGGGCTGCTCGGCCGCAACGGGAGCGGCAAAAGTTGCCTGATGAGGATCGTGCACGGTTCGCTCGCCGTTCCCGACAGTTCCGTGCGCATCGACGGCGGGTGGGTTCGTCGCGCTTACCAACACGGGGTGACGTACGCTCCGCAGTACGGATTCGTTCCGAGCGGGCGGCTTGTGCGAAACGCCTTGCGCGACTATGGGCTCGGCGCGGGCGGGCTTCTTGAGTGGTTTCCCGCCATGGAACCGTACCTCTCCTCGCCCGCGGCGGCGCTTTCGGGCGGCGAACGGCGTGTGTTGGAGGTTTTCGTCGTGCTGGCCTCGCCGCTGTCGCGATTCTGCCTGCTCGACGAACCCTTTTCTCAGGTGTCGCCGCTACACGCCGGAGTTCTGAAGACGATGATCTGCGATACGGCGCGCGCCGGCAAGGGCATCCTCGTCTCCGACCACCTCTATCGCGACGTGTGCGACATCGCCGATGACCTCTACCTCATCGCCGCCCGCCCCGTCCGCCCCGTTGCCTCGCTCGACGACCTCCAAAAATATGGCTACGTCAAATAAAAAGACCCGCAACCGTAAAACGGCGCAGGTCTCTTAGCGTTTGTCTCGACAGAGATTACTCAGCCTATTCGGATTTGATCTCGATCGGTTCTACAACCTCGACAACTCCGGCGGAGGGGAGCGCATCGGCCATTTGCTCTGCCATTGCAGCGGTCTCCAACACTTTCTCGACAATCTCTTCGGCTATCTCGGCAGCTTTGGCCTTCTTTTCTTTCGCCGGAGCCTCGTCTTTCTCCTCCTTGATGAGCGCACCTTCGGGTTCGACGGAGAAGTTGATGGTCCCCTTCACATGTTTGTGGAGGCGAACCTCGGCGGTGTAGGCACCCAACGTCTTGAACGGCTCGACGGTAATGTGCTTGCGGTCGATCTCGACACCCTTTTCTGCCATCGCGTCGGCGATCATCTGCGAGGTGACCGAGCCGAAAATCTTTCCGCTCTCGCTCGCCTTCATCTTGAATACCAACGGCAGGTTTGCGATCTTGTCGGCTAAAGCCTGGGCGTCGGCCTGAATCTTGGCATCCTTGTGGGCACGCTGCTTGAGGTTTTCGGCAAGTATCTTGCGGGCCGTCTGGGTGGCGGCTTTGGCCATGCCCTGCGGGATGAGGAAGTTGTTGGCGTATCCCGGTTTGACGTCCACTATATCATTTGCGTAGCCCAAATTGTCTACGTCTTTCGTAAGTATAATCTGCATAATCTGGGCCCTCCTTATTTCATCATGTCGGTTACGAACGGCAGAAGAGCGAGGTGGCGTGCGCGCTTAACGGCCTGGGCCACTTTCTTCTGGAATTTCTGCGAGGTTCCGGTGAGGCGGCGGGGAAGGATCTTGCCCTGCTCGTTGAGGAAC
>DBDQ01000075.1 GCA_002293665.1 Alistipes sp. UBA928 | reverse complement strand
CCCTCCTCACCCGTGCCCGGCCCGCCGCACGCCGCAAGCAGCAGCGCCGCGAGGGCTGCCCACATCAACTTAGTATTGCTCTTGGTTCTCATGGCCGTCACATAGTTTGAGAGGCCGTCGCAGGGGCCGTTTCTGTCTGCTGCTCCTCCTGTTCGGCGAAAGGATCGGTGAGCGCCACCGTGTCGCCGGCGTCGAGCCCTTCGGTAATCACGGTGTAGTCGGCGTTACTCGCTCCGGTCTTCACCTCGGTGCGGTTCCACCCTCCGGCCGTGCGGCGGTACACATAATATGCTCCCCCCTCGGCAAACACGGCATCGAGCGGCACGTAGAGCACGTCTTCGAGCTTTTCGATCACTATGCGGCAACTCACCGTGAGCCCAGGCAACAGGTTTTCGTGAGTTTCGTTGATGTACACCTCCACCGGGAAGACCTTTATCTTGGTCGATCCCTGTTTGTTGACGGCAAGGTTTGCCACCGTGTGGATCGTTCCCGTGAAAGTGGTCTCGGAGAATGCGTCGGGCTTTATCTCCACCTCAAGGCCCTTCGATATTTTGGCTATGTCCNNGTCGGGCAGCGTGATGAGCGGATAGACGGGATAGGTCTGGTCGCCCGACTGGTACTTGTTGCCCGAACTGTAATTACGCTGCAATATGGCGATCCCCCGGGCGGGCGACACCACCCACAGCCTCGCAAGCGACTCCTCGGCCTCGCGCAGGCGCGTTCTGTCCTGATCCATCGCAAGGTTCTTCTGCTTGATGTCCTCGGCATTGAGCCTCACCCGGTTGTCGATCTCTTCGCGCGCTTTCCGGAGTGCGATCTCGGCCTTTTCGAGGTTGAGCTGTATCTCTTTGCGGCGAATCTCCGACTCGTAGCCCGCCTGGTCGAACTGTATCTTCGAGATTTCGAGCGACAGCCGCGTCACCTCGTAGGTGGCCCTCAGCTCCTCAAGGTCGGACTCCTGCTGGGCCATCATCTTTTCAAGCTCGGCCTGACTGATCTCCAGCCTGCTGCGGGCGTCGAGAATATCCTTGTCCACCTCGGCCGGGTCGAACACTATCACCGTGTCGCCGGGCATCACCTCGCTGCCGTCCTTTACGATCTCGTTGATCTTGAGGTTGTAGCGCCACGACACGTTGGGCGACGAGATCGTGATCGAATTCACGGCCTCCACCTCGCCCTCCTCGTGGAGATCGACGGCGAAAGTGCCCCTTTCGACCCTCGCCGTGGGGACGTTGTCGGCACCGCTCGGGCCACATGCCGCGAGTGCCGCCGCCGCGACCGTAACAATGGCTCTTCCCGCTGTTCGCATTTTCATCTCTCTATTTCGTTTTTTTTGATTCTTCGTTCGGGCGGCCGTCCCAGCGCTATCACCTCGCCGGGTTCCAGACCCTCGTTCACCACCGTCTCGGTGGTCGATGCATTGCCCGTCTTCACGCGCCTCGGCTCGTAGTCGCGGCCCCGGCGAACATACACCACCTGCGCCGAGTCCTGCTCGAACAGCGCGATCTGCGGCACCACCACCACGTCGGGCTCGCGACGGAGCACTATGCGGCAGTCGGCTGACAGCCCGGGGCCCGGCATCACCCCCACACTGTCGATCGAGGATTCTATCTCGAAACGCTTGACCTGCGATCCCCTCTGTACGGGCTGGCCCTGATAGGCGCGGTTGGTGATCTTGCCTCCTCCGGGGTTGCCCGGCATGGCGTCGAACCGGTAGACCACCGAGTCGCCGAGCGAGATGAGGCGGTAGTCGGCCTCTGGCACCATCATGCGCACCTTCATTCCGCCCATCTCGGGCAGGGTGGCTATCGGGTGGTTGTTCCACACATTGTCGCCGAGTTTGAGTTTTTCGCCCGTCATCCATGCGTCGGGCAGCACCACCAGACCCGCCCTCGGGGCGCGGATGGTGAGCCCCTCCAGCATCTCGCGCGCGGTCTCGACCTTGGCTTCGAGCTGCCTGATCTCGATCTCGAGCCGCCGCAGTTCCGACGCCTGTATCGCCTTCAGCGCCTCTAACTTCTTCTCGTAACGCGCTTTCTCTATTAGCGAGCTCTCTAACTGCAACTCACGTATGCGCCTTTGGTTGGGGGTGGAGTAGAGCAGTTCGAGCGAATCGAGGCGCGCAATCTCGCTCTCGGCCTCGCCCGTGCGCACCTGCGCTTCGAGTATGGCGTACTGCATGGCCAGATCGGCCTCGGCGCGGGTCAGAGCGGTTCGTGCTTCTTCGAGGCGGATCACCGATTCGTCGTAATCTGTCTCGAGCGCCGGATAGTCGACCACACACAGCACGTCGCCCTCCTCGACGAGCGTCCCCTCCTCCACGAGCCACTCCACGAGTCCGTCCACCCCGCGCGGACACACCACCGAGGTGACCCGCAAAGGCTCCACGAAGCCCGCCGCGGTGATTGAGTTCTCGAAATCGGTTCTGGAAACGGTAAACACCGAGGGTTCGTCGCTGCCCCCCCGCACACACGAGCACAACAGCACTGCAACGAGCGCACGCCATGTGATAGTGTCGGACAGGAGGCTAAGTTTCACAGGTCGGTTTTTTTTGTATAACACAGGAACGGTCATTTTATTGCCCGTTTGTACTACAAATATAACTATTTTTTTAGTTCTATGGTACGAACCGTGCCGAAATGTCGGGATCGGGCATCTGTGGATCGAGCGGGAACATTGGCCGTGCGATGCGGCGGTAGGGTAGTGCATGCAAATCCTGATCGACCCCGCCGCGCGTGAAGGCCATCATCCATCCGCGCTGCATGTCGTAGAGTTCGGGCACAAGGTATCCCATCTTCACGACTATGATGTCGGCCTCGCGCGGTCGCAGACCGTGTGCGTCGAAGTATCTTTCGTAGTGGTAGCCCTTGCGCTTTTCAGTGACTATCACCTCGATGCTGCCCACGCGCACTACCGCCTCGGAGTTTTCGGGATCGTCCACAATGCTCACCACCTCGCCTCGGAGCAGCACCGGCCCCTCATAGCGTGAGTCGACCACTGCGCCGACGTAACCCTCGATGTGTGCGCCCACTCCCGCTTTTTGGGCTTTGGCGACGAGTTCGGGCCCCGGGATTGAGGCGTAGATGAGCCTCGGGCCGTCGGACCGCGCGAACTCGGGTCGTTCAAGCAACCGGGCCAGAGTCCACGTCACGTCGCCCGCACCTCCGGCGGTGGGATTGTCGCCC
>DBDQ01000052.1:2435-6886 GCA_002293665.1 Alistipes sp. UBA928 | reverse complement strand
TTATCTTCTGACTACATCAAAGGTACGAAAAAAGGCCGCAATAATGCGGCCTTTTTTATTCAAATACCTCCAACGGATTAGAGCTGCGAGGCGATGCTCTTAAGATTGACATCGGCCAGTGCCTTGGCACGCAGGGCGGGCTCCTTGGCAATGGCGGCGCGGACGCTCGAAGCAGCAGCAGCGTTGTCGCCTTCACGGGCAGAGATCACTCCGCGCAGGTAGTCGGCGGCGGCGCTGTTGTCACCCACCAAAGCGTTCTTGGCAGCGCTCAGGTTGCCACCCAGCACATCGGCCACGGCTTTGTTGTAGCCTTCGAGGCCACGCGACGCGGCGGCGTAGTTGCCTTTGGTAACTTCGGCGAGAGCCTTAGCCTGAGTCGAAGCGGTAGGCAGATACCTTTCGGCCTCGGCCGTCTTGCCCTGAGCCATTGCCACGAGGGCGAGGTTGTTAACCATAGCGGGGTTCGACGAAACCTGGGTTGCGCGGGCCAAAGCACTCTCTGCACCGGCCCAGTCGTTCTGCGAGGCGAGAGCTATTGCAAGGTTATTCCATGCGCGGGCGTCGTTGAAACGGTCGGCAGCCGAACGGTAGATGCGGGCCTTGTCGGCGTCGGCGCTGAACAGCGTGGCGGCGAATAGAGTCTCCTCTACGTTGAGCGACGCGATGTTGCCGTTGGCCGCGGCTATGAGTTCAGCGTCGGTCTTACCCTGAATGTCAGTGGTAGCGAGCATCTGGGTGCGGCGCAGTTCGGGCAGGATGTTCTGCTTGAGTTCTTCGAACACGGCCGACATGTTGCGGATCTCAATGTCGCGCTGCGCGGCCGACGAGTACATGTTGAGCACCTGGATAATCATAGCCTTGTCGCGCATGTTCGACGCCTCGACGAGCTCCTTGAAACCTTCCCAGTCTTCGCCGTACGATGCCACGTCGTAGTTTACGTTGGCGCCCCTGAGCTGTTTTTCAATGGCGGTGCGACCGCTTTGGCTCCTGCGGCGCGACAGTTCGTCGTTGAATCCTTCGGGGCCTTCGGGCGACGCGTAACCACGTGCCTGGATGTTGCCGAGGGTCACACGGTCGCGGTTTTCGTTCTCACGGATGAAGTCTTCGAACAGTTTGGTCTGCGCTTTCGACAGTTCGCCCGCGCGGACATTCGAGCTGTTGACCTGATACATGATGTTGACCGAACCCGTTTCGTGGGTGATCCTCTTGAAGTCGTCTGCCATCAGGGTCATGGCGTCGGCGTAGGCGAGGTCCTGCTGGAGGGTGTTGACACCTTCGGCAACGGTCACAACGCCGCCCAAAACGTAGTCACCGTCCTTGCATTTGCCTTCGACCTTGAGTTCGAGCGTGCTCTGGCGAGCGCGGGGATCCCACGGGAAAGCGATCCTCTGAGTGAACACACCGCCCGAGGCTTTGGAGATCACGGTGTAGTTATCTTTCACTCTTTCGCCCTGGAAGTACTTGGGCGTACCCTCGATGGCACCGCCTGCGAACACCAGCATCGGGGTTACGCGAACGATAGCCTTGGGGTTGAAGTAACGTGCGGGGAATACGACGGTCACATCGGTGACGATTTCGCCTCCCACCAGGGTGAGGAGTTCGGGATTGGCGCTGACGCTGATCTGATCCTGGTTTTTGGCCATTTTCTTGAAACAGTTACAGCTCGAAAGAGTCAGGGCGGCCGCCACGAGCAGCACGCCGTACTTGACGATTTTTTTCATAACGTTGATTTTTTAATTGAGTTAATTTATTTAAGTTTTTCTTCTTTTTTCCAGTCGGTCTTTCGATTCACAGCCGGTCTTTTCGGGGCGTACATGCCCTCCACCGTGCAAATATACACATTATTTTCAATCACACCACCCGCTATACGAAAAAAGAGGCGAACCACACACGGTTCGCCCCATTTTTGTGTTGCGTGGGAGTGCCATTCAACGAATATTACCTCCCCGCCGCCGGATCACCTGCGGCCACGGCCTCCGCGATCACGGTCACGATCGCCACCGCGCGGACGATCCCCACGATCACCGCCGTTGCCACGATCCCCCCGATCCTCACGCGGAGCTTTTTCCACCCAGCCTTCGGGCTTTTCGAGCAGCACGCGGCGCGAGAGTTTGTATTTGCCTGTCTTGGCGTCGGTTCCGGTGAGTTTCACCTCGATCATGTCGCCCTCCTTGAGGCCCGTCTCCTCCATCGTCTCGTATCGTTTGTAGTCGATCTCGCTGATGTGGAGCAGGGCGTCTTTGCCGGGAAGTATCTCGACGAACGCACCGAACGGCACGATCGAACGAATCTTGCCCGTGTACACCTCGCCCACCTCGGGCACGGCCACGATACCTTTCACACGATTCAAGGCAGCATCGAGAGCCTCCTTGTCGGGGCCAAAGATGTCGACGAAGCCCTTGTTGTCGGCCTCGGTGATGGTAATCGTCGTGCCGGTAGTTTTCTGAATCTCCTGAATAACTTTTCCGCCCGGGCCGATAACGGCGCCGATAAAGTCGCTCGGAATAACGATCTGTACGATCCGCGGCACAAACGGCTTGTAATCCTCGCGCGGCTCGGGCATCGCCTCCACGAGCTTGCCGAGTATGTGCAGACGACCCGCTTTGGCCTGAGCCAAAGCCTTTTCCATCACTTCGTAGGGGAGTCCGTCGACCTTGATGTCCATCTGGGTGGCGGTAATACCGTCGGCAGTACCGGTCACCTTGAAGTCCATGTCACCCAGGTGGTCTTCATCACCCAGAATATCCGAAAGTATTGCAAACTTGCCGCCCTCGGTAATGAGGCCCATCGCGATACCCGAGACGGGTTTCTTGAGTTTCACCCCGGCGTCCATCAGCGCGAGCGTTCCAGCGCAAACCGTCGCCATCGACGACGAGCCGTTCGACTCCAGAATATCCGAAACCACCCGCACCGCGTAGGGATTCTCCTCTCCGAGCGGCACCATAGGCTTGAGAGCCCTCCACGCCAGATTACCGTGGCCCACCTCGCGGCGCGAAAGACCGCGCACAGGGCGCGCCTCGCCGGTGGAGAATGGCGGGAAGTTGTAGTGGAGCACAAACTGTTCGTCGCCCTGCACCAACACCTCGTCGATCATCTTCTGATCGAGTTTGGTACCGAGCGTCACTGTCGTCAGCGACTGCGTCTCACCGCGGGTGAACAGCGCCGAACCGTGAGCACAGGGCAGATAGTCGGTCTCGCAGGCAATCTCGCGAATCTCGTCGGTGCGACGTCCGTCGAGCCTCTTACCCTCGTCGAGGATCATCGAGCGCATAGCCTTCTTTTGAACGTCGTCGTGGAAATATTTCTTGATCAGACCGGCTTTTTCGGCCAGCTCTTCCTCGCTGAACTGCGCGCAGAACTCCTCAACGATGGCGTCGAAGGCGTCGCTGCGTTCGTGTTTGGCGCTGCTGCTCGTTGCCACGGCGTATGCTTTGTCGTAGGTTTCGGCAATCACCCGCGCGCGCAGTTCCTCGTCGTTGGTCTCGTGGCAATATTCACGCTTCGCCTCCTTGCCGAGTTCGCGCATAAGTTCCATCTGCACCCCGCACTGCTTTTTGATCTCGTCGTGTGCAAACTTAATCGCTTCGATCATCGTCTCTTCCGAGACCTCTTTCATCTCGCCTTCCACCATAAGCACGTTGTCGTAGGTGGCGCCCACCATCAGGTCGAGGTCGGCGGCTTTCATCTGCGAGAAACCGGGGTTGATCACCATCTGTCCGTCGATGCGTGCCACTCTCACCTCCGAGATCGGGCCTCCGAACGGAATGTCGCTCACGGCAAGAGCAGCCGAGGCGGCCAAACCTGCCAACGCGTCGGGCTGAATGTCCTTATCGGCCGACACGAGGGTTACGTTCACAAATACTTCGGCGTGGTAGTCGGCGGGGAACAGGGGCCTCAGCGCACGGTCGATCAGGCGCGAAACCAGAATCTCGCTGTCATTGGGGCGTGCCTCGCGTTTGAGGAACCCGCCGGGGTAACGTCCGGCGGCGGCGTACTTCTCGCGGTATTCCACCGAGAGGGGCATGAAGTCGACATCGGGTTTGGCGTCTTTTGCGGCCACGACGGTACCCAACAGCATCGTGCCTCCCATCTTTACGACCACCGCGCCGTCGGCCTGTTTTGCCAGTTTGCCGGTGGAGATCTCAATGGTGCGTCCATCGCCCAGAGTGATCGTCTTTTTCGTCTCGTTAAACAACATCTTCTTTATTTTTTACCTGTAAGTTTTTTCGAAAGTAAAAAAGGGCCACTTCCCGACCGGAAATTGCCCTTTTCTCGTTGCAATCGCCCGGGAATGTTACTTCCTCAGGCCGAGAGCTTTGATCAGTGCGCGGTAGCGCTCGATGTCTTTCTCCTTGAGGTACTCCAAAATGTGGCGCCTCTTACCTACCAGACGCAGCAGCGCGCGCTGGGTGCCGAAGTCGTGGCGGTTCTTCTTGAGGTGTTCCGTAAGG
>DBDQ01000052.1:306-2410 GCA_002293665.1 Alistipes sp. UBA928 | reverse complement strand
TCCCGTACTGACCAAAAAGCTCCTGCTTTTTTTCTGCTGTCAAATAAGCCATTTCAATTGATCTTTAAACAGTTGCACTCCATCCCACATCAGCCTTACCGCAGATAATGGCGGAGCGTGGCCGCAAAGATACATATTTTTTTGTATATTTGCACTAAATCACAACCACTCACCATGAAAAGATTATTAATGACCGCCGCTTTTGCGGTAGCGTTCGGGACAGCCTCGGCGCAGAGTCTTGAAATTCCCCTTTGGCCCGACGGGCCGGCCGAATCGAACGGCATCACGGAGGCAGAACAGCGAACCGGTTGGAATTTCCGAAACACCTCCGAGTCAACCCTCTTCGTATGGCCCGCCGAGGGCGAGAACACCGGCCGTGCAATCGTCATCTACCCCGGAGGTGGCTACGCGATGTTAGTGGCCGGCTATGAGGGAGCCCACTTCGCCGAGGCGCTCGCCGCGCAGGGCATCACGGCCGTGCTGGTCAAATACCGCCTCCCCAACCGCCACACCGAGATACCCATCACCGACGCCAAGCAGGCCATGCGCATCGTTCGTTCCCGCGCCGCCGAGTGGGGTGTCGACCCCGCGCGCGTGGGAGTTGCGGGCTTCTCGGCCGGTGGTCACCTCGCCTCGACAATGCTCACCCACTACGACGAGGGAACCCGTCCCGCTTTCGGCATACTCTTTTATCCTGTAATCACGATGGGCGAGGCGACCCACGCCGGATCGCGCTCCAACCTGTTGGGCGAGAGCCCCTCCGGGGAACTTGTCGCAAGATACTCCAACGATCAGCAGGTAACGCCCGACACGCCGCCCACGATGATCTTCTTCAGCCACGACGACCGGACGGTACACCCTGTGAACGGCACAATGTTCTACGACGCCCTCAAAGCCAACGGCGTCCAGTCGGCAATGTACATCTTCCCCTCCGGCGGCCACGGCTGGGGTTTCCGCCCCAACTTCAAATACCACGAGGCGGTGAAGGCCGCGACGTTCGACTGGCTTTCCCTGTTTTGATTCTCAATCGCACATTATAAACACGGCCCTCCCATTCGGGTTAATCCGTACACCCACGAATGAAAAACACCCGCCGGAGCGGGTGTTTTCGTGAATAATTTCTACCTTTGTGATTACATGAACTACATTGAACTTAACATACCCGTGGGCGACGGCCTCGAAGCAGAGGTACTCGTCGCGGAACTGGCCGAATTTCCTTTCGAGAGTTTTCAGGAAGATGAGGCGCTGCTCAAGGCATACATTCCCGCCGGCAGGCTGCCCGACTGCAAGGAGCGGGTCGACGCGCTACTGACTGCGCGCGGTATTACGGGAGCGCGCTACATAGAGATAGAGACCCAGAACTGGAATGCCGTGTGGGAGTCGCACTTCGAGCCGGTCGAGGTAGAGGGCAAACTCGTCATCCGCGCGCCGTTCCACTCCCCGGCCGGGGGCGACGTGCGCGAGATAATCATCATGCCCAAGATGTCGTTCGGCACGGGTCACCACGCCACCACGTGGCTGATGTCGGCCGAGATGTGCGACCACGACTTCGCCGGGCGCAGGGTGCTCGACATGGGCAGCGGCACGGGCGTGCTGGCGATCCTGGCGGCGAAGATGGGCGCCGGGAGCGTCGACGCGGTCGACATCGACGAGTGGGCCTGGCGCAACTCTCAGGAGAATATCGCCCTCAACGGCGTGGAAGGAATAGTGAGGCCGGTGATGGGCGACGCTGGGGCGATCCGCGGAAAGAACTACGACGTGGTGTTGGCCAACATAAACCGCAACATCCTGCTGGCCGACATGCCCGCCTATGTCGCCGCGATGAACACAGGTGGAGAACTGATCGTGAGCGGTATATTAGAGACCGACATCGAGGCGATCGAACGCCGCGCCACCGAACTCGGCCTCGTGCCCACAGGCCAACGCATCAAAGAGGGATGGGCGGTGGTTTCATTCAGAATCGATGGGCGATGAGCTGCAACTATTCGATAATAATCCCGCACAAGAACATTCCCGAGCTTCTGGAACGGTGTCTGGCTTCGATCCCGCAGAGGGACGACGTGCAGGTGATAGTGGTGGACGACAGCAGCGAGGAGCGGCTGGT
>DBDQ01000052.1:0-264 GCA_002293665.1 Alistipes sp. UBA928 | reverse complement strand
CCCGGTATGGCACGAAATGTGGGGATGGGTGTGGCCAAGGGACGGTGGCTCGTTTTTGCCGACGCCGACGACTTTTTCCACCCCGCGGTTGGCGACATGATGGATAAATACCGCGACTCGGAGGCCGACATGGTGATGTTTCGCCACGACAGCGTCGACAGCGCGACCCTCCAGCCGGTGGCGATCAACACCCGGCGCAACCGCATTCTCGACGAGTTCGACCGCGCCGCCATGGAGAACGACGGGCGAGACGGGCGAGACGGG
>DBDQ01000103.1 GCA_002293665.1 Alistipes sp. UBA928 | reverse complement strand
ATCTTGTTGCCGAAGTTGCGGCCCTGTTCGCACATGGTCTCGTCGAAGATGATGTCGTTGCCGGCCGAGGTCGACAGCATCATTCCAACTCGAACCCCGTCAGCGCCGTATTTGGCGATCAGATCGAGAGGGTCGGGCGAGTTACCGAGCGATTTCGACATCTTGCGGCCCAACTTGTCGCGCACGATGCCTGTGAAGTAGACCGCGCCGAACGGTTTCTCGCCGCGGTACTCGATGCCCGACATTATCATGCGCGCCACCCAAAAGAAGATGATCTCCGGGGCGGTCACGAGGTCGTTCGTGGGGTAGTAATAGTTTATGTCGGCGTTATCCGGGTGGCGGATGCCGTCGAACACCGAGATCGGCCAGAGCCATGAACTGAACCAGGTGTCGAGAACATCGTCGTCCTGCCGCAGGTCGGCGAGCTGCAACCCGGCGTCGCCGCACTTTTCGCGTGCGAGACGCAGTGCTTCTTCCGGGCTTTCGGCCACGACGTAGCCACCCCCTGCCGTAGCAGGCAGGAAGTAGGCCGGGATGCGCTGCCCCCACCACAGTTGGCGCGAGATGCACCAGTCCTTGATGTTCGACATCCAGTGGCTGTATGTGTTTTTATATTTTGCCGGAACAAAACGCACGGTGTCGTCCATCACCACTTCGAGTGCGGGTTTGGCGAGATGCTCCATCTTCAGGAACCACTGCATCGAGAGTTTCGGCTCGATGGCGGCGCCGGTGCGCTCGGAGTAGCCCACGTTGTTGGTGTAGTCTTCGATCTTCTCCACGAGACCTGCCGCGTCGAGGTCTTTGACGATCTTTTCGCGCACGGCGAAACGATCCTGGCCGACGTACATGCCGACCTTGTCGTTTATCGTGCCGTCGTCGTTGAAAATGTCGATGGTTTCGAGGCCGAACTTCTCGCCCAGCACGTAGTCGTTGACGTCGTGGGCGGGGGTGATCTTGAGCGCTCCCGTGCCGAAGTCCACATCGACGTAATCGTCCTCGATGATGGGGACGGAGCGGTTCACGAGCGGGACTATCACGCGCTTGCCGCGCAGGGCGGCGTAACGCTCGTCATTCGGGTTGACGCATACCGCCACGTCACCGAGGATCGTTTCAGGCCGGGTGGTGGCTACCACCACGTAGCCGTCACCACCTTCTATCATGTAGCGCAGATAGTAGAGCTTGCCCTGCGTTTCGCGGTGGATCACCTCCTCGTCGCTGAGTGCGGTTTTGGCCGCGGGGTCCCAGTTGACCATGCGCACGCCGCGGTATATCAAACTTTTGGCGTGGAGGTCGACGAAGACCTTGATGACGCTCTCGCTCATGGCGGGGTCCATCGTGAACTTCGTGCGCTGCCAGTCGCACGAGGCGCCCAGTTTGCGCAGCTGCCGAAGGATGATGCCGCCGTGCTCATCTTTCCACTTCCACGCATGCTCCATGAACTGCTCGCGTGTGAGGTCGCTCTTGGCTATGCCCTGCTCGGCGAGGCGCGCCACTACCTTCGCCTCGGTGGCGATCGAGGCGTGGTCGGTGCCCGGCACCCAGCAGGCGTTGAGGCCCGACATGCGCGCCCGGCGTGTGAGTACATCCTGAAGCGTGTTGTTGAGGATGTGGCCCATGTGGAGAATACCCGTCACGTTGGGCGGCGGAATTACTATCGTGTAGGGACGGCGACCGTCGGGCTCGGAGTGGAAAAATCCCTTCGATTCCCAATATTCGTACCATTTGCCCTCTATTTCTGCGGGTTGATAATTTTTTGGAGCCTTCATGCGTTTTAGTGTTGAGTGCGCAAAGATAGTGAAATTTTGGCTTTGCCGGAATTTTTGTATATTTGCGCGGATATATCTACCTGTAAGCGACATCATGAGTAAAAGAGATAAGATAAAAACGGAAGAGTTGGCGGGAATCGGCGATGTTTTCGAGAGCACGCACCAAGTGATCCCCATCGTGTCGGCTGACGACGACGAGATGCCGATGGATGTGAAGATACCCAGCGTGATACCCATTCTGACGTTGCGTTCGTCGGTGCTCTTTCCGGGCGCCATAACCCCCATAACCGTGGGACGAGAGAAGTCGATGCGCCTCGTGCACGATGTCGACCAGTCGGGAGGAGTGTTGGGTGCCGTGTTGCAACACGAACACAGCCTCGACAACCCTTCACCAAAAGACCTGTACAGCGTGGGCACGGCCGCACGCATACTCAAGATACTGGAAATGCCCAACGGCAACCTCACCGTCATACTCCACGGTCTCGAGAAGATCGAGATCATGGAGTACATCACCTCGGAGCCATATCTGCGTGCCTCGGTGATTCCGGTGAGGGACATGGCGCCCCCGAAAGACCATGTGGAGTTCGGAGCGCTCGTCGACTCGATACGCGACATTGCGCTCGAGATAATCAACATCTCGCCCGGCATGCCCAAAGAGGCGGCCTTCGCGATCAAGAACATCGACTCCAGGCGCGGCATCATAAACTTTATCTGCACGAACTTCGACCTCAAGGACTCCGACCGGCAGAAACTTTTAGAGGCGCCGGGTCTGCTCGCGCGGGCAAAACGCCTGCTCGAAATCCTGCTCAACGAACAGCAATTGGTGGAGCTCAAGAACAATATTCAGGGTAAGGTGAAGCAGGAGATCGACAAACAGCAGCGCGACTACTACCTGCGTCAGCAGATCTCCACCATTCAGGAGGAGTTGGGCGAAGGATCGAGCGACGAGATTGAGAAGATGCGCACCAAGGCCAAGGATAAGAAGTGGAGCAAGGAGATGGGCGAGATGTTCGAAAAGGAGCTCTCGAAACTTGAACGGCTCAACCCCGCCGTTGCCGAATACTCGGTG
Source organism: Alistipes sp. UBA928 (assembly GCA_002293665.1). Lineage (GTDB taxonomy): Bacteria > Bacteroidota > Bacteroidia > Bacteroidales > Rikenellaceae > UBA940. The sequence goes on along the minus strand of DBDQ01000103.1, from coordinate 3,090 downwards.
CAGACCACCTACCTCAACCTGCTGCTGGAGTTGCCGTGGCAGGAGACCACCGAGGATAACCTCGATCTGACCCAGGCACGCGCGCAGTTGGACAAAGACCACTTCGGACTCGACGAGGTGAAAGACCGAATCTTGGAGCATCTGGCAGTCATTAAACTGAAGGGCGACCTGAAATCGCCCATATTGTGTCTCTACGGCCCTCCGGGGGTGGGGAAGACTTCGTTGGGCAAGAGTGTGGCCGAGGCGCTTGGGCGCAAGTTCGGGCGCATCGCTTTGGGGGGCCTGCACGATGAGGCCGAGATTCGCGGACACCGCCGGACGTACATCGGCGCCATGCCGGGACGTATAATCCAGACTATACGCCGCGCCGGATCGTCGAACCCCGTCATCATCCTCGACGAGGTGGACAAGGTGGGACGCGGAAACCACGGCGACCCATCGTCGGCGCTGCTCGAAGTGCTCGACCCTGAACAGAACACGACTTTTCACGACAACTACCTCGACGTGGAGTACGACCTGTCGAAGGTTCTGTTCATTGCCACTGCCAACGACACGAGTGCCGTCAACCCCGCCTTGCGCGACAGGATGGAGATGATCGACATTCCCGGCTACCTGTTGGAGGACAAAGTGCGCATAGCGCAGGAACATTTGATAGCTAAACAGAAAGGTGCGCACGGCATACCCGAGGAGGCGCTTACCATTCCCGACGCATCGCTCGCCAAGATAGTGAGCGAATACACCCGCGAGTCGGGAGTGCGCTTGTTGGACAAACACCTGGCCAAGATAGCGCGTTACCGTGCCAAACAGATAGGTTTCGGCGAGGAGTACTCGCCCGAGATCAGTGCCGCCGACGTTGAAAAGATTCTCGGTGTGCCCAAATACAAGCGCGACGAGTATGAGGTGGGCGGCATAGTGGGCGTAGTGACGGGCCTTGCGTGGACCCAAGTGGGCGGCGACATCCTCTACGTCGAAAGTATTCTCACCCCCGGCAAGGGCGAACTGCACCTGACCGGAAATCTGGGCGAGGTGATGAAAGAGTCGGCCACGATAGCGCTCGAGTGGACTAAGGCCCATCACGCCGAACTCGGCATAGACCCAGAGATGTTCAAGACGCGCGACCTCAATATTCACGTGCCCGAAGGTGCGATCCCGAAAGACGGCCCGTCGGCGGGGATCACGATGTTGACCTCCATAGTGTCGAGCTACACCGGGCGCAGGGTGAAGGAGCGTATCGCCATGACGGGCGAGACCACTCTCCGGGGACGTGTGATGCCGGTGGGCGGGATTCGCGAAAAGATACTCGCCGCGAAACGTGCCGGAATAACCGACATAATCCTGAGCGAGGATAACCGCAAGGATATTTCCGAGATCAGGCAGGAGTACGTGGCCGGCATGAACTTCAGTTTCGTGCGGGGCAACGATGACGTGCTCGCGCTCGCGTTGGAGTGATAATTCAACAGACATGATATGGAAGTCCAAAAGCTCAACCGCTACCTGGAACTCGAGCACATACCGAGAATCGTCGACATGTTTCTTGAGAAGGGCGAGATGCGTAAGATTGCGAAGAACGCCTACTATCTGCGCGAGGGACAAAAGAGCGACAAGGTTGCGTATGTGGCAGAGGGCGGGTTCCGACACATGATCGAAGCCTCCGACGGCAGCGAAAAGATTGCCGGATACAGTTTCAAGGGCGATTTTACGATGGCCTTTTGCGCTTTCGACGGTACCGGGTCGGCGGTCTCGATACAGGCTTACAAGGACTCCGTAATCTATGTGATGCCTCTCGAGGAGGTGCGCAACAGCCTGACGTGGGGGGATCGCTACAACATGACCCGTATTGCGCTAAGCGATGTGTACGGCCGGCTGCTGCTCATGCACCGAGGCACCCCCGAAGAGAGGTACAAGAGTTTGATCGGAAGGTTTCCGGGGATTCTGAACGAGGTGTCGCTTAAAGAAATTGCATCGTTTTTGCGCATGACGCCTGAGACTTTGAGCAGAATTCGAAGGAAATTGTTATGATATGTAATTTTCTTGATCTAAATCAAGTGATTATTCCAAAATATAGTATACCTTTGCATCATGAAATCAGACGGTAGTTCACCAGTTGTGAAACCAAGGACTATCAAGATTATATAGAAAACCCTTTGATTAAATAAAGGTTTATTTTGGTTTGGTGGAGAACGGGGCAGGCTTGGTGCTTGCCCCGTTCAATTTGTGGGCCGGAACGCCGGCGGCGGAGATGACGAGATCGTTGTCGGGCCATGATTCGGATCAGAGCTCGAAACGGATCAGTGTAATGATTTAACGGGAAATTTTTGTATCTCTTTATGACTTGGTTTTGGGGCCGGGGGTGGTGATTCCCGCGCCCATGGCGAAGATGTTGGCGGGGTAGGAGATGGTTTTGTGGCTTTTGTCGCGGTCGCGTTTCAGGGCGCCGGAGACGAGGCGGTCGAGCAGTTCGGCGAACGGGACTCCCGTTGCCTCCCACAGGTAGAACGACAGCGAGCCGGGGATGGCGTTGATCTCGTTGACATAGATTTTCGGGGTGTTCTTCGAGCCGTCTTTGTCGTTGCCGCCTTCAAGAATGAAGTCGACCCTTGCCACGCCGTCGCAACTCAGCACCCGGAAAGTCTCCGAGGCCATGCGGCGAATCTCATCGGACATCTTTTCGGGCAGGTCGGCCGGTATGCGGCGTCGGGTGGATGACATGCCTCCCGAAGCGGATCCCTTTGCCGCCGCTGCAGAGGAGTTCTTCGTCCCGACCGCCGCAGCACCCTTCACTCCGGCGGACAAACCTTTGGAGCCCGAAGATTTACCGCTGTGAGCGTTCCCACCGCCGCTCATGTATTTGTCGGCGTAGCTGAGTATTTCGTCGCTGTGCATGGGTTCCTCGCAGACCGAGGTCGTGTGGTCGTCGGCGCTGCCCAGCACCGAGCAGTTTATCTCGCGCAGAGGNNCAGGCGCGACGAGTATCCCGCCGCCTCGCCCACGGCACGAACCAACTCCTCGCGGTTGCGTGCGCGGGAGATGCCGACGCTCGATCCGAGGTTGGCGGGTTTCACTATCGCCGGGTAGCCGATCTCGCTCTCG
>DBDQ01000021.1 GCA_002293665.1 Alistipes sp. UBA928 | reverse complement strand
GATCTTCCCGTTCAAATAGTTTTTCACAACCCGGTCACAACCCGGTCACAACCCGGCTCAAGACAGGAAGATCATACCGAAAACAGCCGAGCCGACGATCAGCCAGAGCGGATTGACCTTGCGGAACGAGGCGATCAGACAGACGCCGAAAACGGCCAGGCTCACCCAGTCCGGGAAATTCGAAGGGGTCATTAACATCAGCGCCGCCGCACCGATCATCCCGACGATCATCGGTTTCAACCCTTCCATCACCGCTCCCACGGTTCGGTTCCTCCGGAAACGGAGAAAAAATCGGGTCAGCAGCAGCATCACCGTCAGCGGCGGCAGGCAAACGGCCAGCGTGGCCAGCGCGGCTCCCCAAACGTCGCCGGTCACCGTATAGCCGATAAAGGTGGCGCTATTGATGGCGATCGGCCCCGGTGTCATCTGCGAAACGGCGACCATGTCGGTAAACTGCCTCGCGGATATCCAGGCGCGCTGTTCCACCACCTCGTGTTGGATCAGCGACAGCATGGCGTATCCGCCTCCGAATCCGAAAATCCCGATCTTGAGAAAGGAGAGGAAAAGTTGGACGTAGATCATGCTGCACCGCCGGTTGAGGTATTGCTATCCCCTTTGCGAAAGAGGCTGTACGCCACTCCGCCCACCGCGCCAGCCAGCAGGAACCAGACGGGCGACACCCCGAAAAACCCGACGACAACCGCTACGGCCAACGCCCCGGCGACCGCCCAAAAGCGCATGCCTTTGAGCATGTTGAAAACGGGCGCGACAATGAGGGCCACCACGGCCGGGCGCATCCCCCGGAAGGCGCTCTCGACGAGCGGATACCGGGTGTAATCGCGAAAAAAGGCGGCGATGAGCAGAATGATCACAAACGCGGGCAGGATCGTCCCCAGCAGAGCTGTCACGGCCCCTGCATAATGCCGGACTTTGTAGCCGACAAAAACGGCGGTATTGAGCGAGATGGGGCCGGGCGACGTTTGGGCCAGCGCGAGCAGTTCCAGAAACTCGTCGGAGGTGATCCATCGGCGGCGCTCCACGATCTCGTGCCGGATCACCGGGATCATCGCGTAGCCTCCGCCGAAGGTCAATCCCCCGATCTTGAAAAAAGACCAGAAAAGGGAACCGAAAGTGCCAATCGGTTTTTCCATACCACAAAGATACAACTTAATCCTAACATCTTGAATTTCCAGATAGTTAGATTGATTTTGAGAGGTGTTAGGTAACGACTTGGCAACCGTTCTTATTTCCGTTTCTTGCGGTGCATTGCTGTCAAATAACCCTGTCGGGCACAAAGGTAAGCCTTTCTTCCCGTAATCGCCCCGCCCTGCTGAATTTTTTTGTTCTCGCGGGTGTCTACGGTCGTTTTGCCGCTCTGTCCTTTTGACAGTCGCGTGTTAAATGCCTTTTCTTGTCATAAAAAACACCCAAAAAGTCTTTTGTCCAACTTTTGGGGTGCTGTTTAGAGAGGTACGGACAATTACTTTCCGCGGTTCACGGCATATAGCACTCGTGCATCGCGGTCGAGCATAAACAATCGCAGACTGTCGGCTGATGCGGCGACCACCGAAAAACCGGTTGACGAAGATGTGAAAATTTGCCCCTCCTGCGCCACCACTTCGCGACCCAAGGAGCCGGAACCGTTCACTACATAGTCGATATCGGAGTTGGGTCGGCGGATGTGCTGAAAATTGTGGATATGGCCGCACAGATACATGTCTACACCGTGGCGTACAAGAATCGGTTCGAGTCTGGCCTGCAAATCGCCGCGTTCGCTATCGTTCTTGTCGGTGCCGGCCCAGATCGGATGGTGGCCTATAACAATCTTCCAAGTGTCGGAGGAAGCGGTCAGCACCGAATCGACCCACGCCAGTTGGGCGTCCATATCCTGCTGTCCGGCATCGGGATACTCGCCCGATTTCTTGCGGTACTTGTCGATTAGAGGTGCCGTGTCGACCCACACCACGCGCAGTGTACCGTCACCGGGAATATCGAACGATTTTGTGTAGTATCGGTCCGGCATCGACCAGCGGCGGCTTACCGCGGAGTAATCGATCACGGCCTGCGAGTTGCCGCTGTATTCGTGGTTACCCAGGATCGGATACCATTCGACCTGCAACTCGGGGTGCGAGTAGATCGACTCGTAGTTTGTCATCAGCAACGGATCGGCGGTGCTTTGAATTCCCAGATAGTGGAATATGTCACCGGCGGCGGCCACAAACTCAAAGTCGGTGGTTTCGGCTATGCGGCCCATCGTCGCGGCCACGGTTTTCTGGTCGTAGTAGCCATTGCGACCCGCATCGTTGAGCATGATGAAGTTGAAAGACTCGTCCTCGGGCAGAACAAAGACCTGTTTTGGGCTTTGCGCGGTGCAGCCGGCCAGTGCCAGGAGCGCGATTATAAACAGTTTTTTCATACGTCGTTAGAATTCGAATTTGAGACCCGCGATGAAGGTCGGTTTGTAATATTCCATCTGCATGACCCGGTCGCGCACGCCGCTCTGGTAGTAGCGCAGCGGGGTATTGAGCAGGTTGTTCGCCTCGGCGAAGATACGCATCCACTTGGTTACGCGGTACGAGGCGTTGGCGTCGAGGAACAATTGACGGTCGTAGTAGCGATCCTGAAACGCGTCGGCTCCGATCTCGTCGAGGTAGCTGCCCGAGTAGTTGAGTGACACACGAGCCGAGAAACGTTCGTTTTCCCAACTGAGCGACGTGTTGAGCATGTGGGGTGCGGTGCCGGGCAGGCGCAGACCAATGCGCTCGACGCCGTCGGCACTGCGGATTCCTTTTGCGCGCGAGTCGGTGTAGGTGTAGTTGACATACACTCCGAAATTGCGCAGGAACTGTGTCGGCAGGAAGTCGAGTCGGCGTTGAAACGCCACCTCGAAGCCGTACACCGCCACGTTGCGTCCGTTCATCGGACGTACGAACTCCCACGCCTCGTCACCCGAGACGGGGTTGGTCTGGCCGGGGAAGTCGGCGGCGAACTTATCGGCGGTGTAGCTCATGTCGGAGTACTTGTAGATAAAGTTGTTAAGCGACTTGTAGAACGCGCCGACGGAGAAGATACCCACCGTTTTGAAGTAATACTCGCCCATTACGTCGAAGTTGTAGCTGTAAGTGGGCTTCAGGTCGGGATTACCGGCACTGACGAAGTTTTCCTCCGACACCACGTTGGTGAACGGCACCAAGTCATAGTAATTGGGCCTTGACAGGGCGGTGGTGAAGGCCGCGCGCAGGATCAGGTTGCGACGAACGTCATATTTGAACGACACGCTGGGCAGAAGGTTCATGTAGCTTCCGGTGCGGCTCTCGGCAGTGGCGTTGTCGTAGTCCTCGTCGATGATGCGGTTGCCAGTGTACTTGGTGTGGGTGTGTTCGCCCCTCAGACCGACCGTGGCCACGAGTTTGTCGGTCAGGTTTTGGTCCCAACGCAGGTAGGCTGCGAGAATCCGCTCGTTGGCGTTGTAGTTGGCCGCAAGATACTCTTCGGGTTTGAGCTCGCCTTCGAATTTCGAGGCGTCGCTCAGAGGAAGCTTCGACAGGTCGTTCTGGTTGTAGAACGTGCCGGGAACATACTTCGAATCAATCGACAGTGCGCCGTGGTTTTCTGTGTCGTCGGTGTCGGTCAACTTAGGGAAATCACCCAACGGCTTGTATTCGGAGAAAGTGTTGTCGCGCATTTTGTCTTTGAGGCGGGCGCGCAGACCGAAACGCAAACGCCCCTTCTGCCCGTCGATAATAGACATGGGCACCCTCGCGTCGATTCTTGCGGCAAGCTCATCCTCGCGTGTGTAGTTGTCGTTTTCGCTCAGCGACTTGAGTTTAAACGCGTCGAGCGGGGCCCAGTCCTGTGAGAATGACGGGCGCGAGGGATCAGAGATGTCCTGAGTGATGGCGGAGTTCTCTTTTTTCACCTCGTAGTTGGCGTAGCGTTCGCCGGGACGATGCTCGATAGCGCGTGAGAAGTTGACGTTCCAGCTCAGATCGAACTTGGGCGACACCAAGTGGCGTCCGCCGAGGGCGTAGCTCTGCACCGCCTGGCGTTCGAGACGTCCGGGTGTGCCGTTCAGACCGACGCCGCTCTTGGTTTGACGAGACACAGAGTTCTTGTAGCTCGTCAATTCGCCCGTCTTCTTGTCGTACTTGGGCTCCGATTTGTAACGCACGCGGTAGCGGGTTTCAATGTCGTCGCGCCAGTTATACATCGCGTCGAAAGTAATGGTGTTGCCCGCGTTGATTTTCCAGTCGAGGTTGGCACCCACGCTGCGGCGGATACGCTGAACGTCGTACTTGCGGATGTCCATCTCTTTCATGTAGATATCGCCCGCCTTGTCTTGCGCCCACGCGGCCTCGACGTTATCCGATCCATATTTCTTATTATGGTACGAACCGTTGACCACCACGCCCAACTTCTTGTTAAAGAACCTGTCGGAGTAGACCGCCGAGCCGCCCCACGTGCCGCTGCTCCGAATCGGATTGTAGCCGCCCAGCAGCGTCGCCGAAATGCGGCGTGTGACGGGAGCCGAACGAGTGACCAGATTCACCGAACCGCCAATCGCGTCGGCGTCCATGTCGGCGGTCAGGGTTTTGCTCACTTCCACCGTTTGGATCATGTCGGCGGGAAACAGGTCCATCTGCACGTTGCGGTTGTCGCCCTCGGCCGAGGGGACGCGATTGCCGTTGAGTGTCACCGAGTTGAGCTGCGGAGCCATACCGCGAATCACGATATTTCGGCTCTCGCCCTGGTCGCCCTGCATCGCAACGCCCGGAACACGCCTTAGCGCATCGCCGATGTTGGAATCGGGGAAGCGACCCATCTGGTCGCTCGAAATGATATTCGTAATACGCTCGCCCGTACGCTGGGTGTTGAGTGCCTTGGCCTGACTGCGCGACATGTCTCCCATCACCACAACCTCGCCGATGGTTTTCGGTGCCTCTTTGAGTGTGAAATCGACCACGGTATTGCCTGCGGTCGTTGTGACCGGCTGGCTGGCGGTCTCGTAGCCGATATATTCCACGGCGAGGATATAATCGCCCGCCGGGACATTCAGAAATTCGTAATGCCCGTTACGATCGGATATCGTATAACGACTGTCACTAAGACGCAACACCGCTCCAGGCATAGCGCGCTTTTCGGTGGCGTCGACCACGTTGCCCGACACAACGCCGCTGGTTTGG
>DBDQ01000065.1:22425-25620 GCA_002293665.1 Alistipes sp. UBA928 | reverse complement strand
TCCGAACTCCGGCAGGTCAAAGGCGAATTGAAAACCGAGAAATTCAAAAGCTCTGCCGCCGAAGCCGGGACGAAGTTTGCCAACACCGTCGGCTCCCTGTTAGGCTCGTCCAAAATCGAACGCCAACAGCAGGAGATCGACGCCCTCAAAGCCGAGAACTACATGCTGACGATGCAGGTCAGTAACAAGGACAGGCAGATACGCACCCTGCACAGCGACCACCAGTCCGACATCGAGCGGCTACAACGCTCTCACAACCGGGACGTGACCGCCAAACAAACGGAACTCGACTGCATCGCCGATTGGTTCCCCGACGTGCCGCAACTCGCCGCCTCCGCCGACTACTGCCGTGAGGTGGGTTTCAGCCGCGAACAGACTCAGGTTTTGCTGACACTAAAACCCGTCGAGTACACGGGCAAACTTCGCTCACCCAAGTCCGGGCGCAGTTACGAGGCCGACAACGTAACCGCCCGCCTCGAAAAGCGACACAGCACATCCGGATCCGGCTTCACCCTCACAATCAACGGCACTCCCATCCTCCAATGGTTCAAACAGCAATTTGAAAAACTGAAACAAGCCGTGTTACCCCAACAGAGCCGGGGCAGGGGGATTGGATAGGCGTTTAGACAGATATTTTGAGATTATTTGTACTTTTGGCGATGGAAAAGCCTAAATGAATATGAGCAAGATTGAATTTTTGATAGACCAGATCATCGAATCGAGAAGCTTTGTGAACCGACTTATTTCCGAACTCCCGCAGGATTTATGGTACACGATCCCCGAAAATACCGATTCCAATTTCGTATGGCAGATCGGCCATTTGATGATAAGCCAAAATTTCCACGCCATAACCTGCGTCACAGGAAGAAACGATAAGGTTTTCGAGTTGATTCCGGTGGTCGATTATGTGAAGATATTCAACGGGATGGGTACGTTGCATCGCTCGGTGGAAAACGGTTTAATCCTGCCTTCTCAACTGAAACAACAGTTCGATGCTGTCCACGAAATTTGCATCGACGGGCTGTCAAAATTGAACGACGATATTCTGGTTCAGCCTCTCGAACCAATCCCGTTCAAGCATCCTGTCGCCGACACAAAATACGAGGCTTTGTCGTGGTGTTTCAAGCACGAGATGTGGCACGCCGCCGAAATGGAGGCTATCAAAATGGCATTAGGGTATCCTATTGTGTGGATGAAATAATGCAACCCCATTCCCCTTTGTTCGCAAAGGTAACGTTGCAAAAGCAAATCCGACAAGGTCGGTGCCGTCGCTTAGCGCCGGTTTCCTGCGGAAAACCTTGCGTATTTACTTTTCCAACCTTGCGAGTCCGCTACCAAATGACAATGGGGTGGTGCGGCGACGGCTCCGTGAGCAAACCGGCAACAACATATGCGGCAATCTTATCCGCGAACAAGCCAGCCAACCCCGAAACCCCATCGAACAAGATCGAAATAATTACCGCGACTTTGTATGCAAATTGTATGCAAGGGTAAAAGAAAAAGCGGCTACGAAACCTCGTAACCGCTTGATTTTTAGTGTGGGAGTTGACGGATTCGAACCGCCGACCCTCTGCTTGTAAGGCAGATGCTCTGAACCAGCTGAGCTAAACTCCCTCGGTTGCTTTCGAAAGCGAGTGCAAAGGTAAGCGAAAAATTGTTATCTCCAAACCCCGGAGGCAAAATATTTCATACTTTTGTCGCGATTTTTTCATAAACCGCTCTCCATGAAAGCACTCTACACCGTCGGCCTGCTGGTGGCCGCAAACATATTCATGACCGTCGCGTGGTACGGACACCTCAAATTCGCTCCCTCCGCGGGCCGAGGACATCTGCCCCTGATCGCGCTCATACTCATAAGTTGGGGCATCGCCTTCTTCGAGTACTGTCTCCAGGTGCCGGCCAACCGGCTCGGTTTCACGGGCGACGGCGGACCTTTCTCGCTCATCCAACTCAAGATCATTCAGGAGGTGGTGTCGCTGTCGGTCTTCACGGTGTTCACGCTGATCGTGTTTCGCAGCGAGACTTTCCGCGTGAACCACCTCATTTCGTTCGCACTGCTCGTGGGTGCGGTGTTCTTTGCCTTCAAGAAATAGAAACGCCCGGAGGGGAATTCCGGGCGGTTTTTTCAGGAGGCAGAGGGCACAAGTTGATAAACTTGCGCCAGTCGGGCCTGCTACTGCTGCGGAGTGGGGGAGGGCTGCCCGGAGCCGGGCGTCGGAGCGGCCAGTCGGGCGAGCAACTCGTCGGTGACGGAGAGAGTGTAGACCGAGCCGGAGTGGTTGGTGGTCAACAAATACGACCACTGCTCGCGCATCCAGATGGCGCTTGCGACCGCCTCACCGCCGACCGTCATCGCGTAGGGATACACGTAATTCGCCGTGCCGGTGTCGTCTCCGTAAGGCATCGACTTTCCAGGCTCGATAAAGTCGAGCAGGTTACCTCGGTGGCCTGTCGCCTCGACCCATCCTTCGAAAAACACCATCGTGCTTTCGCCGGGAGCGATCTTCAGGGTGACAATTTCATCCTCGGAGCCGTTGTAATAGCCGTAAGGGTTGTAGTCGTAAGAGGAGCTGACTGCGAATCCGTTCCACCACTCGGTATAACCGGTGTAGCCATGACCGTTGCTGCCGGTACCCTTGTAGCTCTCGGGATCGAACGACACGGTGATTTCGCGATCGGTCTTGTTCTCGACGACAAACTCTTTGGTGAAGGCCAAACGCGGCATTTCATCTCCGCCTTTGTCGCAACCTGTCATTGCAAGTGCGGCAACCGCGAGCGCCGAAAACAAAAAAGCATTTTTCATAATTAATAAAAGTTTTAAGGGTTAAAATTCAACAACCATAACGCAATACCGCCCGAGCTATTGCCCGGGCAAGTGATTTCTTGATTTGGATCAATGTTTCCCCCAAAAAACCGGGTGTCAATACCCGAGTATTCTCATCATCGAGCGATAGGACTGTTCTTTGGCGAACAGGCGGGTGTAGTATTCGGTGTCGCCCTTGTCGCGGTCGATTATGATGTGCTTGGGTGCGGGGATGAGGCAGTGTTGGATGCCGCCGAAACCGCCCAGTGACTCCTGATACGCTCCCGTGTGGAAGAAGCCTATATATTGGGGATTGCCGTTCGTCAGTTTGGGCAGGAAGATGGCGTTAGTGTGTGCCTCGCCGCTGTAATAGTCCTCGCTGTCGCACGTCA
>DBDQ01000065.1:0-22410 GCA_002293665.1 Alistipes sp. UBA928 | reverse complement strand
GATGTAGCGCTGGTGGATGCCCCAAGTGTCGGGCAGCGTCGTGATAAACGAACTGTCGATCATGTACCAGAACTCGCGGTCGTTCTGCTGTTTTTGGTTCACTATGGAGTAGAGCACCGCGCCGCTCTCGCCCACGGTGAACGAGCCGAATTCGGTGAACAGATTGGGCTCCTCGATCCCCTGTGAGTTGCAGATATTCTTGATCTGCGCCACGATCTCCTCGGCCATATACTCGTAGTCGAACTCGAAGCCGAGCGAAGTGCGGATCGGAAAGCCGCCACCGATGTTCAATGAGTCCAACTCGGGACATATCTTTTTCAGCTCGCAGTAGAGATTGACACACCGGTTGAGCTCGTTCCAGTAGTAGGCCGTGTCTTTGATGCCGGTGTTGATGAAGAAGTGAAGCATCTTCATCTCGTATTTTTTGTTCTGTTTGATGCGCTGTTTGTAGAGTTCGAGCACGTCGTTGTAGCGGATACCGAGGCGCGAGGTGTAGAAATCGAACTTTGGTTCCTCCTCCGCCGCAATGCGTATACCTATCTTGCAGCGCTTTTCGAGTATGCCTTCGAACAGGTCGAGCTCCTCCTTGTTGTCGAGTATGGGCACGGTGTTCACGAAGCCCGAGTTGACGAGCGCGGCGATGTTTTCGACATACTGCGGGCGCTTGAAACCGTTACATATTATATAGGTGTCCTTCTCGATGAGCCCCTCCTCATAGAGCGAGTTGATGATGTGGATGTCGTAGGCCGACGATGTTTCGAGATGGATGTCGTTCTTTAGCGCCTCCTCGAGGATGAACGAAAAATGCGAACTCTTGGTGCAGTACGAATAGTTGTAGGAGCCGCGGTAGTCCACCTTTGCCATCGCGACGTTGAACAGGCGTTTGGCCTTGTTGATCTGCTGCGAGATCTTCGGAAGGTATGTGATCTTGAGCGGCGTGCCGTACTGTTTGATCAGATCCATCAGAGGCACGTCGTGAAAATTGAGCTCGGCGTCCTCCACCGTGAACTCCTCCTGCGGGAATTCGAACGTCTGTTCGATAAGGTCGATATACTTGTTCTTCATATACTCAACTCGTCTACATTGTCTCAAAAATTCCGATCCGGCTCGCGCGGATTGTCGCACGTCCCGAAATGCAAAGATATTTCATTATTTTGGATATTCGCACGAAACGTTGTAATTTTGCCGTCTATGGTAGGAAAAGTCATACGCGACCACATGGAGGGCGGCGCCAGAAAGCTCACCGTGCCGGGATTCGGAACGTTCATGAGACGCGAAAGCGCCCAGGATGGCAGCGATATTATTTTTGTCGATTTATTGCGTGGAGACGACAAGACCCTCAGCGAGTTGGTCGAAGACCGCGGCGGTCTCTCCGAACTCGAGGCAATGGCAATGATCGACCGTTTCATTTTCGAGACCCGCAACGCCATTGAGCGTCACGGCAGTGCCACCATCGAAGGATTCGGCACACTCGGCCTCGACCACAAGGGGGCCTACAAGTTCAACCACACTGCACCGGCACGCCCGGTGAAGGAGACGGCCGTGCAGGAGAGCTTGTTCGAGACCAGGAACACCGACTTGCCGGCTGCCGCCCGGCCTGCAACCACTCCGTCGACGCCCCCACCGTCGGCTGGCAAGCCGGCCGCCACTTCTCCTGTAAAAGAGGGATATTCGCGCCCCGGCAGCAGGCCACAGGCAAAATCTCCGGTGCGCGCGGCACCTGCAAGCCGCAATAGAAAGAGAACCGCAAAACCCTCACGCATGGACACGATACTGATCGTGGCGATGATCGCCGCCGCCATCGCGCTTGTGGCTCTGGTGGTCGGAATGTCGTCGGGCAATATGCCTTTCCTGTCGAAATAACCCCAAAACGGATGGCTGAAATAGAGATACAGGCAGTTAAGCACCGCTTCGGAATAATCGGAACGAGCGAAAAGATGAACGCCGCACTCGAAGTGGCGCTGCGCGTAGCACCCACCGACCTGAGCGTGCTGGTGGCGGGCGAGAGCGGTGTGGGGAAAGAATTCTTTCCACAGGTGATCCATGCTTACAGCCCGCGCAAACACGGTAAATATGTGGCGGTCAACTGCGGCGCGATCCCCGAGGGAACCATCGAGGCCGAGTTGTTCGGCCACGAGAAGGGGGCGTTCACCGGAGCCGTCGAGGCGCGCAAGGGCTACTTCGAGGAGGCCGACGGGGGCACGATCTTTCTCGACGAGGTGGCCGAGTTGCCGCTCGCCACTCAGGTGCGTCTGTTGCGGGTACTCCAAACGGGCGAATATATCAGGGTCGGGTCGTCGCGTAGCCAGAAAACAGACGTTCGCGTGGTGGCCGCGACCAACAAGCATCTGCCCGACGCCGTGGCCGCGGGGCGTTTCCGCGAAGACCTCTACTACCGGCTCAACACCGTGCCCATCGCCGTACCGCCCCTCAGGGAGCGGCGCGAAGATATATTCCTGCTCTTCCGCAAGTTCGCCGCCGACATAGCCACCCAGTACCGCATGCCGGTAATTCAGCTCGACGCCGAGGCGCGCCTGCTGTTGGAGAGCTACTCGTGGCCCGGCAACGTGCGCCAACTAAAGAATGTGGCCGAACAAATATCGGCCGTCGAACAGGTGAGGGTCATCAGTGCCGCCATTCTGCACCGCTATCTGCCCGACGACCAGCCCGCCGCCGGGGCCATGACCTTCGTGGCGGGGCAGGGGAGTGGGGGACACACTTTCGGCGATGAACGCGAGATACTCTACCGCATACTGTTCGACATGAGGGCCGACATAGCCGAGGTACGCCGCTCGATAGAGGAGTTGCGCCGCCGGGGCGAAGAACTCTCGGCTACGGTGTCGCACAGCGAGGTGGCGGGACTTCTTCCATCGAGGGCCGGCATGTCGCAATACGGTACCGCCGTGGGTGTTCCCGCCGAAACCATCGACGAGAGCGAGGAGATTCCCGCCGGCGACGTCTCCGACCCCATGACCAAGGACGAGGCCACGCGCGAGGCGATCGTAAGGGCGCTGCAACGCGCGGGCGGCAAAAGAAAAGAGGCGGCGCGCATGCTGTTTATCTCCGAACGCACGTTATACAGGAAAATCAAAGAATTAGGGATCGAAACATGATGAGATCATTCAAAAAAACAGCCGTGGCGCTTATGCTCGCCGGGCTGCTTGTGGGATTGAGCGGCTGTTCGCATATCGCCTCGCTGTTGGGGCTGAACGGCACCTACTCGTTCTCGGGAGCGAGCATTCCCGATGCCGCCACGACGTTCAGCGTCACCTATATTCCCAATAACACCGCCGAGTTCCCCACGTTGGCCAACGCACTGACGGAGGGGTTGCGCGACCGATTCATTCGTCAGACGAGGCTCACGATGGTGCCCGAGGGTGGCGATCTTGCATTCGAGGGCGACATCATCTCGGCCGTCGAGGCCCCCTCGGCCATCGGTGCAGCGGGCGACGGTCAGACCGAGGGCGCGATATCCAACCGCATGACCGTCACCGTGCAGGTGATGTTCACCAACACCGTTCAGCCCGAGTTGAGTTTCACCGGCCGGCAATCGTTCTCGGCTTACGTAGACTACTCGGTGGACGCCCGGCCGGGTGCCGACAACCAGTTGGTCGACGAACTGGTCGAAACGCTCGTCGAGAATATCTTCAACGCCGCTGTGGCGCAATGGTGATGCAATGGCCTCGCTGAACGAATACATAGCGGGACGGGGGGAGGCGGCTCCATCGAGACGCGATCTCAATCGGCTTATCGACCTCCACGAATGGTTCACCACGGCGCGACGGGCACGCGCTCTGCTTACCGGCGAGCCCGATCCTGTGCTCGTGCTGCCGCTCATGTTCTGGTCAACCGTACCGCCCAAGGAGGAGAGGCAGGCACAGCCCGACGGAGTGGTCACGGTAAACAAAAAAGATCTGATAGACCGTTTCATAGAGCACGGCGGCTACCGCATAGTCCCCACCGACAACGTGAGCGAAGTGAAGGTCGAAGTCGACATCGCCCCGGAGATGGTGACCTCCGAACTCGCCGAAATCTACCGCGCACAGGGCCTTGTAGCCGAGGCCGAAAAAATCGACCATATATTAAAAGGCGCGCGATAATTTGCGTAATTACGAAACTTACACTATATTTGCGCCACGAAATTAATAGACAAGAAGATGTATATAGCCTGTATAGTATTGATTTTCATTGCGAGCGTACTGCTTATCCTTGCCGTTTTGTCGCAGAGTCCCAAGGGCGGGATGGCTGCAAACTTCGGCGCGTCGAACCAGGTGATGGGCGTGAGGCAGACCGCCGACTTCCTCGAAAAGTCGACTTGGGGCCTCGCCATAGCTATCCTCGTGCTGAGCCTCGCCGCCACCATGACCATGCCCTCAGACAGGGTGCAGCGCAGCCGCACGGGCATAGAAAACGCCATCATTAACGGCCTCGAAACAGGTGGCAACGAGGTGATTCCCAACCAGGTGCCCGAACAGCTTCCCGTTGCTCCGGCCGAAGATACTCCGGCAGCTCCCGTGGAAGAATAACGGTTTTTAATCGAGACAAACAAGACAACAAAAATGCGCTCCCGCAAGGAGCGCATTTTTGTTGTGCGTGCGTGCGAGGCAACTACCCCGCGTACTCCGTCGGATTTTCGGCGACGGGCTCCTCGTTCCGGGCCATCGGGTATTCCTCGTCGTCTTTTTTCTTGTTCCTGCCAAACAGAACGACGAACAGTATAACTGCGGTCCAGACCAGTTTGCCGCCTATGCGGTTCCAGAAACCTATGCGCGGCTCGTCGGGAATATCGTAGCCCAACTCGGTACGTAGGAGTTCGAGTTCCTCCTCGGAGACATCGTCGTTATATGCGTCTGCGGCGTCGTTAGACCAGACCCATTTCGTCTCGCCGTAGTTCCAGACCGGAATCCAAAAAATCGAGAACTGGCTGTACATGACGCCCAAATTCATGTGGTCACCGTCGTCGAACTCAAATTCGGCAGGCAGCTTTTGGAATATATCCATCTGTTCGCCAGTGCTGTAAATAATCATTCCGTGTGCCACCGGAATGGAAACAAGTGTCAGCGCTACGCCGAACACGAGGGATAACAAGAGTTTCTTCATGATAAAAATTTGGGGGATTAGTTAAAAAAAGTTATAGTAGTATTGTTGTTTCAGATGTCGCGTTCGAGCACATAGTCGTTCATGTAGTAATCATTTCCTATGTGGTGATCGCGGCGGTGCATGATCTCGAATCCGTTGCGCAGATAGAACCACACCGCCTTGAGGTTTTGGCGGTTGACGTTGAGCCCCAGGCGCCTGGCGGCAGGATCGAGCGAGCGCAGATGGTCGAGCAGCAACTCGAGCATGCGGCGACCCGACCCGCGGCCCTGAAGCGTGGGCAACAGGTATATCTTCTGGAGATAGAAGTCGTGGTCGGGCAGCGTCTCATACGACACATACCCCACGTCGCGTCCCTCGTGCGAGAAGATCATGAAAGTCTGCCCACCTTCGGTCATCGCGTGCAGTAGATTGGTGGGCGAGTACATCATGTCGAACATGTAGACAAGCTGCTCGGGCGACATCAGGTGCTCATAGGTGGGCGCCCAAATCTGGCGCGCGATGGAATTGATCAGATCGCAGTCGTCGGTGGTGGCTTTGCGGAAATCCATAGGTCTCTATTTTCTTTTACCGAGTGCAAAAATAATATTATCTTCGTATATAATGAAAAATGCTGTTGCACATTTTCCCAAACCAAAAGCGGCGCTCAAGTACGACATAATACACCTCATGTATTTAACATAATGTCAATATTGCACAATAAACACGTGCAGACAATTGAATCAGATGTCGCTGTAAGATATTTTCGGCGCTTCTAATTAATTTTTTACTTCATCATTCACCACAATGTCCATTATTTTACAAACAGACACAACATTAAATACATATTTCTCCATCAAGTCGCCACTTATCTAAACTGCTGATTTTTAATTTTTTCGAAAAATAGAGTGACAATAAACAGCAAAGCCATAATTACAATCTATGGTAAACTATAAATAATATCTTCCTCGAACTTTACATTCCGAAACAATCAAAAATCACACACAAACAGACGCCATATAAAAAATATTTTATCTTCATTTTGCATTTAATGTAATAAAAAAAATAAAGCACATGTGCATATGGCGATACACAACAAAATACCTCCAACAGGAGGTATTTCGCGTGATTCAACTCACCACGCCGGTGTTCAGTTAAGTTAGATTAGGCCCGGTAGGGTTCAGTCCTTTCCAACCTCGCTCAGACGGATGAAAAGACGGTCGATACCGTCGAACATGTCGCGACGCACCGCCGCATAGTGCTTGCGAACAAGACTTCCGCTCTTCTTCTCGATCGGATGGTTCGCTCTGTCATAGAGTGAATTACGAAGATCAACAGCATCGCGTATCACCCCCACGATCGCATCTTTGTGCTCGGGATGGAAGTAGAGCGAAAGATAACTGTCAGTCACCACCTCGTCCAGCAGGTAGTCAATATCCCGTTTGAGCATTCTCAGACTTGCCATAATTATCTGTGTTTAAGCGTTTTAGTTTGTTTTAGTTGTCAATCGAAACTTTTTCTGCGAGTACGAAGATACGAATTTTTCGCAGGTTGTAAAAATTTTGCGAGATCGCCGGCGTTCATCGCCTCCTCACCATATCTTCGGGCTGCCCTCTCCCCTGCCCTGCCGTGGAGATAAACACCTGTTATGGAGGCTGTTTCGGCATCGAATCCACGGGCCATCAGCCCGGTTATCAAACCCGTGAGCACATCACCACAGCCTCCTTTTGCCATGCCGGGAGTACCGGTCGAGTTGAACAAGAACCGGCCATCGGGAGTGCAAACTACTGAGTGTGCGCCCTTTACTATAACAATGCTACGGGTCTCGCGCGCCAAAGTCGACGCTTTTTCCAACTTTTCTTTATCTGTGCGCCACTCGCCGACCAACCTTCGTAATTCGCCCGGATGAGGTGTCAACACCGAACCCGAGGGGATAAAAGATTGCAAATCAGGATTTTCAGCAACGATATTCAGCGCGTCGGCATCCAGTACCAATGGGATTTCCCGGAGCGGAACCGACAGGTTTTTATCATGCGGAGACGATACTGCGGCAAGCAATTTCCGAAGAGCGTCAACGGTTTTTGGATCGCGACCAAGCCCGGGGCCTACCCCGATCGCCGAGAATCGCTCGAGGGCAGTGGGCAACGCCGTGAAACAGCCACCTTCATCGAGGCTCAACATGGCCGACGGATGGTTTGCAGTGAGAGCAAATCGCTCATTTTTAGGAATATGCGCCGTGACCAAACCGCATCCGGAGCGCAATGCACCGCCCACGGCAAGGATCGCGGCTCCGGGCATGGCGGCCGAACCACCCACCAGTAGCGCGTGCCCATAATCGCCTTTGTGTGAGAACTTTGTGCGCGGCTTCCGCAGGCCGTCGACCCACTCTCGCGTTATATAATAAAACGGTGTGGCGGTGGCATCGAGGTATTCCTCGTCAAGCCCGATAGGGATAACCATCACATTACCAGTATATTCGCCCGTCTCTGGCAGCAACATGGCCAACTTTGGGAAACCTATCGTGAGAGTCGTCCCGGCACGGATAATGCAGTGATTCCCGGAGTCGGCACTCCCCCACTCCGTCTGCATTCCTGAAGGTATGTCTATGGAAATCACACTGTTAGACAGTGAGTTGATCCATTCGATGATACCACACACCGGTTCTCGCACTTTGCCCGCAACACCAACACCCAACAAGGCATCTATCAATACCGCATCAGGCTCAATATCAGGATGTTCAGCCGTTACATCGAAGACCTTTACACTTTGTGGCAGGCATGCAAGATTCGCCCGCGCGTCGTCGGAAAACTCGCCGGGAGCAGCCGCCAAAAAGACCGCACACTCGTACCCCGACGTCGCCAAAATACGCGCCACGGCGAGTCCGTCACCACCGTTACCGCCTTTGCCACAGCAAAATAGCAACCGGCTGGCGTCATCGACATTCGCCGCGATCCACCGGGCGATTCCTGCAGCCGCGCGTTCCATCAGATCGAGTGACGAGATGGGTTCGCGCTCGATTGTTGCCCTATCGGCCTCGCGTATCTGTCTGCCTGTCAGTATTTTCATAATCCACAACTGAAAGCATTGTTTTTAGCAGAAACTCAAAATCTGCCGTCGGCGTTCCGATTCCGGCCAATCGTCGTGCCACCGTAGCCCGGTTTCGCGATGTTTTCGGCCGCACAGATCACCACCCGGCCGACCCCTTCGTCGAGCGCGCGAAAAGCATTTTCGAGCTTGGGCAGCATGCCGCTGTGAACGGCGCCTGAAGATTTCAGTTCAGCGAAATGCGCCCTGTCTATATAGGGAATCACCGAGGTGTCATCGTCCACATCGAGCATAACGCCCTGTTTTTCAAAACAATAAACAAGCTCCGACGCGGCATTTTCTGTTGAAAATAAAGACATTGCGACAGCAATAGTTTGAGCAACCGTGTCGGCATTCGTGTTGAGAAGTCCGCCCGTATCGACGTCGAGAGTTATCGGGGCGACGACAAGCGTGTGGCCCGCGGCGATCAGCTGCCGCGCAAACCCGCTGTTGACCGTGACAGGATCGCCCACGAACCCGTAATCGACAGGCTCGGGAGCCCGGCGCCGCGAAACGATCAGCCGTCCGTCGGCTCCGCACAGCCCTACAGCGTTGCATCCGAGACCATGCAATGCGCTAACAATCTGTTTGTTGATGCCGTTGTAGACCATCGCCACCACCTCGAGCGTTCGGGCGTCGGTGACTCGGCGGCCGTCGATCATGGTCGTCTCGATGCCGAGCGCCGCCGATATGGCCGTGGCCACTTTCCCGCCGCCGTGGACGAGTATCTTGTCGCCCTCGAGCGCGGCGAAATCGGCCAAAAACGCCTGCAATTTTGCGGGGTTATCAACAATGTTACCGCCTATTTTTACAATTTTCAACATTTGTTTATCGCTTATAAATCAATATATTAACTCACACCAACCGACAGTTATCAACAATTATTTACAGTTTCCGGCTGTTCCCAAGCAATTATCAACAGTTATCGACAGTCATCCACAGGTCTTCCACAATCGGCAATGGTTATCAACAGCTATCGACGGTTTCCAACAACGCGTCAACAGCTATTCAACAACTAGGTGTCAACACCTTGCGAATAGCAGCAAGGGCCACATCGGCTTCAGCACGCGACACATTCAGCGCAGGCAGCAACCGGATCACGCGACCACCCGAGGCCGTGCCTACGAACACATGCTGACCGAACAACAACTTGGTAGCAACACTCTCAAAATCGGGATTAAGCTCAATGCCTATCATCAGGCCGCGACCACGTACCTCTCTGATGCCGTGAATTTTACGCAGTTCGCTCATCAGATATTCGCCAACCTCGAAAGCGTTGTTCATCAGCCCGTCACGCTCGATGACACACGCCACAGCCGTCGCCGCAACGCAAGCCAACTGGTTGCCTCCAAAAGTTGTGCCGAGCATCCCTTTTCGCGGCTTGATGTGGGGCGCAATGGCAAGCGCACCCATCGGGAAGCCATTGCCAATACCCTTCGCCATCGTGTATATGTCTGCCCGAATATCAGCCCAATCGGTCGCAAAATAGCGCCCCGTTCGCCCGCATCCGCACTGTATCTCGTCGGCGATATAGACCGCACCGTGCTTGTCGCACAGGCTGCGAACGGCGCGCAGAAATTCGACTTCCACGACCTTGATCCCCGCGACGCCCTGTATCGCCTCGACGATCACCGCCGCAACCCCACCATCGGAAGCCGCCGTAGCAAACGCCTGTTCGAGCGCATTAAGGTCGTTGAACGTCGTGAATATCACATTGTTACTCTCATTGATCGGAGCGACGATGCTCGGGTTGTCGGTCGCCGCAACTGCCAGCGAGGTGCGTCCGTGAAACGCGCCGCCCACCGAAATCACTTTTCGCCTCCCTGTGTGGAACGACGCGAGTTTCAGCGCGTTCTCGTTGGCCTCAGCACCGCTGTTACAGAGAAAAAGCTGCCAATCGCCACCAAGTCCCGAAACACTCCCGAGAGCCTCGGCAAGCTCGGCTTGCTGGCTTATAACCACCGAGTTGGAATAGAAACCGAGGCGCCCCAACTGACCCGTCACCGCCTCCACATAGTCGGGATTCGAGTGGCCGACCGAGATGACGGCATGGCCGCCGTACATGTCGAGATATTTGTCCCCTTTTGCGTCGTAAACCCACGACCCGCGACCCGTCACGATCGAAACATCGTGCACCGAGTAAACATCGAACATCTTCATAATAAATCTTTTATTTCATCATTTATTTCGTCGTCCATCTCATCTTCGGAGAATCCTCTTTCTCCTCCTTGAAAAATTTCAGCAGACCAATCCACTTTCGTAACAGAATAGCCGAGCAACAGCACGATCGCACCGCCCATATAGGCTTTGTAGTCAAAGATCGGTGGGTTAGAACGCAGTGGCTTTGAGCCTCAGGCCGGCGCGTTCGTCGAGGCCCAACATCAGGTTCATATTCTGCACGGCCTGACCGCTGGCGCCTTTCAGCAGATTGTCTATCATGCTGGTGATCAACAGCTTCGAGCCGTGCTTCTCGACCCTCACAAGGCACTTGTTGGTGTTCACCACCTGTTTGAGGTCGAGCGGGCGATCACTCACATGAGTAAACACGGCATCGCGATAAAACTCACGGTACAACTCAACAGCCTGCGCGGCACTCAACTCGCTGTCGGTATAGATCGTGGCGAAAATACCGCGCGTAAAGGCCCCGCGGGTAGGAATGAACAGGATTTCACCATCCCACCCCGGCTGCAAACCGAGGATACTCTCCCCTATCTCATGAAGATGCTGGTGGTCGAAAGCCTTGTACGCCGACAGGTTGTTCGCCCGCCAACTGAAGTGGGTCGAGGCTGTCGGCTTTTGGCCCGCACCGGTCGAGCCGGTTGTGGCTGAGATATGCACATCTCCTGTCAGCAGACCAGCCGCCGCCAACGGAAGCATTCCTAATTGCAGACAGGTGGCAAAACAACCGGGATTGGCAATGCTGTCGGCCGCCGCGATCTTCGCGCGGTTCATCTCGGGAAGGCCGTAAACAAACCGTCGCACGCCGATACCGCCGCCATCACTTTTTGCGTAGCTAAATTCGTTGCCGGCGTTCCGGCCGAGTCGAAAATCCTGACTAAGATCGACGATCTTCGCGTCCGCCGCCACCGGGTTGGCCTCCAGCCACCTGCGCGCATCGCCATGACCCGCGCAGATTATAAGCACATCGGCCCCGGAACCATCCTCACCCACCGCCTCGGCCGAAAAACGCATCTCCGTGTCGCCCACAAGGTCGGTATGCACATCCGACAGCAAATTCCCGGCGTTCGACGCGCTCTGCACAAAGGCAAGCTCCACCCCCGGGTGGTTCAACAAAATTCGTATCGCCTCGCCGCCGGTATACCCCGCACCGCCGATTATTCCCACTTTTTTCACCATGACCAAATGATATGTTAGATAAAGAGCAAAGGTAGGGATTTTCTACCGAAAATTTGCAAGTGTCGCCTATTATGCTTAACATTGTCCTGATATTTTTAATCAAAAACCCCCTACTTAATTCTATGAAAAAGTTCATATTTTTCGCAATTTTCGTAGCGCTTTCCGGGGCGCTGCGTGCACAAACCACCGTTGAAGAACTCCAACAAACCGACAACGCCATCAAATCCCTGTCGGCTGAACTGGCAAGGAAACTTACCGCAGAGAGAGCCACAACAGTGGTTGTCGGCCAATTCACCTACATGAACGGCAGCACTCCGTTCAGCTCCTATCTCGTCAACCAACTAACAGGTGAACTCGCAGACATTCCCATCCGCTCGTTCACACTGGCGTCGGGCGGCGGCGCCCAATGGGTGATCTCGGGCGATATAGTCCGCATCGGCGAACTCCTGAGGGTCTACACCCGCCTTGTGCGTAGGGAAAATAATGCTTTGGTTTCGCAGATCAGGACGGATTTAGCAATGAACCGGAGCATCACAGCGATGCTCTCTTCCGGCAGCGGCGACAGCAGCAGTTCATCATCCTCCGTTATGGCCGACGAATGGGAGACCGACAGCTGGGAGGCTCCCGTAACGTACAGCATGGATGTGCCGATGCACCGCACCATACACTCCGGTGACCACGACTGGTTCCTTATCGAGACCGACACTGCCTCAAGTATGGTGATCAAAACCACTGGCGAAACCGACACCTACTTGACCCTTTACGACGCCGACACACGCGAAGAGCTCGCCTCGAACGACGACGACGGTGATGACACCAACGCCCTGATCAGATACTTTCTCCGGCCGGAAAAGAGGTATATCGCGGAAGTGAAAGGATATTCATCCGAAAGAACCGGCTCATACGGATTTGAGGTCAGCTCTGAAAGCCTGGGCGACCCCATTCCATACGCGCTCGGAAATGTAAACGCCGCCGAGACAGTGAGGCAGAGACTCGGCAGCGGCCGCGATCTCTTCCTGCTGACTCCCGACTCCAACGGCATGTTGGTCATGGAGACCTACGGCTCGATAGATCTCGTATTGGAGTTGTACGACGCCGAGACATACGAAAAGATCGCTTCGGACGATGACAGCGGCGAGGATACCAACGCCCGTATCATGCAGGAAGTAGAGCGCGGCAAAAGATACCTGGCCAGGGTAAGAGCCTACTCCGATGACAATGGCGAGTATGGCTTCAGAGCCCGCCTGTACGGAGAATAGCTGCAGGTTAGTGTGGCAGTAAGTAAAAATAATAAGCCGTCCCATTTTCGCGGGACGGCTTTATTATTTACAATCTGCGACGAAGTTACTCCGTCTCGTTGATCCGGTGCCAGATAACATTCTGCAACCCGAAAATCTTGGCGAAACCTTCGCAGTCCTCGCCTGTCCAGTCGCTCATCACCTCGCCGTAGGCGCCGAACTTCGACGTCATCAGGTCGTGTGGCGACTCGACGCCGACGACCACGAAACGGTAGGGATGCAGGTCGACGAACACATCGCCCGAGACTGTGCGCTGCGACGACTCGAGGAACGCCTCGATGTCCCTCATCACGGGATCGAAGTACTGTCCCTCGTGCAGCCAATTGCCGTAGAAGGCCGAAATCTGGTCTTTCCAAAACAGCTGCCACTTGGCCAACGTATGTTTCTCTAGCATGTGGTGGGCTTTGATGATGATAAGTGGCGCGGCGGCCTCGAAACCCACCCGGCCCTTGATGCCGATGATGGTGTCGCCCACGTGCATGTCGCGGCCTATGGCGTAGGGTGCGGCCACGGCGTGGAGCGCGCGGATCGCCTCGACACGGTTTTCGAAACGCTTGCCGTCGAGACCCACAAACTCACCCTTATCAAAAGTAAGCGTCACACGGCGCGACCCGCCGGCCGTAAGCTGCGACGGATAGGCCGCCTCGGGCAGTGTCTGCGATGAGGTGAGGGTCTCCTTGCCGCCCACCGACGTACCCCACAGTCCCTGATTGATCGAGTATTCGGCCTTCTTGAAGTCGAAATCGACCCCGTTGGCCCGCAGATACTCGATCTCCTCTTCGCGCGTGAGGCGTTTCTCGCGTATCAGGGCTATGATCTTGATCTCGGGGGCGAGAATGTTGAATATCATGTCGAATCTCACCTGGTCGTTGCCCGCACCGGTGGAGCCGTGGCACAAGTAGTCGGCGCCGATCTCCCGCGCGTAAGCCGCCACCGATGCCGCCTGCGAGATGCGTTCCGACGAAACCGAGATAGGGTAAGTGCCGTTCTTGAGCACATTGCCGAAAACCATGTAGCGAATCTGCTTCTGGTAGTATTGTTGCGTCACGTCGAGCACGCGATAGCTCGCCACACCCAGCGCACGGGCGCGGCTCTCGATGCGTGCGAGCTCTTCGGCGCTGAAACCGCCGGTGTTGGCCAGTGCAGCGTGGACTTCGAGCCCCATCTCCTTGTGGAGGTAAACGGCGCTGTAAGAGGTATCCAACCCCCCGCTGAACGCCAAAACAACTTTTTTCATATCTTTGGCTTTACTTTACTTATGTCTTCCATTATGTTGAACAACTCGCTCGCCTTCATCGAGGTTTGCACGTGGTCGACCTCGGGGTCGAACAACATAGCTGTGCAGAGACAGTTGCGCCGCTCCTTCATCTCGAGTATCGGGTAGTTGACGCAGCTTTTGCATCCTTCCCAAAATGCGTCGTCGTCGGTCAGTTCGGCGAACGGCACGGGACGGTAGCCCAGCTTCGAATTGATCTTCATCACAGCCAAACCAGTCGTCAGGCCGAACAGCTTGGCTCCGGGAAATAACTTGAGCGACAGGAAGAACGCCTTGGTCTTAATGGCGCGTGCCAAACCTATCATCCTGAACTTTGGGTTGATTATCAGGCCCGAGTTCGCCACGTACCGCCCGTGTCCCCAGGTCTCTATGTAGGTGAACCCGGCCCACTCACCCGTCTCGCGGTGTATGGCGATCACTCCCTTACCCTCTGCCAACTTGCCCGCCACATACTCGGGCGTGCGCCTGGCTATACCGGTGCCGCGCGCCTTGGCGCTCTCGGCCATCTCCTCCACGATCGCGGCGGCGTAACGGGCATGCTCTGCCGTCCCTATCACCACGTCGAAATCCGCTATTGTCATCCTGCTCTTTCTCGATAAACTTTCAGCGCGCAAAGATACGAAAAATTTGTTATCTTTGCCTCTTGTTATTTTTCACGAGAACGCAATTTATGAGCAAATTTAAGGAATACAAGGGACTCGATCTGGTGGGCCTGTCGGCCGGGGTACTCGAACGGTGGGACGAACAGAAGACTTTCGCCCGCTCTTTGGCCGAACGCAAGGACTGTCCCGAGTTCGTCTTCTACGAAGGCCCCCCCTCGGCCAACGGACTGCCGGGCATTCACCACATGATGGCCCGCACGATCAAAGACATATTTTGCCGCTACAAGACGGCGCAGGGTTTCATGGTGCGGCGCAAGGCGGGTTGGGACACCCACGGGCTACCCGTCGAACTCGGGGTCGAAAAGAAACTCGGCATTACCAAAGACGATATAGGAACGAAAATCTCGATTGAGGACTACAACCGCGTCTGCCGCGAGGCGGTGATGGAGTACACCGGCGTGTGGGAGCAGATGACGCGCCGCATGGGCTACTGGGTCGACATGAGCGACCCCTACGTGACGTGCGACACAAAATATATCGAGACGCTGTGGTGGATGTTGCGCCAACTCTACGACAAGGGGCTGCTATATAAGGGGTACACGATTCAGCCCTACTCGCCCGCCGCGGGAACTGGCCTTTCGAACCACGAGTTGAACCAACCCGGCTGCTACCGCGATGTGAAGGACACAACGGTGACGGCACAGTTCCGTCTCGAGGGTTGCGGCGAACACAACATCCCGACATACATATTGGCATGGACGACCACGCCGTGGACACTGCCGTCGAACACGGCTCTGGCCGTTGGACCCGCGATCCGCTACGTCAAGATATTCCACAACAATCCCTACACGGGCACTCCGCAGGCCGTGATCCTCGCAAAAGACAGGGTGGAAGCTTATGCAAAGAGCATCGGTGAGTACGATCCTCAGACAGTCGAGGAGATGTCAGGAGCCGATTTGGTGGGGATGCGCTATGAGCAGTTACTGCCTTGGGTGACGCCCGACGGTGAGGCATTCCGCGTGATAGCAGGCGACTACGTCACCACCGAGGACGGAACAGGAATCGTACATATTGCCCCCACGTTCGGTGCCGACGACATGCGTGTTGCAGCCGCGGCGGGCATCGTGCCGCTGTTCATGGTTGACCGCGCGGGAAAGAACCAGCCTATGGTCGACCGCCGGGGCAGATTCTGGAGCATCGACGAGCTCGATCCGGCCTGGGTGGCCGCGAGTGTCAATGTTGCCGAATATGAAAAGTTTGCCGGTAAATATGTGAAGAACGACTACGATCCCGACGCCACGCCCGAACGCGAGCCGCTCGACGTGGAACTCGCCGTGTATATGAAGGCCACGGGGCGCGCATTCAAGATCGAGAAATACACGCACAACTACCCCCACTGCTGGCGCACCGATAAGCCCGTGCTCTACTACCCGCTCGACAGCTGGTTTATCCGCACCACGGCGTGCAAAGAGCAGCTTATTGCGCTCAACGAGACCATCCGCTGGAGGCCAGAGTCTACGGGCAGCGGGCGTTTCGGCAAGTGGTTGGAGGGGCTTGTCGACTGGAACCTGTCGCGCTCGCGTTTCTGGGGCACGCCGCTGCCCATTTGGGCCACGGACGATTACAGCGAGATGAAGTGCATCGGCTCGGTAGCCGAACTGAGCGCCGAGATAGACCGTGCCATGGTCGCCGGCCTGATGACCGAAAACCCCTACGCAGGGTTCCGTGAGGGCGACTTCTCGAAAGCCAACTACGAGGCGGTCGATCTGCACAGGCCTTATGTCGACAACATCACGCTCGTCTCGCCATCCGGCAAGCCGATGAAGCGCGAAACCGACCTGATCGACGTGTGGTTCGACAGCGGAGCAATGCCCTACGCCCAGGCGCACTACCCTTTCGAAGTGAGTGGCAACGACTTCAAGGGCAAACTCTTCCCGGCAGACTTCATAGCCGAGGGTGTCGACCAGACGCGCGGATGGTTCTTCACGCTGCACGCACTGGCTACGATGCTCGACGGCAGCGTGGCGTTCCGCAACATCATCTCCAACGGCCTGGTGTTGGACAAAAACGGCAACAAGATGTCGAAACGCCTCGGCAACGCCGTCGACCCGTTCGAGATGATGGACAGGTACGGCATCGACGCGGTCAGGTGGTACATGATCACCAACTCGCAGCCGTGGGATAACCTGCGCTTCGACGCCGACGGAGTGGACGAGGTGAGGCGTAAATTCTTCGGCACGCTCTACAACACATACAGCTTCTTCACCCTCTACGCCAACGTGGATGGCTTCACGGGCCGTGAGCCGGAAATACCCGTGGCACAGAGGCCCGAGATCGACCGGTGGATAATCTCGCTACTGGGCTCGCTCGTCGCCGAGGTGACAGCGCGCCTTGAGGACTACGATCCTACTCCGGCAGCCCGCGCCATTGCCGAGTTCGTGGGCGAGAACCTGTCGAACTGGTACGTGCGCCTGAATCGCAAGCGTTTCTGGGGCGGCGGCCTTACCGACGACAAACTCGCCGCCTACCAGACTCTCTATACCTGTCTCGAAACCGTGGCTGCGCTCGCCGCACCCTTCGCGCCTTTCATCACCGAGCGCGTGTGGTGCGATCTGAACCAGCTCAGTGGCCGACACACCGAAGGTTCGGTGCATCTGGCGCCATTCCCGAAAGCCGACACGGCGCTCATCGACAGCGAATTGGAGCAGATGATGTCACTTGCCCAACAGGTGTCGTCGATGGTGCTTGCACTTAGGCGCAAGGTCAACATCAAGGTGCGTCAACCCCTGTCGAGGATCGTCGTTCCGGTGATGGACGAGACGGCGGCCCGTCGCATCGAGGCGGTGGCGGGGCTCATTGCGGGCGAGGTGAACGTCAAGGAGTTGGAACTTATAACTGACACGGCCGGACTCGTGGTGAAACGTGCCAAACCCAATTTCAAGACGCTCGGCAAACGCTACGGCAGTCGCATGAAACAGATTGCGGCAATGGTGGCCGAACTTACCCAGGAACAAATCGCGGCCATAGAACGGAACGAACACACGACCCTCGCGGTCGAGAGCGAGGCACTGGAGTTCGAACGCGGCGATTTCGAGATCACGAGCGAGGACATGCCGGGCTGGCTGGTGGCCACCGAAGGAGCGCTCACCGTCGCACTCGACATTACCGTCACCGATGAACTCCGTAAAGAGGGCACCGCCCGCGAACTCGTCAACCGAATTCAGAACCTGCGCAAAGAGAGCGGCCTGGAAGTTGTAGACAAGATCGCCGTGGAGATCGAGGCCCTGCCGTTCGTGGTCGAAAGCGTCGATTCTCAGCGCGACTACATCGCTTCGCAGGTTCTGGCCCTAAAAGTGGCGACATCGCCCCACCCCGCCGGAAAGTTCACCCAAACGGTGGAGATCGACGAGACGGAGGTGCGTATCGCAATCACGAAACTTTAAAATTTTGTGGAAATATTTGGCCGTCTCAAATATTGTGTTTAGTTTTATACGAAAAAAAATTACGATACTATGGCTGAAGTAGAAAAAACAAGGTATTCGGACGAAGAACTCGCCGAATTCAAGCAGATAATTCTCGATAAACTCGAAAAGGCCAAGGCCGACTACGAGTTGTTGCGCTCGACCATAACCCACTCGGCCGACAACGACACCGAAGATACCTCGCCCACCTTCAAAGTGTTGGAAGAGGGCGCCGCAACCCTCTCCAAAGAGGAGTCGGGACGGTTGGCGCAACGGCAGTTGAAGTTCATACAGCACCTCGAAGCCGCCCTCGTGCGCATCGAAAACAAAACCTACGGCATCTGCCGTGAAACGGGGAAACTTATCCCCAAGGAACGCCTGCGCATAGTACCCCACGCCACGCTTTGCATCGAGGCGAAACAATGATCCACCGCCGTGAGATGGTTGCCGGTCATAGTCGCGGTCATCCTTGCGGGTGAGGCGGCGGCCCAGCAAACGCAGGGGCCGGTGTTGCCCGTGAGGGTGGATGACGTCGAACTCACCGATCTCGACAAAAATCCCACGGGGTTGGCCGACTACGGATCGAAACACATGATGATATTCTACGTCGATCCCGACGCCCACCGGCAGAACCGCGAGTTCCAGGCCGAGATCGAGGCGCGGCACCCCGAGTTGAAAAGCCCGAATATTCAGGCCTACGCCATCATCAACCTCAAGGACACCATCCTGCCCAACGCTTTGGTACGTGCGATAGCCGAAAGACGAACCCGCGGACAACCCTCGGTGAACCTCGCCGACAACAACCGCAGGTTGAGCACAGCGTGGGGACTGGGCGACTGCAACGGCAAGTTCTGCCTGCTGTTCGTCACCCGCGAGTGCGAACTCGTCTACTTCCGCACCGGAGTCTTCACCGAACAGGACAAGGCCGACTTCTACGACACGGTGGCAAAATACCAATAGGGGTACCGTCATTGCGACTGCGAGGTACGAAGCGGGAAGCAATCCAGAATCGGAAGCGAAATGCGATATTTTTTGGAATTATCATACAACGGAGCGAACTACCGCGGCTGGCAAAGACAAAAGAACGCTCCCACGGTGCAGCAAACACTCGAAGAGGCACTCTCGACTTTGCTTGGCAACAACATAGAGGTTACGGGCGCAGGCCGCACCGACACGGGGGTACATGCGGCCTATTATGTAGCTCACTTCGATGTGGAGCGGGAGATCGCCGACGGCGCCGTCATTGCGGGCAAAACGAAGCAATCCGGTTTCCTGCATCGCGCCAACTCGATCCTGCCGCCCGACATAGCCCTCGGTGGCATACGGCGCGTGGCCGATGACGCCCACGCAAGGTACGACGCCCGCGGCAGGGAGTACACCTATTATATAGTGCCGTTCAAGAGCCCGTTCCGCACCGGCACGGCATGGCAGTACACGGTGCCGCTCGACGTGGAGGCAATGAACCGCGCCGCCGCCCACCTGACGACGGTGAGCGACTTCACCACCTTCGCAAAATTAGGCGGGGGCAACAAAACGAACATCTGCCGCGTGACCGAAGCGCGGTGGAGAGTGGAGACAGACGGAGAACTCACCTTCACCATCCGCGCCGACCGTTTCCTGCGCAACATGGTGCGCGCGATAGTGGGTACACTGGTCGACGTAGGGCGCGGAAAGCTCACCCCGGAGGAGTTCGCAACCATCGTCGACGCGCGCGACCTGAGCCGGGCGAGCGGCGGAGCCCCGGCCCACGGACTGTTTTTGACCGATATAGAATACTGACAAGAAAACCGACAATAACGCTAAACCCTACACAAACACTATGATCGACAAGGTAAAAAAGGAATTCGCAAAGCGATTCGGCTCCGGAGCCGCGCTCTACACATCGCCGGGCAGGGTGAACCTGATAGGCGAACACACCGACTACAACATGNNGGCGCGGTCGACAAAGGCATCTACGCCGCCATCAAGCCCGCCTCGGGCAGCGTGTCGCACCTCTACTCGGTCGACTACGACAGCGAGGTGTCGGTCGATCTCGCGGGAGATGTGCCTCCCAAGCCGCAGTGGGCCAAATATATCTACGGTGTGGCGCAGGAGATGGCCAAACGGGGGGGCTGCAAGGTGCCTGCGATCGACGCCACATTCGGCGGTAACGTGCCCCTTGGGGCGGGAATGTCGTCGTCGGCGGCACTGGAGAGCACTTTCGCCTTCGCTTTCAACGACATGTTCGGCCTCGGGTTCACACTCGCCGAGCTGGCCGTGATCGGCCAGATGACCGAACACAACTACGTCGGGGTGAAGTGCGGCATCATGGATCAGTTCATCTCGCTGCACGGACGCGCGGGGCATGTGCTGAAGCTCGACTGCCGCGATCTGAGTTTCGAGTACAAACCGTTCGACCCCGCCGCGAAGGGCTACCGCGTAGTACTGGTCGACTCGATGGTAAAACACAACCTGTCGGGCGGCGAGTACAATGAACGGCGCGAACAGTGCGAAAAGGGTGTCGAGATTATTGCGGCGCACCATCCCGAGGTAAAGAGCCTGCGTGACACCGACCTTGCGACGCTCAACAAGTACAAGGACGAAATGCCCGAGATCGTGTACCGGCGCTGTTTATATGTTGTGGAGGAGATCAAGCGGCTGCTCGACGGCTGCGACGATCTCGACGCGGATCGCTACGACGAGTTCGGCGCCAAGATGTTCGCCACACACGACGGACTGTCGCAGTTGTATAATGTCTCGACGCCCGAGCTCGACTTCATCGTTGACGCGGCCAAGGCCTACGACGGTGTCGTGGGCGCGCGGCTGATGGGCGGAGGCTTCGGCGGCTGCGTGATCCATCTGATGCGCGAATCGGTGGCCGAAGCCTACCTCGCCGACCTTCAGGCCAGGTTCAACACCAAATTCGGCCTCACACCCCGCATAATCGAAGTCGTCATCTCCGACGGCGCCCGCCGCATCGAATAAATCTCGATGTCCCCGATCAAAAAAGGCTTCCATCATCCGGAAGCCTTTTTTACATACCTATATAAGTTTTGTCTCGATGAAACTCCCATACGGACGAACTTTTGGTATTCGCGCCAACTCTTTCTGTGCCATGATACTAAATAGGATATTACAGTTTTGATGAGGATATTTAGTTGAACACCGCAAGATTGGGTTCATTTAGCGGATCTTTGCCGGCGGGAGTGTAGATGTAGTCGAGACGGTCGCGGTAGCGTTCTTCGACTTTGCCGCGTACAACCTTCATAGTGGAGTTGATCAAGCCATTGGACTCGTTGAAAGGTTCGGCGATGAGGGCGAACGACGCCGGAAGCCAGCGTTCGGGAAACTCTCCGGCGAACTCTCCCCCAACCTTGTATTTCGCGATCTCGGCGGCGATCAGGCGAACCCCCTCTGCCGGCAGCTCACTCTCGGCCACCCCGCGCCCACGTAAATGCTTCAGCACAGCCTCGCGGGCCGGCACCACCAAAGCGCTCGTAAACGGGCTCTGGTTATTGTAGATCACCACCTGCTCGATGTATGGCGACTTCTCGACCAGCGCCTCCTCCATCCCCTCGGGGCTGTACTTTTCGCCGTCACTCGCGATCAACAGGCTCTTGAAACGGCCAAGCACGTACAAAAACCCGTCTGCACCGATATACCCCATGTCGCCCGTATAAAGCCAACCATCGCGCACCGTTTCGGCGGTCGACGCGGGATTGCGCCAGTAGCCAGCCATTACGTTCTCGCCCCTTACTACCATCTCGCCCTTTTCGCCGACGGGAAGGTCACGGCCCTCCTCATCCACAATGCGCATTTCGAGCGGATCGACCAACCGCCCCGACGAGCCGAAACGATGATGGCGCGGCGAGTTGGTCGAGATGACAGGCGTAGCCTCGGAGAGTCCATAACCCTGATACATGGGCACCCCGATGGCGTAAAAGAATCTCTGTAACTCGCTATCCAACAACGCGCCGCCGCCAATGAAGAACCGGAGATCGCCGCCGAAAGCCTCGCGCACCTTCGAGAACAATATCTTGTCGTAGAGCGCCACCAACGGCCGCAACAACCCGGCCCACCCCGTGCCACGCAGATAACCGTCTTTGTTGTAGGCATAGGCCACGCGCAGCGCATGACGGAACAGCCGCTCGGTGAAGCGCCCTTTCTTGGCAATCGTCGCCTCGATGTTCTTCCGGAAGTTTTTTGCAAGCGCAGGCACCGACAGCAGAAAATGTGGCCGCACCTCTTTAATATTGGTTCAAGACCAGTTAAGTTTA